>CAYPZL010000074.1:0-24302 GCA_964415045.1 uncultured Pirellulales bacterium | reverse complement strand
AGCGACTCCTGGTGGCCGCATGAAAACCAATACAAAAATCAGTCAACTTGAGTACATAGTAGCTCAGGGTTGTGTCTATGCTCGCGTGTCCAATCCTTCGAGCATTTCAGGAACACGCTCTCTCACGCTCTTTTCCCCAAACGCGGTCTCTGCCGCTGCATCTCCAACCCTGTTTTCGCGCGAGCCCAACCTGTAATGGACTGATGTCGGGTCTGCCGAGCTTTCTCGAAATCAGCGGCGATCATGCGTGTATAGAACGTGCTCTCGGCAGGCAATCTCCCATGGGCACGTAACGTTTGACAGGATACTGCAGGCGTTATGATGCTGAAAGACTCACAACGGGGCAACGGCCCTTTCGATGCTATTCTTCATAGGCCATCACTTCCACCAGGTGCCGGCCGGGATTGGCGGAATTGCGTGTTTGGGTCACGCGAATGTAGCGCACCGGGCGGGGAGCGAAACGGCACGTATAACCATCTCTTGTGGAGGGCGTCGCGTTGTCTCTGCGGTCGGCGACCATGTCCCATGCTTTGCCGTCCGTGGAAGTTTCGACGGTGAAGCCGTAGTGCCGAGTGTCGCCGTAGTAGCCGACCACGACGACCCGGCCGACCGGGGTCGGCTTGCCGAGATCGACCTGCCACCAGGCGTCTCCGGGGTGCTGCTGTACGTCGGTGGCCCAGTAACTGTCGGTGTCGTCGCTTCGTCCGTCGTTGGCGAGATTCGCCGGGTGCGGCGGCAGGGCATGAGAGCACGTTGCGGGCTTGCCCGTCGTAAGACTCACCGCATTGGGTTTGGTCCAGTCGTATGTCCGCTCGTAGAGGTCAACCAACGTCGCGAAGTCCCAGCGTTTCTTCTGATCCGGCCGTTGTACGACGCGGACGTTGGGCAGCGACCCTGCCAGCGGGCGCGACTTCGGCAACGTGAGAAGGATGCGCTCGGGCGGATTTCGCTTCGGCGGATCCAGATCAACCTCGACGCCCCGGGCGGTCCCGCGAACCGTCAGCGCCATTTCGCCGAAGTGCGTGGGCAATCGCTCGATGCGAATCTCTCTGCCTTCACCGAGCCACCAGTCGGGAACCGCGGTCAGCAGATGCAACTCCTCGCCGGCCTCATGGACGAGCATGTGGCGGAGCATGATCGCGTAGTTGCATGCCCCGGTGACGTGCGGGATCGTATGGCTCCAGGCCATGCGTTTCTTGTAGTAGATTCCTTCGGGAAACGCATGAGCGGCCGTGGAATGGAGCAGGTACCAGTAGAAGTCCTCGACGACCTGCTCGTGCTCGCCCCGGACCAGATCGGTCATGGTCGTGTACGCACCCATGTAGGGATGGATGGCATCGACGTTTCCGCGTCCCTTCCACTGGATCGTGCCCTCGATGTACCCGCCGGCAAAATCCTGGCGGACGTGCCGGCTCAATGCGGCGACGCGGGGGTCGTCGCGCTCGAACAGTTCGGTGGGCCAGAGCGTTTCGGTATTGCCCCAGTGTGTGCCGTCTTTCTCCCAGCTCGGGGGGAAGTGCTTCAGGCCGGTGTCTTTCCAGGCGGTGTCGATGTCGGCGCGGTATGTGTCGGCTTCGGTCAGGAGTTGAGCGGCCTCGTCGTGCCTCTCGAGGATTCGGGCGGCCTCGGCGGTGCAGAGCATTGCGCGCAGATTCCACAGGTCGTAGCCCACGATATGGTTCTGCGCTTCCCAGAGACACTCGCCGTCGGCCGGGGCCCTGGGCAGCAGGCCGGCAAAGGGCGGCGCGGTGGTGCGCCGGGCCTTCATCGTCCACTGGGCCGCACGCACCATTTGGGGGTACACGCGTTCGAGGAAGGCTCGGTCGCGCGTGATCCGGTAATACTGCCACAGGGTCCAGACCGCCTGGCCGTTGGCGTCGAACTGGCCCTTCTGCGATTCGAATCGGCCGTCGTCGCGCTGGCGCACGAGGTAGAGTTCGATCGCCTTGGCCGCGGCGTCCATGAGCCCGGCCTCTTCCAGTTCCATGACTTGATAGGCGCCGTCGCGGATGTAAAAGACGTCGTAGAAATCCTCGCCGCCATGCACTTCGCCATGGTCGTTGGCGATCAACTGGCAGACGTGGGCGGCCAGCAGTGCTTCGGTGGCTTTGCGGCAGGGTACTTCGATCTTGGCCGCACGGTCCATCACGCCTCGCCAGTATTCTTTGGTGCGCTTGAGCCACAGGTGTGCATCCTCGCGGTCGTACTTGGCGGGGTCGTCGACGGGGAAGAATGTGTATCGGGCGATTCCCTCGCGTGAGCCGCCGGGCGCGAGTTGCCACGACCAGGAGTACTTGCGGGTATGCACCGCGTCAGCCTTCGCGACACTCTGCTGCTCGGGAGTTCTCGGCGCCTTGACTTGCGGATTCGGTCCGATTTCGACGCTTGCCTCAACGGGCTTGTCGGAATTGTTCGTGGCCTTGACACGGATCCAGTTCAGGAAATTCTCGCCTTCCGTCGGCCAATCGAAGGCCTTTCGCCAGTCCTTCACGTCGGGCAGTGGCGTGGCCCAATAGGCCACTTCGTAATCGACCTGTTCTCTCTCGGCGGTAACGATGATGATCGGCATCCAGCCATCCCGTGCCAGCTTCGGGTTTTCCCGGCTCAGTTGCGTGCGGTCGGGTCCGATGCGAATCTCAACGGGTGTCTTGTGCGCGAGCACCAGTCTGTTGTCGGGCGTGATGCGGCTGCCGTGGGTGTAGTCCTTCAAACCAACGACGTTCCAGTTGTTCGTGAAGTAATCGAAATTCTCCACCGAGCGTGCGATCCTCTTGATGAGAGAGGGTTCCAGCGGCCGGTAGTTGACCCGGGCAAGTTCCAGGCGACGCAGATGCGGGACCAATTTGCGGAGGAACGGGCGGAAGCTGCGACCCTCTTTGGGCGACCAGAGCACTTCGCTCAGGGCGCATGCCCGGGGAAACGCCATGAAATCGCGCCGCCGCTGATCGGCGATCAGCTCGCCCCAGAGCTGGCCCTGGCCGCCGAGGATGTGCCTGGCTTGTTCGGCGTTGAGTTCCGCCGGGATCGGCTCGAAGGAATAGACCTTCTCCAAATCGATCACGCTGCGGCCCAGCCCGGTTTCGTCTGGGGCCTGGCGATAGTCGAAATACGTGTGCGAGGTCGGCGCCATCACTACGTCATGGCCGGCTCTGGCAGCGGAAATGCCCCCGCTCGTGCCGCGCCAACTCATCACGGTGGCTCCGGGAGCGAGGCCGCCCTGGAGAATTTCGTCCCAGCCGACCAGGCGTCGTCCGTTCCTCGTAAGGAATGCGTCCATCTGCTTGATAAACCAACTGTGCAGCTCGTGCGCGTCCTTGAGCTTGAACCGCTTCATCTGAGCCTGCATCTCGGGGTCGTCGGCCCAATGCCGGATGTTGGCCTCGTCGCCGCCGATATGGATGCACTTGCTGGGAAACAACTCGATCACTTCGGCCAGCACGTCCTGGAGAAAGGCGACCGTCTCGGGGCGGGGTGCGATCAGGCCGCGGGTTTGGGCCCAGCGCTGGTCGAGCGGCAGGCCGGCGAGGCGGCCCGGGTTGATGGCCAGCTCGGGGTAAGCCACGATGGCCGCCCCGGTGTGGAAGGGCATCTCGATCTCCGGCACGATGGTGATGTGGCGCTCCTTGGCGTAACGAACGAGTTCGCGAATGTCGTCCTGCGTGTAAAAGCCCAAACAACGCGGCCCGCTTCCGCCCTGGCGGCGGAGATTCCAGTCCATCTTCGAGCCGAGTTTCGCGAGCTTCGGGTATTTCTTGATTTCAATCCGCCAGCCTTCGTTGTCGGTCAGGTGGATTTGCAGGCGGTTGAGCTTGTGGACGGCCATCACGTCGATGAACTTCTTGACGTCCGGCACGGGAATGAAATGCCGGGCCGGATCGATCAGCAGGCCGCGCCATTGAAAGCGGGGGTGGTCCACGATGCGCAGACACGGCACCGTCCAGTCCACGTCATCGGCCTTGCGGGGACTGAACACGGCGGGCGGGAGCAGTTGTCGAAGGGTCTGGACGCCATAGAACAGGCCGGCCGGGCCACCTCCGGCGATGTGGATCGAGCGGCTCGTTACCTCAAGCTCGTATCCGTCTTCGCCGAGCCGGTCTCTTACCGACGATGCAACGCGCAGCCGTATCGAATTGCCGCGAGACGAGGCGCCGTCACTCATCTTCAAGCGGTATCCCAGCGCCGGCGCCAGGGAATCGATCAGCTTGACGCCCTCGGCTCGGGCTTCGCCCGGCGCTGCCACACGCGTTTGCGGCGTCACGCGAAACTGGCCTGTGTGTCGTTCCAGCGTGACCGGCTCGGGAACGATGGAGATCTGTGATGAAGAGGCCACTGCTCTCGACTCTGCATCACAGAGCGAGACCGCACTGAAAGCCAGGCCGGTCAAGACAATCGCGCCAAGCACGCGGATGTGCATGTTCATGGACATATCCTTTCACGCTCTCAAGAGATCGTCAGTCCGCATTGCGCTCAGAGCGTTGGCAGCTCGAAGCCTTTGCGGTACGGTTTGGTTAGATACGTGTTCGCCTCAGGATCGTCAAGAAACCGTTCCTGCCTCGCGTCGAATCTCAGCCGTCGGCCGACTCGAGTCGCGATATTGGCCATGTGACAGAGAACCGCCGAGCGGTGTCCGACCTCGACGTCGGCGTTCAGGTCGCTGGGCTTTCGACTCCGCACCGCCTTGATGAAATTGGCGGTGTGCGATCCGCCCCCGCGAGGACCGCCCGGGCCGGCTTTTCCGTCTTTGAATGTCACCTGCCAGCCCTTTCTTCCGATGGACATGGTTCCATTATCGGCGTAGAAGATGTTGCCGTTGTCGTGGCCTTCGTGTGGATACGGAGCCCAGAGCCGCATCTCAAACATCAAGTACACGTCGTCGTATTCAAAGGTGGCGACTTGCGTGTCCGGCGTCTCGTGGTCGTCCCGGTAGAACAGTTGGCCGCCGCTGCACGAGACGGCTTTGGGCATTTCCACTCCGAGCCCCCAGCGTGCGATGTCGATCTGGTGGATGCCGTCGTTGCCGGCGTCGCCGGTCCCGTAGTCCCAGAACCAGTGCCAGTTGTAGTGAAACCGGTTCGGGTTGAACGGTCGTTGCGGGGCCGGTCCCAGCCAGAGGTCATAATTGACGTGGGGCGGGGTCGCGGTGTCCGCCTTGCGACCGATAGGACCGCGGAGCTGGCTGTTGATGGCCTTGGCCATGCGGACCCTGCCGAGCTTTCCCGACCGCAGGTACTCCATCGCCTCGTGCAGGCCTTCGGAACTGCGCGACTGTGTGCCGTGCTGGACGATCCGCCGGTGCTTGCGTGCCAGGCCGACCAGCACGCGCCCCTCGGCAATGGTATGGCTGATTGGCTTCTCCACGTACACGTCCTTGCCGGCGACGACGGACAACGCCGCCAGAGGGACGTGCCAATGGTCCGGCGTAGCAATCGAGATCACGTCGATGGACTCGTCCTCGAGCATCCTGCGACAGTCGACGTAGGCGTCAACCTTCTCGTTGCGGTCCTTGAACTTCTTGACTTCGCGCTCCAGCATGTTCCGATCCACGTCGCACAGCGCCACGACCCGCACTCCGGAAATGTTACGGAAATTCCCGATATGGCTTCGGCCCTGGCCGCGCAGACCGGCGACCCCGACACGAACCGTGTCGTTCGCTCCACGGGTGCGCGAAAAAGGCAACGCCGTTGCGACCGCCCCGGCCATCGAACCCCTGACAAATGCTCTGCGTGTCATGCCCGTCATGATGCACCTCCCTTCGTCATGCCAAGTGCAGTTCCGCGGTGGACTTTTGCAAAATGGAGATTAGGCTTACTTCAGGGAAGAAAAATCTCCTTCTTGATTTTTCCTCCCGAGAACGCAAGTGCTTTCGGTATTGGCATTTAAATTCCGTCCTCAAGGAAATCACACCAACGATTTGCTTGAAGAACATAAGCCTGATCTCCATTCTGCAAAAACTCCTCTTCCGTACTCAAAACCACTCCATCAAGGCCTTCGCGGCAAGCTCGTGGCCTTTGCGATTGGGATGGTTGCTCTGGGACATCAGGTCTTCCAGGCGACCGCCGTTGGTGGTATAGGCCTGGAATTCCGCCAGACTGTCGGCCAGTCCGACGCCGCGCGAGCGGGCCAGGTCGCGGATCAGCTCGGCGTGCCGATTCAGCGGGTCCCCGGGATTGCTGAGATCGGCGCCAAGATCGCCCGTGGGAGTCAGGAGAATGATCTTGATGCCGTGGCTCTGGGCTTGCTCGATCATGGACGTCAGGGCTTGCCGTGATTTATCCAGGCCGATTCGGCGGTCGTTCAGTGCATAATCGATCGTGATGACGTCCGGCCGATGCGAAAGAACGTCGTCGGCAAACCGCTTTTCGCCGCTGTCGGAGCTTTCCCCGCCGATGGCTGTCACGATCACGTTGATGACGGCGAACGGATACTTCCTCTTCAGCGCCTCATGGAGCAGGTGGGGATACGCGTTGAAGGTATCCACGACCGGCGTTTTGAAATAGCCGGCCGGTACGCTGTGGCCGTGACAGACGATGTTGATCGTCCGGTTGTTCGGCCACTTCTTCTGCATCGATTCCTTGATTTCCGACAGATAGGTTGCAGGCCGGGGGGCAAAAGCACCGGTCGAATACACTAACGGCTCAAACGCCGTCAGCTCGGCCATCGCCACGGCGCCCCAGGTTGTATTCAAATGCCCCACCATTTTTGGACTGTCGAACGTTCGGGAATAATCGATCAGATCTTTCGCCGCATCCGTTTCACGCCAGCTCGCCGGCCAGACGCGAAACCCTTTCTCCAAGAACATGGGTATGGATTCGTACGCCTGCCTTCGTCCGTAATGCCAATCGCAAATGATGATGTCGTTGGGGATAAGATCGACGGCGCCCGCCGTGCCGTTGGCGCTGGCTTCCCACTTGCCATAGTTGATTTTCTCGGCGTCGATCAGACGGTCTCCCCACATGAGCATCTCGATCTTGTGTCTTCCCACGATGTGCTTGTGGTAGTCGTTCACCGCTTTGGCGAACAATTCCGCTCTGCTTTTGCCCTTGCAGCGAGGGCAGGCATCCTCGCCAATGAGAAAGACCTCATCCATTCCCACGTGCAGGGCATTCGCTTCAAACGCCTCGATCAGTTCGTCCATCAGGTCGAATATGATGGGATTCACCTCCGGATGCAGGGGACACCAGCTCCGGCAGTAAATCCCTTCGTTGTTCGGGTATGCTCCGGGCGTTTCATCGAACCGGGGGTACTCGGTCAACAGGCCGAAGGTGCGTGCCTTCCACGACTGGTGTCCGAGGCATTGGAACTGGGGGATGAGCCGAACATGATTCGCCTGGCACTCCTCTACCAGCGCTTTGACCGATTCCCTGCTGCTGGGATTGTCCGATCTCAATTCCGGGTGGGACTCGTATTCGTAGCCGTAGTTGATTTCGGCCACGATGGCATTGACTCCCATCTCAGCAAGATCTTTGACGACGCGGGCAAGCTGCTCGGTCTTGTTTGCTGTGGTCAACATGACGTGCACTCCCAGCCACGGCCGTTTCCAGGTTGCAGCGGTCGAGCACAGACCGAGGGTCGAGAATATCAGAACAAGGAATGCGGTGACGGCGTGATTTCTCTTCATACGTTTCGTCCTTTCCATTCATTCGGGCAGATTATACTCTACCAGAGCGGTGGCCGACCACCACGCAATTTTGTGTTTGTCTCACGGCGGCCATCGTGCATAATTACGACTTTGCAGATATGGGGAGAATATCCTGTGGAAGGTTTTATGGCGGCAATCCAGATCGGGCGGATCGACCTGGCGATTATCGTTTTCTATCTCTTAGGCATCGTTGCCATAGGGTGCCTGGCCGGTCTGAGGCTTCGGCGGGGGACCGGGGGCGAGAATTACTTTCTCGCCGGCGGGACCCTGCGCTGGCCCGTGATCGGGCTGGCCCTGTTCTCGACGAACATCTCGACCATCCATCTGGTCAGTCAGGCCGAGGAAGGGTATATGAACGGCCTGGCCTACGGCAACATGGAGTGGATGGCGGCCTTCACGCTGATCGCGCTGTCGTTGTTCTTCGCGCCGTTCTACATTCGTTCCCGGGTCACGACGCTGCCCGATTTTTTGGAGAAGCGCTACAACGCGGCCTGTCGCAACTGGCTGGCCGTCCTGTCGGTCTTCTCGGCGATCTTCATTCACATCGGTTTCTCGCTTTATACCGGCGCTCTGGTCCTCAAAGGCATGTTCGGCATCAGGATCATGACGAGTATCATCGTCATCTCGGTCCTGACGGGACTCTATACGATTATCGGCGGCCTCCTGGCGGTCGTTGTCACCGAGTCCATCCAGACGGTCGTATTGTTGCTCGGTGCGATTTGCATCACCGTCATAGGTTATATCAAAGTCGGCGGCTGGGCCGGCATCAGCGCCAGCGTCGAGCCCGTCAAGCTGACCGTTCTTCGAGGCGCCGACGACCCGAGCCACCTGCCCTGGTATTCCGTGTTCTTAGGTTATCCCGTCATCGGGTTGTGGTATTGGTGCGCCGACCAGACCATCGTCCAGCGCGTGCTCGGCGCCAAAGATGAAAACCACGCCCGGGTGGGTCCGTTGTTTGCGGGGTTCATCAAGATTCTGCCGGTGTTCATCTTCGTGCTGCCCGGGACCATTTGCCTGGCCTTGATCAACAAGGGTCTGATTCCGGCCCTGGAGGATTCGGCCGACACCTACAGTCATCTCATCAAGGAGCTGCTGCCCCCGGGATTGAAAGGGATCGTGGCGGCGGCGCTGCTGGCGGCTTTGATGGGGACGGTTTCGGGGGCGCTCAACTCCATCGCGACCCTTTTTAGCTACGACATTTACAGGCCGTTACGCCCTCGTACTTCCGACAAGCAGCTCGTTCTCATCGGACGGGTGGTTACCTTCTTTGCCATGGTCCTGGCGATCGCCTGGTCCCCCTACATCGCGCGGTTCGAGAGCATTTACCAGGGTTGTGTCAATTTGATCTGTGCGATCGCACCGCCGATCACGGTGGTGTTCGTCTGGGGTGTGTTCTGGCGCCGGGCCTCGGGTCTGGCCGCCCAGGTTACGCTCTACGTCGGTTCCGCGCTCGGCCTGACCGTGTTTCTGATGGACTGGTTCAAGGAAAGGCCCGCTCTGGCCTTCTGGAAGGAGCTGAACATCCCGGGTATGATGTCTACCTTCTACCTCTCGGTGATCTGCTCGGTCATTCTCGGGGTGGTGTCGTTGTGGAAGCCGGAGCCGTTGACGCCGGCGAAGCAGCGTCTGGTCTGGACGAATTGGCGGGAGCCTTTGACCAGCCCGGGGTGGAAGGGCCTGGGCGATTACCGCATCCTGTCGCTGATTCTCTTCGTTACGATGGTCGTGCTTTATGTTATTTTCGCGTGAGGGACCCATGAGCCTTGGAGATACCGTGATGCAATGTCCGGCGGGCCGATTCCGGCCCATCATGCTGCTGACGCTGACGGCCCTTGTGCTGGCTGGCTGCCGGGCCGCGCCGAAGGTGCAGCGCTACGGCGCGGTGATCGGCGTCAAGCCCGAGAAACTGGAGTACTACAAAAAACTCCACGCCCATCCGTGGCCGAGCGTCAACCAGGCCGTCACGGAGGCGAACATCCGGAACTACTCGATCTACCTGACGCAATTCGACGACGGCAATTGGTATCTGTTTGGCTATTTCGAATATGTCGGCGATGATGTCGAAGCGGACATGAAGAAGCTGGCCCGCGACTCCGAGGTCAAACGTTGGTGGAAGGAGACGGACCCCTGCCAGAGGCCGCTGCAAAATCGCAAGGAAGGCGAGTGGTGGAAGAACATGGAAGAGGTGTATCACCTCGATTGACGCTCAGTTTGCTGTGAAGAATGCAAGCCTAATCTCCATTTTGCAGAACGGCGGTTAGCAGATCGGAACACGCGTATGAATTCACGAGACAGAGTATTGGCGGCTTTTGCCCACGAGGAGCCGGACCGTGTCCCGTGCTGGTGCGGGGCCTCGGAGGGTTTCTGGGCCAAGGCCAAAGCATCGCTGGGGCTGGACGATGAAGGGTTGCGGCTGCGGTTCGGCGACGATTTCCGCCGCGTGTTCGCGCGGTACGTCGGTCCGGAGATCGTGCTGTCGCCCGGCGCGACCAGCCGCACGCCCTTCGGCGTCGAACGCGTCGGCTTGGGATATGGACAGCCCACGTTTCATCCGCTGGCCGGTGCATCGCTGCGGGACGTGCACGCGTATGCGTGGCCCGATCCCGCCTGGATGGACGTCTCGCACATCCGCGCCGAGGCCGAGGGATTCGCCCGACAATACGCCGTCCTCGGCGGCGATTGGTCGCCGTTCTGGCACGACCTGATCGATCTGCTCGGCATGGAAGAGATGTATCTAAAGATGTACGACGAGCCCGCTTTGGTCGACGCGATCCTCGCACACGTCGTCGACTACTATGCTGCGGTCAGCGAACGGATATTCGAGGCAGCCGGCGCGGCGATCGACATCTTCTTCATCGGTAACGACCTTGGCAGCCAGCAGGGGCCGCTGCTGTCGGAGTCCATGTTTCGGCGGTTCATTCTGCCGCACCTGGCGCGGCTGATCGATCTGGGACATGCCCATGGCCTGAAGGTCATGTTGCACTGCTGCGGCGGGTTCGCGGAGCTGATGCCGGCCATGATCGAGGCTGGTCTCGACGGCTTGCACGCGGTCCAGCCGTCGTGCGCCGGGATGGATTTGCGGAGGTTGAAGGAAACGTTCGGCGACCGCATCCTCTTCAACGGCGCCATCGATTCCCATCACGTCCTGATCGACGGAACGCCGCAGTCGGTGCGGGACGCGACGTGCGAGGTGCTCGACATCATGAAGCCCGGCGGTGGCTACGTCGCCGGCGCCAGCCATGACACTATCCTGGAGGAAACGCCGCTGGAAAACGTGCTCGCCATGTTCGAGACCGTTCGCGAATACGGCGTGTACTGAAGGGAGTTTCTGCCGACAAGGAGTGACAGACGCGATGTTGCACGATCCAAGTCATGTCCCCGAACCGATCATTGCCGAGCAGATCGAGGTCTCGTCCCGGGACCGGGAGGTTCTGCGCCGCCTGGCCTCAGAGCTGGCGGAGATCGCCTCCGAGCCCGTGCAGAAGGAGAAGGCCCGACTCTGGACGCGCCTGAACAACCTGGCGTCCGAGCGTCCCATGGTCTGGATCAACGAGATCTGCTGGAACGAGATGAACGTCGATGACGAGCTGACGCTTCGATGCGAGCACCCCTGGGCGCGAGGGCAGGAGGGCCAGCTTCGCAAGGAATTGTACCAGTGGAAGCACCTGCCGGCGGATATGGTGGTCAGTGACTATTTGGCCTGTCCGCTGGCCGTTCATTCCACCGACTTCGGCATCGTCGAGGACGTCGATATCGTCAGGACCGATGAGACCAGCGACGTGGTGTCCCGCCATTTCAAGATTCAGATCAAGGATCCCGAGGACATCGAGAAGATTCAGATGCCCCGCGTCACGCACAACGAAGAGGCCACAAGCTTCCGATACGAGGCGATGCGCGACGTGTACGAGGGCATCTTGCCCGTTCGCAAGGAAGGACAGGGGCATATCTGGTTCACGCCGTGGGACTACCTGATCCGTTGGTGGGGCATCGAAGAGGCGATGGTGGATTTGGTGCTGCGCCCGGAGATGGTGCATGCGGCGGTGGATCGCATGGTCGACGCCTGGATGACCGAGCTGGATCAATTCGTCGCGCAGAATCTGCTGGCCTTGGACAATCGGAACGTACGGGTCGGCTCCGGCGGGTACGGATATTGCGACGAGCTGCCCGGTGACGATTTCGATCCGGACTACGTCAGGCCGCATAACATGTGGGGCTGCTCCAACGCCCAGATTTTCTCCGAAGTCTCGCCGCAGATGCACTGGGACTTCGCGGTCGAGCATGACCTGCGCTGGCTGCGGCGCTGGGGATTGAATTACTACGGGTGCTGCGAGCCGCTGCACCAGAAACTCGACGTGCTGCGCCGCATTCCCAATCTGCGGAAGATTTCCGTCAGCGCCTGGTGCGACCTCGACACGATGGTCTCGGAGATGGGGCGCGATTGCGTGCTGAGCGTCAAGCCCAACCCGGCCATTCTTGCCGAGGATGCGTGGGACCCGGATCAGGCCCGACGCACCCTGCGGCGGATCGTGGACGTCACCGAAGGCAACGCGCACGTTGAAATCATCATGAAGGACATCTCCACGGTACGGTACCAGCCGCAGCGACTCTGGGAATGGGCCCGGATCGCCATGGAGGAAGTGACGCGATAGACGGGCAAGACGCAGCCGCTGCGCCCCAAAGAACTGAACCTGACTACAGAATCGAGGATGAAATGATGACACGTCGAACAAGACCGGGGGCTGTGCTTGGCCGTGCCCGCTGCGCGCTGCCGGTTGTGGCATTGCTCCTTACTGCGAGTGCCGTGGCAAATGCCGCGACGTACGAGCCGAATTGGCAGTCCCTTGACGCGCGCCCCACGCCCCGCTGGTTCAGCGAGGCCAAGTTCGGGGTCTTTGTGTGCTGGGGTCTATATTCGGTGCCGGCCTGGACGCCGAAGGGCAGGTATGCCGAATGGTACCAGTACTGGCTGCAGCAGAAATCCTTCAACGGACAGGTCCACGATTTCCACGTCAGCACCTACGGAGAGGATTTCGAGTTCGCGGATTTCGCGCCCCTGTTCAAGGCGGAGCTCTGGGACCCGAACGAATGGGCGGATCTGTTTGCCGGCGCCGGTGCGAAATACATCGTTTTCACTACCAAGCACCATTCGGGCTACACCATGTGGCCCAGCCGGGAGGCCGAGCGCACCTACGGCGAGAACTACAACCCCGTCAAGGTCGGCCCCCGGAGGGATATCGTGGGCGATTTGGCGGCGGCCGTTCGCGCCAAGGGCATCAAGCTGGGCCTCTATTACTCGCTCTACGAGTGGTATCATCCCCTGTGGAAGAGCGACAAGCAGCGGTTTGTCGCGGAGCATTTCTTCCCCCAGTTCAAAGACCTTGTCACGAGGTATCGGCCGGACATCGTCTGGGCCGACGGCGAATGGGAGTTGCCCTGGGAGCAATGGCGGAGCCCCGAGCTGCTGGCCTGGTTGTTCAACACCGCGCCGAACGAGAGCGAACTGGTGATCAACGACCGCTGGGGCAAAGGCATACGTCACAAGCACGGCGGTTTCTATACCACTGAGTACGGTTCCGGCCTGGACGACGATGCCCACCCGTGGGAAGAGAACCGGGGGATGGGGTACTCTTACGGCTACAACCGCGCCGAGGACGTGGAGGACTATCGATCCGCTCAAGAGTTGATTCTGATGTTGATCGACGTGGTCAGCCGGGGCGGAAACCTCTGTCTGGACGTCGGGCCCAGAGCCGACGGCAAAATTCCCGTCATCATGCAGGAGCGCCTGCTCCAGATCGGCGCCTGGCTCAAGACCAACGGCGAGGCCATCTACGGCACGCGCATGTGGGAGCGGCCCTGTCAGTGGAGCGAGGGGAATATCCCGCAGCTCAAGCGGGGCGAGTACATGTCGAAGTTCAACATCCTGGAACAGACGATTGCCCCGCCCGAGGGACAGGCGTTCAAGGAACTGCTGTTTACCTTCAAGGATGGGAATCTCTATGCCATCGCTCCGAAGTGGCCGGGCAAGACGCTGAGGCTCAAAGACGTGCAGCCGGGGAACCGGACCAGCGTCACTTTCCTCGCTACCGGCCGGGACCTGCCCTGGGTTCGCCGGGGCAACGACGTCGTCATTACCCTGCCCGAGCCCGATGCGAACGCGACAACGCCTCGGCATGCATACGTGTTTCGCTTGAGTGACATGACACGCAACGCAAGATGATCGGGAGGGACGATATGCAGAATTTCACCCTGATGTTGGCATGTACGATGGCGCTGCTGCTGCTGACACCGAGTCTTCGGGCGGCTCCGGGCCCAGATCGCGGCGCGCCGTCGATTCCGACGCCTACCCCCGCCCAGTACGCCTGGCACGAGCAGGAACGCATCATGTTCGTCTGCCTCGATCCGTGTACGTGGCAGGGACGCGAATACGACAATCATTCCACGCCGTTGAGTGAGATGACGCTGCCCAAACTCAGCACCGACCAGTGGTGTGAAACGGCGCGGTCGTGGGGCGCCCGGGAGATTCTCTTCGTGGCCAAGCATACCGGCGGCTTCTGCTGGTGGCGGACCGATACGACGGACTACTGCGTCAAGAACATCGCCTGGAAAGACGGCGAGGGCGATCTGCTTCTCGATCTGGCCCGGTCGTGCCGAGAGTACGGTCTCAATCTGGGCATCTACATCTACCCCGGCGACGAGTCCTGGGGCGCCGGCATCGGCAGCGGCGGCAAAACGCGCGATCCCAAAAAGCAGGAGGCGTATAACGAGGTCTTTCGCCGGCAGTGGCAGGAAGCGCTGGAGCGGGCTTCGAGATACACCCACGTCAGCGAGGTCTGGTTTGACGGAAGTTGTGTGATCGAGGTGGGGGACATCATCAAGCGGCACGCGCCCCACGCGGTGGTCTTTCAAGGGCCGTACGCCTCCATTCGCTGGGTGGGCAACGAGCGCGGCAGACTGGACGGCAAGCGCGCCTGGAGCACGCTGACCAATAGAGACCTCAAGACGGGAGTCGCCACCGCTCACCACAGCAACGCCGGCGGCGACGCCTGGGCACCGCTGGAGGTAAACACCACCCTCTACGACCATCACTGGTTCTGGGCGGCGGCCAACGAGGCCAAACGCAAGAGCCTCGACGAGCTGATGTACGTCTACTATCAGTCCGCCGGCCAGGGCGCGGTGATGCTGCTCAATTCCACGCCCAACACCGACGGCTTGATCCCGGACGACGACGTTCGCCTGTACCGCGGTCTCGGGGCGGAAATCGCGCGGCGGTTCGATCGTCCGATTGCCCGCGCCCGGGGCGGAGGCAGCACGATCGAGCTTGACCTGGGCAAGCCCGCGATGATCAATCACGCGGTCATCATGGAGGACTACTGGTTCGGCGAACGAATTCGGGCCTTTGCGGTGGAGGGCTGGGCGGACGGCGCCTGGAAGAGCCTGGCCGAAGGTCGGCACGTCGGGCGCAAGCGCATCGTCTGGTTCGACGATGCGATCGTCTCGAAGCTGCGGCTGCGCGTCACGGAATCCGCGGCCCGGCCCCTGATACGCGAGTTCGCGGCGTTCAACGTGACGGACTTTCGACCGGCGCCGAAGGAGCCTTTGCGCAGCCCGTGGCGTCAGTGCGGCGCCTGGAGCTCTGCGGACGTCAAGGACGGCCGCGCGACGCTGACGGTGAATCTGACGCCGTTTATCGACGAAGCGGGACAATGGCAGATTCAGTTCCGCACCGTCGCGGGCGGCCAGCGCGTCACGGTCGAGGATGAAGTGCTTTTCCAGGCGTCTCAGGCATCGGCGCCGGGAGCCATCCAGCGCGCCGAGAATATCGACAACACGTTCGACATCAACCGCATGGCCGTCGTGACGGAAGAAGCGGACATCAGACTTCGCGTCACTCTGGTCGGTCGCGGCAGCGAAGGCGTGATTCTCGTCCGCCGCCGGTGACCGGCTCAATTCGTTCGATACGGGAAAGGCACCAGGACAGTTATGGGGAAGAAGGGAGACCTGATGGCCAGACAACGAATGTTTGTTCTCACAATGGTTTTTATTCTGGCGGTTGTGCCGATGGTAGTTTCGGCGGCGGAGACGATTCCGTTCGTCGAGGCGCTGGACGAAGCGTCGATCTCGGTCGAGAGGCTCGACGACGCCCTGAAGTATGCGTTGCTCATCGGCAACGGTGACATCAACGCGCTGGTGTATACGGACTCGGGCAATGTCGAGTTCGTGCTCACCAAGAACGACGTGTGGGATGCGCGCCTCGACACGGCGCTCGATCCGCCGCTGCCCACGCTCGCGCGCATCAAGGAGCTGGGCCGGGGCACCTGGCCCAATCGCGGGCTGATTCTGCCGGAGGGCTCGACCTGGGAAGGGCCGGACAGCTACCACGCGCATCCCTATCCGTGCCCCCGGGCCTGCGCCCGGCTGATCCTGGGAACGCGGCCCGAACAACCGCACTGGCGCAACATCCGGGCCCAGGGCAGGCATAACGGCTGGGAGTCGCGCTCAGGCGCCGCCGTCATGAGCATCGAAGGCAACGCGGGCGCCTCGAACGGCTGGCGGTGCGAGCCGGTCGAGTTCTCGACCGACGACTATCACACGATGCGTCTGACTCTTTCCGGCTCGGCCAACGCGCAGTATTACGTGGATGTGATGGACGCCGGCGGCAGCGTCGTCTTTGCCACGAAGTGGCAGGCGAGCCCGGTTGAAATGCAGACGCGTCTTTTCCCGCTTCCGGCCGGGAGGGAAGCGGGCAGCGTGATCCTGTACACGATCACTCTTGACGGCAAGCGGGCGGAGAACCGATTCGAGAAGCTGCAATTCGAGGGTCGCAAGGGAACGTTTCCCGTGAAGTTGAATGTGCCGTCGCTGCCGACCACACGAGCACGGCTGGACCTTCGCCGGGCGGTCGCGGAGATCGACGGCGCCTCCGGCGGTCCGCCGCGAGCGGTGATCCGCGCCCTGGCGCAGCGGAACGTGTTTCTTATCGACGCGGGTGTCGCCGCGCGTCTCGAGCAATTCCGCACGGCCGACACGCCGGATGCCGAAGCCGGGCAGACCGACGGCGTCCGCTGGCTGCACCAAACGATCCCCGGCGATCTCGACTGGCCCGGCATGGAGTTCGCCGTAGCCCTGGCCGATGTCGGGCAGCGCAAGGCGGTGACCATCGTGACGTCTCTGGAATCCGACGATGTGGTCGCCGCTGCCGTAAAGGAGGCGCGGGCGGTGGCACAGGCGAACGCAGCCTGGTTGATCCGGCGCCACGAAGCCGTCTGGAACGAATTCTGGGCGGCCAGCGGGCTGGACGTCGACGACGAGCTGATGGAGCAGACGTGGTATCGCGGGCTGTATTTCCTGCGTTGCGTCAGCAAGCCGGGCGTGGTGGCCCCGGGCCTGTTCGCCAGCCTGACGACCGGCAGTCCCGCCTGGCACGGTGACTACCACACGAATTACAACATCCAGCAGACCTTCTGGCACTGCTACGCGGCCAACCACCCGGAGCTGGCCGAGCCGTACGACCGGCTGATCCGCAGCTACTTCCCGCGGGCCCGGTGGCTGGCCCGGACGATCTTCGACATGAGCGGCGCGTATTATCCGCACGTACTGTTTGCCTACGAGCCGCCCGATCCGTCGCAGGTCAAGAGCCCGGTCGGACGACAGTACATCCACCACGTATGGGGCCTTACGCTCGGCGTGTCGGGATTCACCGTTCAGCCTTTGTGGTGGCACTACAAGTACGAGCCGGACCGGGATTTCCTGGAACGCACGGCCTATCCGGCGGTTCGCGACGTCGCGGTCTTCTACGCCGACTTTATCGACCAGTGCGATCGCCAGGGCAGCCGCGTTGTGCTGGCGCCGTCGGTTTCGCCCGAACACTGGGGCTGGACCGCCAACTTCGAGCGCAACCGCAATTGCACGTTCGACATCGCCATGGCACGCTATACCTTCAACGCGGCCATCGAAGGAGCGACGATATTGCAGCGCGACCCGGAGCTCGTGACGCGTTTCAGGCGGGCCCTGGCCTTGCTGCCCGATTATCCCTGCACCGAGGCCGAGGAGCCCGTCGTCGTCGATGTCGAGGGCGCGCCGCCGATCAACTACAACATCGTGGTGCCCACGACGCCGGTCTTTCCGTGCGACGTCGTCACGTGGCAGTCGTCAGCCAGCCGGCGTGAGCTGTTTTCGCGTACGATCGAGTCGATCCAATGGAACGGCAACAACTCGATGGTGATGCTCGGCGTCGCCCGGGCCCGGCTGGACATGCCCGGGACGCTCGACTGGATGCGGGTGGAAGTCCAGTCCCGGCTCCGACCCAACGGCACGTTGACGCTGAACCGTCTCGGCCATCACTTCAACAGCTTCGGCCACTATACGGAACAGTTCGCCGCCTCCATGGTCTTGTCCGAGCTGCTGGTCCAGAGTGTCGATGACGTGATCCGCGTCTTTCCGGCGTGGCCCGCGGAGAGGAAGGCCCGTTTCCGGCGTCTGCGTACGCAAGGCGGATTCTTGGTGTCGTCGAGTTTCGCCGACGGCAAGATCGATTCGGTCGAGGCGGAGTCCACGTCCGGAGGGCCGTTGCGGCTGGTCAGTCCGTGGACCAAGATCGCCGTTCGTTCTCCCGCAGAGGTGTCGCTTCGGCCCCTTACACTGGATGCCCGGGGTGTCGTGCAAGTCTCTACCCGTCCGGGGGACCGCTTGATTTTCGAGGCGGACGTGAAAGTGCGGTGAACCACGGCGGGGTGAAGGTTTCTGAGAATGGAGAGACAAATGCTCGCACGAAGAGAGTTCCTCAAACGCGCCTGTGTGCTGGCCGGCGCCGGTGCCGTCGGCTGGCTGACGAAGTCCGGCCAAGCGGATCAGCGGAGCAGGCCCAACATCATTTTTTTCTTCATCGACGACATGGGATGGCAGGACACGTCCGAGCCGTTTTACAAGGATGTGACCGAACTGAACAAGCGCTATCATACGCCTCACATGGAGCGGCTGGCCGATGAGGGGATGAAGTTCACGCAGGCCTATGCCTGCGCCGTTTGTTCGCCGTCCCGGATCAGTCTGATGACGGGACTGAACGCCGCCCGGCATGGGGTGACCAACTGGACGCTCAGAAAGGACAAATCGCCCGACTGGAAGCACCCGAAGGTGCAGCCGCCGCAATGGAACGTCAACGGGCTCAGTCCCGTGCCCGGCGTCGAGCGAACGGTTCATGCCGTGACCTTGCCCATGCTGCTGAGGCAGGCCGGCTATCGAACCATACACGTGGGCAAGGCCCACTTCGGAGCGAAGGGAACGCCGGGCGAGGATCCGCGGAATCTGGGCTTCGACGTCAACATTGCCGGCCACGCCGCCGGCGGACCCGGCAGCTACCACGGCAAAAACAACTTCAGCGCCGCGTGGCGCAAGGGCGACCGCATCTGGGACGTCCCCGGCCTGGAGAAATACCACGGCCAGGACGTGAATCTCACCGAGGTCCTGACGATCGAGGCCAACGAGGCGGTCAATCGCGCCGTCGCCGACGGCCGGCCGTTCTATCTGTACATGTCGCATTACGCCATTCACGCCCCCTGGGAGAAGGACGATCGTTTCTACGAGAAGTACGCCGGCGCGGGACTGAACAAGTTCCATGCGACGTACGCCTCGATGATCGAGGGCATGGACAAGTCCCTCGGTGACATCATGGCCAACGTCAGGCGTCTTGGCATCGAGCGTGACACGATTGTCGTTTTCATGTCCGACAACGGCCAGCCCAGCCAGGCCGCCCGCAACGTGCCTCTGCGCGGACACAAGCTGACGCCGTACGAGGGCGGGACGCGCGTGCCCATGATGGTGAAATGGCCGGGCGTGACGCCGCCGGGCTCGGTGTGCGACGACTACGTCATCATCGAAGATATCTTCCCGTCGTTCCTGGAGATGGCCGGCGTCAAAGGCGTTCGCCAGATCGGAGGGACGATTGACGGCGTCAGCTTCGTCCCTCTGCTAAAGGAGGAATCCGGGCATCCCAAAAACGATCGCGCCATATTCTGGCACTTCCCCCATACCTACGATCAACCGCCGTACAGTTCCGTACGCAAAGGCGACTGGAAACTGATCTGTCATCACGCCGACGCCAGGCTCGAATTGTTCAATCTGAAAGAAGATATCAGCGAGCAGAACGATCTCTCGGCCGAGGAGCCCGAGAAGCTGCGGGAGATGGCCGGGCTCCTCTCGGATTTCCTGCGCGAAACGAGAGCGCGCTTGCCGATCGACAAGGCAACCGGCCGGAAGGTCGCCTATCCGGTCGAGCTGCTCCAGCAGACACGTCCTCCGAACGTCAAGTAAGTGACGCCGGCCCGCGCGCGGGCAATCTCCTGCCGCCGACCTTTTCTGACGTCACTGTCACACGGCCCTCGAGGGCATGATTCAACCGTTTCACACGGATTCGGATTGATCTCTGCGCGGTCTGTCATCCTTCGCCTGCGGCTCAGGATGACAGAGTCCCATCGCGCCAGGAGTATTCCTAATCCGTATCAGGTCATGGCCGGGTCAGGATGATGTCATCGATGTACACCAGGCCCGTCTGGCCGCCTTCGATGCCGATGGTCAGTGTCGTGACATTGGCCACGTTCGCGCCGACCGAGGCAAGGTCGATCTCCCAGGCAATCCAGTCGCCGGCGGCAATGTCACCCGGGTCGCCGCCGTAGGGGACTTTGATGCCGTTGATCTTGACGTATAAATCGCCCGTGTTCTCGGCTTCGCCGCGGAAGTGTACCACGAGGGTCGTGCCCTCGAGAGTCCAGTTCTGACCCGGCGTGAAGGTGCGATCCGCCTCGGAAACGGCGGGGGCGAACGTGTTGTCGTAGTAGAGCGGCATGGCCTGGCCGCCAGCGTGAACGTTGGCGGTCTCCATGATGTTGCCGTCGAGATAGGGGCTGTTCACACTCCAGATGTCGTGGCCGACCGCCGCTCCCGTGCCGTTGCCCGGATGGCCCGGTTCCGGCAGCGTGAAGCCGATGCCGTCGATCCATTTCTCGAAGACGCGGGAGCCGACCTCGTTGTTGTAGCCCTCGAAGTCATCCACGACGAGATAATCGGGCACCGTGAACTTCCAGACGTAGCCGGTCTGCACGGTGCCGTCGGCCTCGACCTCGTCGATGCGCCAGAAGTAGTCGCCGCCGCCGAACTCGACCAAGCCGGCTAGGGGGAAACTGGTGCCCGGCTGGTTGCCCCGGAACTCGGCCGCGTCGTTGTCGGCCGCCGCCACGGCAGTTCTATCGGTCCCGAAGTACACATCGTGCGAGGCCGCCGTATCGCCGGCCAGCCACCGCAGCGCCGTGATGTCCCGGACGTCCACGATCGCGCCCGGAGCGGGCTCGGGGGCTCCCGGCAGCAGCGGATTGCCCCGCATGACCTCGGCGATCTCCGCCTCGCTCAGGGTCCGGTCGTACACGCGCACATCGTCGATCAAGCCGGCGAAGTACTGGTTGTTGCCCCGGTTGATCCCGGCGGCAAACCGGCCGAATACCGTGTTGGCGATAGCCACGGTGCCCGCCTGCCGGCCGTTGTACCAGAGGGTGGTATCGGTCCCGTCACAGCTTGCCGCCAGGTGTACCCAGTCGGTCGTCACCGGGCCCATCAGCTCATTGCCGCCTACGCCGTTGAGCCGGTAACTGCCGGGCTGGGTCCCGTCGACATCGATCTGAAAATCGGAGCCGGTGCTGTTGTTGTTGAAGACACTGGACCACTGGACCTGTCCCAGCACGGACGCCTTGGCCCAGAGTGCGACGGTATAGGCGGACCATGTTTCCTCCGGAAAGGAGCGGATGACCCTGCCGCCCCGGTTGAACTCCAGGGCGCCGCCGTGGTAGCCCTCCGGCGTCCATTGAGCCGCCCCGCTGACGGTCCCGTGGTTGCCGTGGCCCGACCAGTCAACGGCGTTCGTTCCCGCGCCTTCATCAAACGTCCACCAAACCAGGAAATTCGGGTCCGCGTGGACCGGCACGTCGGGGATCGTTGTGAAGCTCCAGACGTCACCCTTGTGTGTGGTCATTCCGTCGAACTCGTCGACGCGCCAGTAGTAGGTCGTACCGGTCGTCAGCGGGCCCGGGGCATGGACCGCCTCGGCGATCATCCAGCCGCCGGCCACCGCGTCGTTGACCTCATCGAAGCTCTCGCCGAAGTAGATCGTGTGGAACAGGGTCGCCAGGCCGATTTCCCAGCTTAGTTCCTGCTCGGGGTCGACAAAGGGAGTCCCGTCGGCCGGTGAGGGGTTCCAGGCGACGGCGGGCCGGAGCGAGAAGCTCCAGACCACGCCCTTCCACGGGCTCTCGGGATGCGCATCGTTCACCTCGTCGACCCGCCAGTAGTACGTTTGCCCCGGCGTCAAGCCCATCGGGTAGGGCGGTTCGAAGCCGATCCGCAGTGACTCCTCCGTCGCGGTCACCGGCTCGACCAGCCCTTCGTTCACGTCGTCAAAACTCTCTGCGAAGTAGACCCGGTGCGAGCCGGCGAGATCGCCCGGCCTCCACTGAAGCAGCACGAGAGTTTCTTCGATCATGGAACCGTCCCTGGGCGTCGGCCCGTAGGCCTGCACGACCGTTCCGACAACGCCTTCCCTTCCCTGCTCCATGTTGGCCGCGACCTCACTCTCGCTCAGCGCCCGGTCCCAGATCCTGACCTCGTCAATGACGCCGGACCAATACTCGTTCTGCACCGTGCCTGCCGCGTTTACGATGTTCCCGACGCAGAGCGGATCGGCAACGACCTCGATCGTGCCGGCCGCCTGGGTCGTTCCGACCGGCGCTCCATCCACGTAGAGAATCAGCTCCGCGCCGTCGTACGTGCCGGCGACGTGGTACCACGTGTCCTCAGTCAACTGTGGGCCCAGGACGTATTGCCAGCCGCCGAGATTGAGTGAATACCGCAGCGTGCCGTTCTGGTCGGTTCGGAAGTCGTAGGCAAAGGAGTTCTGCCCTAACACGCTCGTGGGCGCTTTGCCCATGATGGTCCGCCAGTCAGCGGTCAGATTCGGCCCGGGCTTGATCCACGCCATCAGGGTAATTTCGTCGGTGATATCGAGCGTCTCGCTGCTTGGCACGACGATCTGGTCGTCGGTCGCGTCGAAGAACAATCCTCCGCCGAACATTGCCTCGACCCACTCGGGCCCGCCCTCCACGGAACCATGGTTCTCGTACAGGGAGAGATCTCTGGCTTCGTCGCCCGGGTCTTCGTCGAGTGAGAAGTACAGGACGAGAGAGGGGTCCTGGGCCGCGGCCGTGGAGGCCAGGACCAGCAGTACCGAAACCAGCAGAAGGCTCATTCGTTCGCTCACTTGTGCACGCATCGTCGTTCCTCCTTCAGGCAAGCGGGCTGGCATGTTCTTCGATGAACGTTCCGGCGGGGTGAATCGGTTGGGCGCACACCGAGACCGGCTCGTGCCGGGGTGCGGGCCGGCACGTGACTGATCGGACTGGATGTGTGTCCTCCTTCAGCCATACACCCACCAAATCCACTTCCAACTCTACGACCCAGTATACTCCGAGCCCCCTGTCCGGTCAAGCCGCCAATTTCCCCGCACAGTCAAGACCGTGCGCCACTTTGTCCTTGCAGAACGATGAGCTGGTGTTATACGGATTGGGAGAAACTCTCGCGCGATGGCACTCTGTCTCTATCGCGAGCCCGAGATCCTCGTCGATGAACTTGCACCGGGCTGGTTCTCCTTCCGCCTCTTTGATAAACTCAAATGCCCAATGTTCACCGTGGACGGTCGTCCCGCGAAACAGGTTAGGCTGTTTCTTGTCCGGCGTCAGTTCACCTACTTGATAATTGTCAGTAACCGCGTGCGCCCACAACTTCTGGTTCCTGATGGTAAACTGAAGAACTGCCTTCTCGCCTTCGAAGTCAAATTCATACACTCCCACAAAGTCACCATAGTTTCTGGCCGTTTCTGCCCTGGCAGTCTCGGAACCCGCCGCCGCGTCCGCCGCCTCGCCAAGACGCACGGAATCGAAGATCATCTGAAAGAACGGAACCATTTTAGAGGGTCCGAGCCATCGTACTGCGACCAGCAGGTCATGTTCCTGATCGACGGCCACGTAGTTGCCGCCGAATCCCACGGCCGTAAAGATGGAGTCGGGCCATTGGGGCGCTCGTCTCGGGCCGCGATTGAGCCACCACATATAACCGTAATTGGGCCTTGCCTCGGAGGGAGTGCGAAGCATTTCGATCCATTCTGCGGATATCAGTTGTTTGTCCTTCCATTTCCCGTTGCGCAGGAACAGATACCCGAACCTGGCCTGGTCCCGGGTGCTTATGAACATGCCTCCGCCCCGGTGCCCGCCGCCGCTGACGGACTGCATTCTTACGCCGTCGATCGTCACCCATGAGTTTTCATATCCGTGCCACCGCCACGTCGAGGACGCGCCTATCGGGTCCATGATCTTTTCCTTCAGGATCGCAGGCAGGGGCCGCTTCCAGAGACGCAGCAGGGCATAGGCGAGCACGTTGACGCGTACGTCATTATACTTGAAGCTTGTTCCCGGTTCCTTGCGCTCTCTTCGCTTCCATTGCTCCGGCGTTCCCTCTCGCGGGGGACGGTCCGCCCAGTCGGGTTTATCGAAGAGCGTACCGGACCAGTCGGAGGACTGAATCAAGACCACCGGCATAGCCGGTGGTATGAGGAAGGCCCCTAAAAGGGGCC
>CAYPZL010000073.1:0-24327 GCA_964415045.1 uncultured Pirellulales bacterium | reverse complement strand
CCTCCCGCCAGGGCCAGATTCTCGGCAAACGCTCCATCGACGAACGACCGATGGCTTCGCTACTCCTTGTCCATCAACGTTCGGCAACGTCTCCCGGGCTATTATCGGTATATGAGATACGTGACTTCACCACTGCGTCCGACGTCCGCTGTCGCTGAACCACGGGCACTCCTGCACAAGTCCGGCATTCGTAGCTTGGCACGAGCAATGTCCTCCTCCTGCGTAACGTGCTCCCAAAGGCGATTGCGGCAGAGCGACACGAACAGGGCGCACGGATTTGATGCTCCCACGACAATCGTATGCTCGGCTGCCTTGACGCGCCTGTGCGCGAGGTGAAAGCGTTCTGCGTTTTTCCTCGGGGATACAGGTGGCGTGACGGGAGGGTGTATTTTATTATTGACAAAAGCACCAATATAGTTCATCATATAGTAGACGTCGCGGGTGAGGACGTGCGGGCCCGGCTGAGGGTGGCCGGGCCGGACATGGGGCCGCTGACGAGGCGGGCCCCGGCGTGAGAGATGTGTCCGCAGCGCCGCCGGCGACGGGTGAGACAGAGACAAATGAAGTACGCCCCACAACCCTATCCGTGGCGAAACAACCTGACGGTCCGAGAGAACCGGCCCGCGCCCCCCGGCCCGCGCGGCGCCCGGAACGTTGCCGTGTTACATCAAACGAACCCAATTCACACAGCCCAACCGCTGGTCTCGGGCCGTCAGGCGGAGGCAAGCGGGGTCCTATCCGCCCCGGCGCGCCAAACAAACCCAATTTGCCGGTCCAACTGCCGTTTCCAGGGCGTCAGACGGGATTCGACCCGCCCGTCGCCTGCCCTGCTACGCAAAACGAACCCAATTTCGCCCCGGACGCGCCTTCTCCGGGACCTGCGGCGCGAGGACCGGTCGCTTTGCCCATCCCGGTGCGTCAAACAAAGCCAATTTGCGTGGCCCGATGGGCGTTTCCGGGGCATCAGGTGGGGTTGGCGGGGGCGCTGCCTGCCCGGGTGTGCGAAACGAACCCAATTTGCGCCGGAGACGCCTGCTCCAGGCCCTATAGCGAGGGGATTGGGCGCCCCGCCCGGACCTGCACGCAAAACGAAGCCAATTTCGCCTCCGGAAACGCCGCTGGACCTTCGGGGTGGGGCCGGTCGCTTTGGGCCGGACGTGCGCGCCAAACAAAGCCAATTTGCCCGGCCCAGCGGCCGTTTGGGGGCGTCGGGCGGGGGTGCGGCTTGGGCAGGTGCGCCAAACGAACCCAATTTGCCAGCCGGGCCTGCCTGTTGCGGGGTGCGTGGCGGGGTGGCCGGGCGGTTTCGTTCTTGCTTGCGGGCCTCTTGTCCGGAGGAATCTCAGAGTGACTCGATCAATAGGTCGGGGCTCAGTGGTAGCATTCGGTGGGGCCGAAGGTGCGGGTTTCGGCGCTGTTTTGGTGCAGAAATTGGCGAATGTGGGTGCAAAGATGACATTTGCCGGCGTAGGCGTCCCGTTGGCGGTAGCCGAGGGGTCGGGCGATTTCGAGCAGGCCGTGGGGGCCGCTGCGACACAGGGTGCCAACCAGGTCGCTGCGGCCAGGGTGGAACTGCTTCCATATCTCCTCCAGCGGCGTCTCATTGACGTTGCCGACGATGATCCCGCTGCAGGTGCCGCTGAAAACGTTCCCGAACGGGTCGATATGGACGCCTTTGGCGCCGAGGAAATCGGCCAGGCAATTCACACCGGCAAACGCGCCCGCCGGCTTGGAGGCGAGCAGTTCGGCGAGATGCCCGGCCGCCCGGCCCGTAAAACGAAAGGGGTAGTCGTGATACGCTTCAACATACATCTCGTCGCGCCGCTCCTGCAATTCCCAATCCGCAATCCCCAATCCGCCATCGAGATATTTCTCCCAGCGGACCAGGACGCGATCCGGGCCGAACATCTCCTTCGCGATGCGGGCCAGCCGCCGCGCCGGCTCAATGTCCACGTATTCCTGATGGAACGGATCGATGCTGACCTTCAGCCGCTGGACGCCGAGTTCGAGCAACGCGCCGAGCCGCTCGGCAACGAGCCGCTCGTCCCCAGCCCAGAAGCCGTTGGTCTCGACAAGATCGACGGGACCAAGGTTCTGCCGCTTGCCTGCGCGGAGGATTTCAAGCAGGTGGTCCCAGTACAGAAAGGGCTCGCCCCCGGTAAGATGGATCTTGGCCTTATCACCGGCGAGGGTTTTCAGCGAGCGCCACGCCGCGATGCAAGCCTCCACGGGCATCAGGCCGCCCTTCTCCGGCGAGCAATGATAGTAGCAAAACTCGCACGCCGCGTTGCACTTGTACGTCAGCAACAAGCCAGCCGACCGCCAGAGCTTGAACTTCGGCTCGCTCCGGCCCACCCGGGAGTTGTACACGTTGTCAGATAAATCGAACATGGCGTTATGCTTCTGTTTCGTTACCCGTACGCCCGGCGGCGCCGTGCTTCTTCAGATGGACCTGGATCACGGTGATGTCGGCGGGGGTGATGCCGCTGAGGCGGGAGGCGTGGCCCAGCGTGGCCGGCTGGAAGGCCTCGAGCTTCTCGCGGGCCTCGATGCGCAGGTGTTCGATCCCGGCGTAGTCCAGGCCCGCCGGAATCTTCTTGCTGTCGAGGCTCCGCTGCAAGGCCACCAGACGCTCCTGCTTGGCCAGGTAGCCCTCGTACTTCGCATCGATGGTCACGGCCTCCACGACGTCGCGCCCGTAGCCA
Organism: uncultured Pirellulales bacterium; assembly: GCA_964415045.1. Classification (GTDB taxonomy): domain Bacteria; phylum Planctomycetota; class Phycisphaerae; order Sedimentisphaerales; family Anaerobacaceae; genus CAYPZL01. Next base: position 21,622 of record CAYPZL010000073.1, on the reverse strand, counting down.
GCGGCGCTGACCTCGGGCAGTTCGGAAAGCCGCGAGGCCAGATCGCTCTTGGGCCGGCGCAGCAAGTCCCACAGACTCACGCCTTCCCGGCGCGTCGAGGTCAGGTACGCTTTCAATGTCTCTATGTCCTGCTGTTTCTTCTGAAACCGCTCATAGCGTTCGGCGTCCACGAGCCCCACCGCCCTACCGATCTCCGTCAGCCGTCGGTCGGCATTGTCGCTGCGCAGGGCCAGGCGGTATTCGGCCCGCGAGGTGAACATGCGGTACGGCTCGTCGATCCCTTTCGTGAGCAGATCGTCGATCATCACGCCGATGTACGCCCGGTCGCGTCCCAGTACGACAGGCTCGGCGCCTCCGAGCTTGCGAACGGCGTTAATGCCGGCGATGATGCCCTGCCCGGCGGCTTCTTCATAACCGCTGGTGCCGTTGATCTGCCCGGCCAGGTACAGCCCGGATATCCGCCGGGTCTCCAGGCTCGGCTGCAACTGCACCGGCGGACAGTAATCGTATTCGATCGCGTAGGCGTAATGCACGATCCGGGCCCGCTCGGTGCCCGGCATGAGCCGGAGCATCTCCTCCTGCACGTCCTTGGGCAGCGAGGTGCTGATGCCGTTGCAGTAGATCGTCGTGCAGGCCTCGTCCTCGGGCTCCAGGAAGACCTGATGGCGGCTCTTGTCGGAGAAACGCACGATCTTGGTCTCAATGCTCGGGCAGTAGCGCGGCCCGGTGGATTGGATCTGCCCTGTATACAGCGGTGCCCGGTCCAGATTGTCGCGCATAAGCTGGTGCATCCGCTCGTTCGTATAGGTGATCCAGCAAGGCGTCTGCGGGCGCTCGATGCGCCCGGTCTGGAACGAGAACGGCACGGGATCGGCGTCGCCGTGTTGAATCTCGAGGCGGTCCAGGTCGACGGTCGTGGCGTCGAGGCGCACGGGCGTGCCCGTCTTGAGCCGCTGCACCTGCAGACCGATTCGCTCCAGGCTTTCGGACAGCTCGTTCGCCGCCGGCTCGCCCAGCCGGCCGCCGGAGAATCGCTCGGTCCCGATGTGCATCAGGCCGCGCAGGAACGTCCCCGCCGTTAGGATGAGGGCCGGAGCGCAAAGGACGGCGCCGTCGGCGCAGCGCACTCCGGTGACGCGCCCGTCCTGCGTCAATATCTCCGCGACCATGGCTTCCACAATCGTCAGACCGCCCGTCCGTTCCAGGGCCGCACGCATAAAATCCTCGTACCGGTACTTGTCGGCCTGGGCCCGCGGGGCGCGGACGGCGGGACCCTTGGAGCGATTGAGCAGTCGAAACTGGATGCCGGTGGCGTCTATGGCCAGGCCCATCAGCCCGCCGAGCGCGTCCACCTCGCGCGCGATCTGTCCCTTGCCCAGACCGCCGATGGCGGGATTGCAGCTCATCCTGCCGATCGTGGCCTTGCTCAGTGTGACCAGGCAGGTACGCGCCCCCATCCGGGCGGCGGCGTGCGCGGCCTCGATGCCCGCGTGACCTCCTCCTATGACGATGCAGTCGAAGTCGTCAGGTTTCATCGGATTGCGTCAGCGCCACGGCCGAGGCGATGGCGAAGTTCGCCGTATGCGTTATGCTGATGCCAATCTGCCCGATGCGCAGGCGCTCGGCAATCGCCTTGACTTCCCCGGACAGCGTCACGCCGGGTTGGCCGGCCTCGTTGTTCGTCACTTCGATATCGGTCCAGGCGATCTTGCCCCGCCAGCCCGTGCCGACGAGCTTGAGCACCGCCTCCTTGGCAGCGAAACGGCCCGCGTATTTCTCGACGCTGTTGCGGTTGGCCCGGGCGTACGCCTGCTCGGCGGGCGTGAAGACGCGGTTGAGAAACCGATCCCCGTGCCGCTCGATCATCTGCTCGATGCGGGGGAAGTCCACCAGGTCGATTCCATGTGCGATGATTTCCATGACGTTCTTTCAACCGGGATGCCGCTACTGCGGCTCGCTCGCCGCCTCGTTCGCGGTGCGGTAGAGATTCTCCAGGCAATAATCCACGAAGCGGTTCGTATCCGCCAGGGCCGCCTGCTGGGCCACTTCGGCGTCGAGCTGCTTGAGAGCTTCCCGGCGACGTTCGGTCACAATCCGCTGGGCCACCACGTCCTGGACTTCACGCAACGGCTGATAGCCTTTCTTCTGTTTCTGTTCCAGCTTCATGATGAAGATGCGCTCGAGCGTCTTGATCGGTCCGGCCACGTCACCCGGCTCCATATCCTCGGCCCGTTCGACCAACACATCGTAGGGCTTGGCGATGGCCTCCGGATCGCACGGCTTCCAGAGCCCCCCGAACGCGCTGCGATAGCCGTGCGAGTATTCTTTCGCCAGTTCGCCGAAGTCCGCGCCGGCCTTGATCTTCTCCATCAACTCCCTAGCCAGCGCCTCGGCCTTCTCAAACGGATCCTCGTTCGGATCGGTCAGCTCGACTTTGATAATCTGGATTTCGATCAACCTGAACTGAATCAGGCCGGGCTGAAAAAACGATTCGTCCTTCATCCGGTTGTAGGTATCCAGCAGCTCGCTGTGTGTGATGGGCCGGTTGCGGGCCAGCTTCGAGGAAACCGCGTACTGCGCGAGCAATTGCTGTTTCTTCCACTCCTTGAACGTGGTTCGCGTCCGTCCCATCGCCCTGAGGGCCTCGTCGGCCTCGGCGTTGTTGCCTCCGTGATCGAGGACGAATCGGCGCAGCTCCGTCTCGGCCATCTGGTCCAGCGTGTCGTCCACCCTGTCCCCCAGCTCGCGCCGGGCCCGCGTGTACAGAACCACGCTGGTGATCTCGTTGTTCAGCCGTCGCTCCACCCGCGGGCGCGCCCACTGGAGAAACTGCTCCCGCGTTCCATTCTGGGCCCGTTCCACGAGCTCTTCGCGCAGGGTCTGTTCCGAGGCGACCTCCTCCGGGGGAGAGTCGGTGATGCGATCGCACGTAATCGCCTCTCCGCTGACGATGAGCGTGTCGGGGCGATTGGGCTTCCGGGCAAAAGTCAGACGCTCGATCTCCGCCTCGGTCAGGGCGGATTTCTTGTTGTCCTGGCAACCGGCCACCGACAGCACCAGCGCCGCGATGCAGGCCGCGATTCGTGCCGGCCCGAGCCGGCGGCCTTCGCCCGTCTTCCTGCTTGTAGCTTCCTGCATCAGCCAGTCATCTCCGAGTTTCAGGATATCTTCGACATCGCGCGGCCTTCGACAGAGCCGTACCGCTGCGCCTACGCATCGCCCGTGACCCCCTTGAGGCCGATCTCGTCAGCCACCTCGCGCATCCCCATGATGGCGTCTTCGATCAACTCACCGGTCTCCACGCCGAGCATCGCAGCGCCTTTGGTGATGATATCCCGGTTGACACCGGCGGCAAAGGCCTTGTCCTTCCACTTCTTCTTCACCGACTTGGGCTTCATATCGAGAACGCTCTTGCTCGGCCTCACCAGCGCCGTGGCGGCGATGAGCCCGGTCAGCTCGTCCATGGCGAACAGGGTCTTCTCCAGATCCGTCTGCGGCTCCACGTCGGTGCAAATGCCCCAGCCGTGCGAGAGAACCGCCCGGATGTACTGCTCCGGCCACTCGTGCTCCCGCAGAATCTCCTCGGTCTTGTGACAATGCTGATCGGGAAAACGCTCGTAGTCCAGATCGTGAACGAGACCGATCACACCCCACATTTCTTCGTCCCGGCCGTGCTTGCGGGCACAGTATCGCATCACCCCTTCCACCGCCAGGGCATGTTTGATCAGCGATTCGTTCTCATTGTACTGCGTCAGCAGGGCGAAAGCCTCTTCGCGCGTCGGTTCGTTTTCTACCATTTCCTGATCCTTCGTAAAATGCGAAACGGGCCGGTCCCCTGTTCGGGCCCAACCAGATCGGAGCCCATGCTACCGGCAAAGGGGATGAAATGCAATCGCGATTTGGCCGGCGAACTGCGCTACTGTGCCGGGAAATCTTGCGCCCGCTCGATACCGTCCTGGGCCGGCCCTCGAGTTGCCAGCGTCGAGGCCACAGACCCTAGCGATGGCGCAACGACGGCTCGCTCGACTGCGAGCGGGTCGATTGGCGTGCTGCTACCGGAAGGAGACCGACCTGGTTCGCTCCGCTCGCTTCAGGTCAACGACCGTCTCTTTCCCGCCCGCGGTGATGCGATACCTGCCGTAGAAGGCGGGGACCTCGCACCGGCCCTGTGCGTCGGCCTGCCCCCGCCATTTGGTCCACCATTGTTTGAACACGAGATCGCGGTAGGCCTCGGCGGCCGGCGTGGCGGACCAGTCCCGGCGGTACAGGCTGGATACAGGAATCCAGTTGGCCCCTTCCCAGAACCCCCACATCAGGATGCCTTTGACGGCGGGATTGGCGAAGCAGATGCGGTAGTACTCCACCAGGGCTTTGGCCTTGGCCCGTTCCTCTTCGGCCGAAAGGCGCACGCCGCGCCTGCGGTAGTGCTTCGACCGCTGGCCGGGGAAGTTGAACTCCGTGACACAGATCGGCAGTTTCAGCTCCGCCAGCTTGGCCAGTGCATTCTCCAGAGCGGCCGGATCGAAGGAATCCCCGTGCAGGTGCCCCTGCACTCCGATCCCTCCCAGGGGCACGCCCTGGTCCAGGAATCGGCGAGCGTGGGCGATATAATCGTCCAGACGCCGGCCGGTCAGGATATCGTAGTCGTTCAGATAGAGCACCGCGTCCGGGTCGCCCTGCCGGACCCAGGCGGCCATGTCCCGTGTAATCCCCGGGCCGAGACGATCCTCGTAATAATTGGCGTGGAGCATCTCGTTGTTCAGGTCGTACTCCGCGAATCGGCCTCGGTATCGCGTCCCGATGTCCAGGGCGCGGGCCTTGAGCGTCTCGCGCAGCGTGGCGTCATCCATGGCCTTCTGCCAGGGTTGAACGCGATTGGGAACGCCCCAGAAGATGTTGTGACCGCGAAGAGGGATCTCGTGCTCGTCGGTCCACCGGAGAATCGCATCGACGATGGTATAGTCCACCTGGCCCTGGGTACGTTCCATCGCGTGCCACTTCAGCGCGTTCTCCGTCACGGCCGCATTGAAATTCTCCAGGAAGACCTTCTTGTATTGGGCGGCGTCTTCGGGGTCTATCCAGCCGCCGAATACCTGGCTCGCAAGGGCCGCGCCGAACCAGAACTCGTGGCGCAGTTGCTCCACGCGAACCTCGGCGCCCGGCGAGGCCTCAACGATCAGCATACCCATGCGAGTCTTGCGGATGGCCTCGTCCACGTCGGCGCCGTACAAGAGGCCGCCACCGCAACAGCCAAAGACCAGCGTCAGGACTACTGTCACGAAGATTCCGCTTCCGGCACTCATAACGATTCGTCCTCCCGAAACCACATCTTGACAAGGCGTTTGCGTATGCGGGACACACATACAGGGAGTCTACCCATCGCCATGCACATCGTCAACAGACGGACGAGCGGACCCGACCGTTGGGCATACGTCCGGAATCAGATTTGTCCGGCTGATGCCGCGTGCCATAAATCGTGCGACTATAGATTGCTTCGCTTCGCTCGCAATGACACGGACAATTCACGTGTGTCATTGCGAGGAGCGCAGCGACGAAACAATCTACGACCGCCGAATCGCGGAACTTGTGAAATGCGGTGCCAGCCTTCGCTACTTGTACGTGCGGCCGAGGTACTCGACGATCGCGCGTTTGACGTCGAGCGGGTCGATCAGGCCAAGGTGGCGGTAGAGGACCTCGCCGCCGGGCTTGACGATCAGCGTGTAGGGGATGGGGCCGGGCCAGCGCGGGTCGACGGCCTCGATGAACGCGTAGATGTCGGTGCCGGTGAAGACGTAGTTCTTGAACGACGCTTCCTTGTCCTTCAGAAACGAGAGGACCCGGTCCTTTTGCCTGGGGCCGTCGACGTTGACGCTCACCATCTCGAAGTCGCGCCGGCGGTACATGCGATTGATCTCGACCAGTTCGGGAAACTCGACCACGCAGGGCCCGCAGCGTGTCGACCAGACGTTGATCACGCGCAGCTTGTCACCGTCGTTGGCGACCAGCTTCTCGACGCCCTTGAGGTCGATCTCCTGCACGGACACCGGCTCCTTCGCCCAGCGCTCGAACGCCTCGTTCACCGAGCCGCGCTTGGAGGACCACTTGATGGAACAGCCGACGGTTTTCGTCTTCTCGACGGGGACCGGTTTGCCCGCCAGCAGGGCCTCGACGGCGTTGCGCGTGTCGCGAGATTTGACCTGGTCGGGCCGGCGCTCGTTGTCGTCCACGCGGCCGACGTAGCGGAGCTTCCGTTGCTGGTCGAAGACGAACACGTGCGGCGTGGTCATCGGGCCATACGCCTTCGAGACCTCCTGACGGTCGCCGTCGTAGAGATACGGAAAGTTCCACCCTTTGTCCTGGACCCGGAGTTTCATGTCCTCCAGCGAGTCCCCGAGATCGGTGTAGCCCAGCTCATCGAGGCGCACCGCCTTCGGATCGTTCGGAGAAATCGCCACCAGAGTCACGCCCTTGTCCCTGTAATCGGCCGCCAGCTTCTTCAGACGCCCCTCGTACGCCTGCGCCGTCGGACAGTGGTTGCAGGTAAAGACGATCACCAGGACCTTCGCCTCGTCGTAATCGCTGAGCCGGTGGAGCTTGCCATCGACTCCCAGCAAAAGAAAATCAGGAGCCTTCGCCCCAATCTCCAGCGTCCGGACCTTCTCCGGCGCCGCCCATGTCACGGAAGCGGTCAGCGCGATTGCGGCAGCCAGAAAAACAGCTATGCGAATGGGTCTGTCCATTTGCTTTCTCCTGTCAATATCGTGGCTGATACGGATCCGACTCCAACCAGGACGCTCCTGCTCTATACGCCCCACCGACGTCGCGGTTTGGCGATTTCGTTACTTTTGCCGCCAGCCGGTGGCTTCGATGCGTTTGAATTCGGCCTGGATGTCTTCGCCTTCGTAGAACGAGAGCCAGCCGCACAGGCGATGGGTCTGTCCCGGCTCCAGATCGGGGAATTTCGGGGCCGAGTGAAAGCACGGGCAATCGGGGTTCGCCCAGGGCCGGTGGCAGCCTTCCCAGGCCGTGATGATCCAGCGTTTGCCGTCGTCGGACCGGCACGCGACGTACGGATTCGTCAGGACCTTGTTGTCGTTCGTCTGGGCAGCGAATCCCTTCGCCATCTTCGGCATGACACAATTCTGCACGCGCAGGTCCGTGAGCTTCTCCTGCGTCCCGTTCCTGAGCCACATCTCCATGTGCACGGCGTCGCGCGCGGGCCGGACCTTCACACCGAAAGCAATCCCGTTGGGCAGCGTCCGCTTGATCTCAAGCCCCCCATCCGCCCGGCGCGTCCATTCCAGCCTGGGAAGCTCCACGCCCTGCTTCGTCCAGATCGTATCGATGTGCGTATGGGCCAGGTACGTCAGGCCCAGGTTCGACCAGAGCGCCTCCGGTATATCCAGCACCGCGTAGCTGTTCGGGTCCCACGGCGTAAAGACGCTGAACTTCGTCTCCCGCTGCGGATCGATGGCGCCGTCCAGAAACCCGATCCGAGGATGCCGCCCCCCCGGATAAGGCAACACCAGCAACGGCGCATCGGCGCCCCGCTGCGGCCGATTCCCCGGCCAAACATCAAACCGCTCCTGCGCCGCCCGAACCTCCCCCACCGTCAACCCCGTAGCCGCCCGCACCTCCTCGGTCGAAAACCCATGATACCAAACCATATTCTCCAACCAGTACTCCAACTCCTCGTCACAGGAAGGAGCCCGGGAATTGGGTACCGCGCTCGCGCCGGAGTCGTCGCGCTCTCCCTGCGCAACTGCTTGCGACACGGGGCAGAACATCCCCGCCAGAACAAAGGAACAAGAGATGAAGATGAATGATACAAACGCCTGCTTCGGCGGGGCTTGGCATCTGCGGTGTCGTCCGTGTCGAGACTCGGTCAGGTTTTCAGCTATTGATCTCACGTTTACCTCCAGCAAAGGTCTTTCGAAGAAGACTGATGAGCGTCGGGGGTTCGAAGTAGTTGGGGGGGAGGTTCAGGTAGATGGTTTTGGGGTCGGGGATTCGGAGTTCGGCTTTGATGTTGGCGAAGAGGGTTTTGGCCTTGTCACCCGGGTCTTTTTTGAATGAGAAGATCAGGTTTCGTTTTGTGCTGGGCGGGGCGAAGCGGCTGGGGGGCGCCTGGGCGACGATGCTCTGGATGTCCCATTTGGCGGCGGCGATGCGCAGCTCGGCGATCTCCAGCAGGCGCGTGACGTCATCGGGCAACGGGCCGTAAACGTCGCTCAGTTCGGCCTCGATCTGCCGCACGTCGGCGACCGTCCGCGCTACGGCGATCTTGCGATAGACGTCCATGCGCTGGCGATCGAGAGCGATGTAGTTCTTCGGAATCGAGGCGGCAAAGCCCAAGTCGATGGTCGTCGTCGGCGTCGGCTCGACCGTTTCATTTCTCATCTCATGGACAGCGCCCGCCAGCATCTCGCAGTACATCTGGTAGCCGACCATCTGGATGTGCCCGGACTGCTCGGGGCCCAGAATGTTGCCGGCGCCGCGAATCTCCAGGTCGCGCAGGGCGATGCGAAAACCGGCGCCGAGGTGCGAGTATTCCTCGATGGCCTTGAGGCGTTTGGCCGCCACCGGCGAGATGGGCCGGCTGTTGGGCAGGAGCATGTAGGCGTAGGCCCGGTGCTTGTAGCGCCCGACCCGGCCGCGAAGCTGGTGCATCTCGGCCAACCCGAAGCGGTCGGCGTCGTTGATAAAGATCGTGTTGGCGTTGGGAATGTCCAGGCCCGACTCGATGATCGTCGTGCAGACCAGCACGTCGGTGTCACCGAGCACGAATTTGATCATCGCGTCCTCGAGCTCGCGCTTGCCCATCTGGCCGTGAGCGATATCGACTTTCGCGTCTTTGGCCAGCTTCTGAATCTCCCAGGCCTTCTTCTGGATCGACTTGACGCGGTTGTGCAGGAAGAAGACCTGGCCCTGGCGGTTCAGCTCGCGATAGATCGCCTTGCGAATCAAGTCCGGATTGTACGCGGTGACCTGCGTGACGATGCTGCGCCGGTCCAGCGGCGGCGTCGCCAGCGAACTGATGTCACGCAGGCCCAACAAGGCCATATGCAACGTGCGGGGGATGGGCGTGGCGGTCATCGTGAGAATATCCACGTTGACGCGCATCTTCTTGAGCCGCTCCTTGTGCTCGACGCCGAAGCGCTGCTCCTCGTCGATGATGAGCAGACCGAGGTCCTTGAAGCCGACGTCGCCGCTGAGCAGCCGGTGGGTGCCGATGAGCACGTCCACCTTGCCCGCCCGGGTGCGGGCGATGATGTCCCTGGCCTGCCGGCCCGTCTTGAAGCGGTTGAGGACCTCCACCGCGACGGGAAAATCGGCGAAGCGGTCGGTAAAGGTCCGCTCGTGCTGAACGGACAGGACGGTCGTGGGGACCAGGACCGCGACCTGCTTGCCCCCTTCGACGGCCTTGAACGCCGCCCGCATGGCCAGCTCGGTCTTGCCGTAGCCGACGTCGCCGCAGAGAAGCCGGTCCATGGCCACGCGCTGCTGCATATCCGCCTTGATCTCGCGAATCGCGCCGATCTGGTCGGGCGTCTCCTGGTACGGAAACGACTCCTCGAACTCCATCTGCCAGCTCGAATCGTCGTCGTAGGCGATGCCGCCGAGGGCCTGGCGTTTGGCCTGCACCTGTAACAGCTCGGCGGCCAGATCGCGGACCGACCGGGCGACTTTGTCCTTCTGCTTCTGCCAGCGTTTGGAGCCGACCTTGCTGAGCTTGGGCCGCTTTGGGCTGGTGCCGATGTACTTTTGCACCAGCGCGATGTTCTGGACGGAAACCTGGATTTTGGCGGCGTCGGCGTATTCGATGGTGAGGTACTCGGCCCGCCCGCCTTTTTCGTCGATGGCCTCGACGCCGAGGAACTTGCCGATGCCATACGAGGCGTGGACGACGTAGTCGCCCGGCTGCAAATCGGCCAGGGTATCGACCGGCGCGGTGGCGCGGACGGGCCGCTGGCGACGGCGCACGGCGTACTGACCGAACAGCTCGTGATGACTGACGATGATCATCTTCAGGGACGCGACGACGAAGCCCTGATGAATGTAGCCCAGCGGCAGCTCGAAGCGGCGCGGCACGGCGCCGTCGATCTCCTTGATGATCTCGGTGACGCGCTGGACTTCGGCGGGGCTCTCGCAATACAGCCGGACGCGATTGCCTTCTTTGGCGCGGTTGACAAGCTCCTCGAGCGCCGCCTTGTGCCCGGCCCATAGCGAGGTGGCCTTGCGCTCGAATTGCTGGATGCTCTGCACGTCGAGCTTGAGAAACTCGCCCGGGGCGCCCGTGGCAAACCGGCAGATGTGCACCTGGGCGAAACGGGCCAGGGAATTATAGATGTCGGCCCAACGGTAAAGTCGGTCGGCGTCCTCGGCGCGGGCGAGGAACACCTTCGCCACCTCCTCGACGTCGGAGGGCTCTTCAAAAAGAACCACCGTGTCGTCGGGCAAAACGTTCGGGAACAGCTCGCGCTGCCCGGCCGCGATCCCGCAGGTGGCCGCCACGATATCCAGAGACTCGATCCCCTGCTTGGAACGTTGTGTATCCAGATCGATCTGGCGAATGCTCTCGATCGTATCGCCGAAAAACTCGACGCGGATGGCCTGGGCGTCCCGGGCGAACCGATCCTCGGCGCCGCCGTCGACCGGCACCCGGGCGCCGGTCAGGGGAGCGTAGATATCGACGATGCCGCCGCGCCGGGCGAACTGGCCCGGCAAATCCACCGCGTCGACCCGCTCGAAATTGTTGTCCACCAGCCACGCCGCCACGCTCTCGGGCGATATCGTCTCGCCGCGTTTGAGAGAAAGCGAACTCTCTCGCACCGCCGCCGGCCTGGGCACCGGCTGGCACAGCGCCTGTACCGGCGCGGTGATAACCAGGTCCCGAGGCCGCGCTGCCCCCGGACCCGACAGCAGCGAGACGACCCGCAGCCGCTCGGCCCGCGTCTCGTCCGTCGCATCGGCCAGCTCTTCGGCCCCTTCCCAGGCCGGCAGCAGATCGACGCGCTCGGCGCCCAGGGTCTTGAGGTCGTCATACGCCCGGTCGGCGTCGTCGATGTGCGGACAAATCAGGAGGATCGGCCGTTGCAGGCTCTGCGACAGGTGCGCCGCCAGCAGGCGCGCAAAGGACCCCCACGTCCCCTCGACGTTCACGGGCCCCCCGTCGGAGCGACCCAGCCGGGAAACGATCTGCGAAACCACGTTGTCCCGCGACAAATCCATAACGCTCTTTTGTACGGCCAGTATAATCCACGCACCGCAACAACGCCAGTGGAAGCTGGTGCTGCATCGCAGGTGATGAGAGGATTGTCATGCTGAACGAAGGGAAGCATCTGGGCTGAGAAGGAAAGGTCTGCATCGCGTCAGAAGAGACATGCGGTGGCCAGAGGCCTTGGCGATGGCGCAAGGCCGGAGCGGTCGGAGGGAGAGGCAGCTTCCGTGCGTTCAGTCCTGCACAATCGCGTAGGTCTTCTTCAGGTAGGCCAAGGTCTGTCGCAGCTCGGCGTCGGTGAGGGGTCGCTCGTAGATGAGGAAGCGGGCGATTTCGCCGTCGAAGGACTCCCGGCCCGGATGGTTGGTGGCGTCGCGCTCCTGGCCGATGGCCAGCTTGGATGAATTGGCGGCGGGATTGACGGGATAGGGCTTGCTCGCCACGGGCTCGGCCTCGTTGATGAAGACCTCGATTTTCACCTCGCCGGTGCCGGCGCCCATGCGGCCGGCGACGACGTAATAGCGGTTCTCCTGCAAGGGCTCCGGCGCCAGGACCATCGGATTGTTCTTGTCCCACCGGCCGAAAGTGATGCCGTTGCGCGAGCCGATCCAGACGCGGTTGTCGTCGGTGACGTTGCCCCAGATGCCCTCGTAGTTTCCGCCGTTTCTCAGGTTGCCGAAGAAGGAGTTGACGTCCTTGAGCTGGACAACTTGCTTGTACACGCTCATGACGGCCAGCCACGTGTAGCCGCTGCCGGTGATGAGATGGTCGAACGCATCTTCGCTGTGACAGACCAACTCCTGGCGCCGAAAGACCAGCGTGCTGTGGCCTCCGATGGCGGCGACCGATTTCTTCAGGGTCGGGCGACCCGAGCCGGGTTCTTTACGGCCCTTGTCCTGCTTGACGAAATCCCGGGCCGCAGACGAAGCCACCTGATTGCTCCACTTGACCACGCGGTCGCCGGCCTCCACCTGCACGCCCTTGCCGGCGTCCAGGTCCAGGATGAGCCCGCGCTCGAGAACCTGCGCCCGCCCCACCACAGCGACCGACACCACCACCAGAACACAACCCAGAACTCTCATAGCAGCTTTCTCCCTGGCACGTTTGCTCTTATCCCGTGACCGGGCCCGTGGTAACCGCCGGGCCGCGCGATGTCACCAACGTACGCTCCATTATCGCTGCCCCGGCACGCCATGGCGTACCCATATCGCACTCCCCTTTCGCAAAAGACCATGCCAATGAACCTGGACGTCTCAATCGGCGGCGAAAGGCGGGGCAATATGATGGCGAACCCAAAGAATATGATGGCGCAAAGAGATATGATGGCAATTCTCAGCCCGCCTTCATAGCTCAACTCATTTGCAGAGTATTATGGCAAAGTGCCGGCTGTTTTGCAAGCTTTTTCCCGCGTTGACACGGCGCAGGTGCGCCCGGGAATATAACATCCCGAGCCGAAGACGGGAATCCCGCCCCTGGCGTCGCCGGCTGCGGACACGCCGGGCGCGCCGAGACCGTGCTCGGTCAGAAGAAAATCCCGGGGACAGGATCCCGTGGGCTGCTGCCTTCGCAGCAACCCGGGAGACGGGATCGCGTCCCCGAAATCGATTCAGTTTGTCAGAAGTGATACACGAGGCGCAGGTTGAAGCGCTCGCCCTCGGGGCGATTCTTCACGTGCGACTCGAAATACATGTTGAAGAACAGGTGCATGTCCTTCGAGAAGCTCCACATGGCGCCGGGGCCGATACCGAAGACCTGCTCCCGCTCACTGGGGTTCGTCGTAAGGCCGGGGCCGCTCCACTTGCTGTCGCTGATTTGCCTGAGATAGTACCCGTTGGCGCCCACGCGCAACTGCTTGGGCATCACTTCGTACGAAGCGGCGAAATTGGCGTGGAAGGCCTCGCCCGGCCGCCTGTTGTCCACGACAAGACCCGGACCCGGGGAGAAGGGGTCGTTGTTGTTGGCGTTCCACAGGTAGTGCACGCGGCAGGTGGCCGTGAGTTTCGGCGTCACGAACCAGGTGCCCGCCCAGTAGGGGTTGAACGAGAAGTGGTTGGAGCCCGGATTGAGGGCCTTCTCGTTGTCGTACTTACCCGTGGGCAACATCAGTTGCAACTCGACACGATGCATCAACACGGGGCCGTTGGCGCCCATGATCGGATCCCACTGCAGGAAGGGTCCCACCAGGAGGTCGCCCACCCCGGCGGCGTTGTCCGGGGCGGCGGGATCGGCGTCGATGCACACGAGCGGCACAATCACGTCGAGGCCCCACTTGCCTCCGAGGAACAACTGCTGATCGGACTGGTAAATGAGCTGGTTGAGACTGACCCAGGCATCGACGTCCTTGTGGCGAGCCGTCGGATCCCCAAAATCGCGGAGATGGTCGCCGTTATACAACTGGAGGTACTCGGTGAAATACCAGCCGGGGCCGGCCGGCGGACCCCCGTCCATGAAGCTGGTGAAGCCCAGATTCAGCCCCAGCGGCTGGTCGTAGGCCGCGGCCGGCAAGGCGAAAGCCAGCACAACCAGCAGGCATACGGCCGATAGCAATGCGTTCAAGCGTGCCATGATAGAACTCCTTACTCGAACCATCAAATCGCCAGCGGGTGGCCCCGCACCAAGAATATTGCTCCAGATTGTCGCAAGACGGCAAGAAAGTCAAGCGAGAATCTCGTTTATTTGGGCCTGCGAGCCGAGGGTCCGGCCGCCCCCCAAAGGCCGCTCCCGCTGAAACGCACTTGAAATCCCGGTCTGCATCGCTACCCTGGAGGTCGGGGTGCTCTGTTTTTTTTGCTCTTTCCCGTACACAGGACGGACGTGGCGACATGAACGATTCGAACCGTGATTATGCAACGGAGATTGCCCGGGTGGCGGACTTGCTGGCCGCCAGCCGGAGCGTATTGTTTGTCACCGGCGCGGGCATCTCCGCAGATTCGGGTCTGCCCACCTATCGCGGCATCGGCGGGCTCTACAACACCAACGCCACCGAAGAGGGGATCCCCATCGAACGGGCCCTCTCCGGCGACGTCATGGAGCAGCGTCCCGAGCTGACGTGGAAGTACCTGGCGCAAATCGAGCGGGCCTGCCGCAACGCGAAACACAATCGGGCCCATGAGGTCGTCGCCGAGATGGAGGGCCGTTTCGAGCGGGTCTGGACGCTGACGCAGAACGTGGACGGCTTCCACCGGGCCGCCGGCGCCCGCAACGTGATCGACATCCACGGAGACCTGCACGACCTCCGCTGCCTGCGCTGCACGTATCGGGGCACAGTCGAAAACTACAGCGACCTGTCCTTCCCGCCGCGCTGCCCGCAGTGCGAGGACACTCTCCGCCCGGACGTGGTCCTCTTCGGTGAAATGCTGCCCGAAGACAAGCTCCAGATTCTGTACGAACAGTTGAGCGCCGGCTTCGACATCGTCTTCACGGTCGGGACGACCAGCGTGTTTCCGTACATCGCCGAGCCGGTCCGCCTGGCCGCCGTGTCGGGCCGCCCCACCGTCGAGATCAACCCCGACACCACCCGCGTTTCACACATGGTCGAGAGCAAGCTGCCCCTGCGCGCCGCCGACGCCCTCGAGGCCATCTGGAACCGCTATCAGCAACACGCCGCGTCTTGAAAAACTCCACGGCGCGCTCACCGGCGCAGGAGTTCCATGTGCTCGCCCACGGGCCCGGTGGTGAGCCAGACCTTGCCGTTGAGGCCTCCGGAGCCGACCCAATCGTAGATTTGCAGGACCAGCGTATTGTCGGTTCCGTACCGGATGTGATCGGTGACCTCGACCCACGTTCTCTTGAGAAAGGACGATTCGGAGCGGTCCATTTTTCCGTATCCGCCGGCGGCAGCCCCGTTGACAAACAGGCGGTACATATCGTCGACACTGTCGAAGACGATGCGCACGTGCCGGTCCTTCCAGGCCGCCGGGACCTGAATGGTCTTGCGATACCATCCCCAGCCGTCGTAGCGATTCCAGATATCACCTTCCTCGGCCGAGCGCGTTTGAAGGTTCTGCCATCGACTGTCATCAAAGCCCGCCTTGAAGAAGCCGGCCTTCATGCCCTCGTTGTTGGGATCGGTCGTAAAACGCCAGGACGGATCGATGTCCCGCGTCTCCGTCGCCAGGTTCTCGTAGAGCACCTGCACCATCTCCTCGCTCAGCGCCCGCGCCGGGTTCGGCCCGTCCAACAGATGGGCGACCAGTTCTTTGGCCAGCCAGAAGCCGGCGTAGTTGTTCTCGGGCCCGCCTTCGTGGCGCAGGCAGCTCACGATCAACCGGCCCTTGCCGACGCCCGTCTCGAACAGCATCAGGTTCGGTCGAACCGTCTTCAGGTCGTGCGTCTCCACGAACATCAGCAGCGGATCGACCTGCTCCCAGAGAGCCTCACCGCGTATGATCGTGTTGCCGCCCAGGTCGAACAATTGCAGGTAGCTGAGCATCTCGCGGGAGCAGCGATTCAGAAACGCGTTGGGCTGCCGCGGCGACCAGGCGGTCCCGCGCAAAAACCAGATTTCCTCGTCCTTGACCGAGCCGGACTGGTTCGAGGTCAGGTGCAGGACGCGCCCGCCGGCCTGCAGATAGTCGAGCAACTCCCGGCTCAGCGCCCGCGTCACGACCACCGGCGTTTCGCCCGGCACAGGCGGCGCCCCTCCGAGCGTCGCCGCTCCGGGGAACAAGCCTCCTAACGCTCCGTCCGCATCGGCGCAGATCGACACCGGGACGGCGGGGTCGGCGGGCTCGGGCAGAACCCACAATTCCCAGGAAATGTCCTTTCCTGCGCGCGTCTGGCGGAGATGCACCCGCTGCGGTCGATCGGCGGAAGACGACAGTGGCAGTCGCACCGGCGCCGGATCGTCCGCCGGCCCAACTGCACGGACCGCGCGCTGTGCTCCGAGCGACCAGCGCATCTCGGCCGGCGCGACCGCCCCGGCCTCGGGCGTGACGCGCAGGCAGGGCTCGAAGATCAACCGCGACCCGCTCGCAAAAGCGCGCCGGTCCCCCGCCGTATTCAACGGCGTCATCACCGGTCCGTGAAACGCCCAGTCGGACGCGCTCCACTTGGGCCGGCCCAGAGAATCCAGCAGACCCATCGCACACAACGTCACGTCCTGGGCCGTGCTGACGACGTAGCCGCTGTGGGGCATTTGATGGCGGTACGTCTCGATCTGCCAGCGCCGCATGTCCATGGCGTATTTCAGCGAGCAGGCCCGCAGGTCGGCCACGGGATCGTAGCCGGCCCCGCCGAAGCGCCGCCGCAATTTCCGCTCGAATCGCCGCTGCTCGTCGAGCCACCCCGGCAGCCACCACGCCTCCGCGCCGCCGGCGGCGGGCAGCTCGGCCGGATCGATCCACGTATCGGCCGCAATGGCTTCGCCTAACAGCAGCGGCTTGACGCCGTGCGTGTCGATGTGCTTCTGGAACGATGCCAGCGCCTCCCGCCACGTGCGGTTGTTGCCGTAGGAGTGGTCGTCCCAGAAATCGTGAATCCGGTTCCAGCCAATCCACGAGGAATCGTCCACCACGAGCGTGGCCGGACAGCGGCGTTTCAGGAGATCGTACAGCTCGCGAATCACGTCCAGATCGGCCGACGGACCCGTCTCGCAGGTGATGCTGCGCAGGATCACCGAAGGATGATCCCCGTCGTGATGGCTCATCTCGGTGTACTCGGCAACAAGCTTGTCCCGATGGGCCCGGTCGATCTTTGGGTGCCACGTTGGATACTCCACCCAGGCCAGCATGCCTTCTTCGTCGACGATGTCGAGCAGTTCCGCCGGCGGAAGCCACAGGCAAAACTTGATCAAGTTGAATCCACAATCGCGGAAGTAGCGCAACTGCCGGCGGAAGCGCGCCGGCTCGGGCGCCGGCGCCAGGAGCGGAGGGTAGTATCCCCACGTCAGGAATCCCCGCACGATGAGGTCCTTGCCGTTGAGCAGAATTCTCGGCCCGTCTGTAGTGACCTTGCGAAAGCCGAGTGACGTTTCGGCGGCGTCGAGCACATCCTCCTGTCTGTCACACAGCTCGATCCGGAGCCGGTAGAGGCGAGGCCGGCCCAGGTCCCACGGATCGGCCATGCCCGACCATTGCCAGAGGGCCTCCTTCGCGTCGAGCCGGCCCGGGCCGGAACCGATCTCCCTGCCTTGCGAATCCCAAAGCGTAAAACGTATCGAATCAATCGCCTTCGTGTCGCCGACGACGGGGGCCGAGGCCCGCAGGTTTGCCGTGCCGCCGACAAGGTCGATGTCCGAAGCGTCAACGGCGATTCGCGTGTCGTCCAGATGCACGCGCGAAACAACGATCAATTCCACCTTCTGCCATAATCCGGCGAAGTGCGGCGCGATGATCGGCAGAAAACCCTGGGTGTTGTGCCCGACCTTCTCGTCGAGCCGGACGACGAGCTGCGCTGTCCGGCCCGCCCGGACCGCCGAGGTTACGTCCAGAGTGAAAGGCGTCCACGGACCGGTGTGACCGCCAACGGACGTGCCGCCGACCCACACCTGAGCCGCCGTGGCGGCGCCGTGAAACCGCAACAGGACGCGCTGCTGATTGCCGAAGGCCGGAACCGAGATGTCCCGCGCATACCAGGCCACGCCGTCGTAGTCCGTCCCCAGGGCCGTTTCCCATGCGGCCGGCACCTGGACCCGTTTGCCTTCCGGGAACCGGCCGGCCTCGTACCACCGCTCCGTACGGCCGCGATCCTCAGGATCGGCAACGATCCGCCACACCCCCGAGAGATCGACGACCCGACGCAACACCGGCCGACTCGCCCCCGCGTTGCTTCCAAAGCAAAGTATGCTGTAAAGAACAACCCAACCAAACAACCAATCTCTCATTCCAGGTCCCCATCTGCTTGCATATACCAGGGCTGCGCCGCCCCCTCTGCGTCCACCGTCTCCAGGCCGGCCCAAAAGCGGCCGGACGACACCGCCCTCGCACAACTGCATTGTGACACCAATCGCAAACGAAGGCAAACGGAAATGCCGCCGGACCGCCGCGGGGACTGATTACAGGAGGTGGTGGCGGACGGGTTGCTTCTTGAGCTCGGTCTGGGTGGGGAGCAACTCGTGGGCGCGGACGTTCCCGGGTTCGATGAACTTGTCGATGGTGCGCTGGATCTGGCCCATGCTGCGGCCGTGCATCATGGCGAAAAGATTGTAGGGCCAGCCCGCAAACGTCTCGCGTTCGTAGCAGTGGCTCACCGTGCGGAAACGCGCCAGCCGTGGCCCCGCCGTGCCGATAGCCGCGCCCGGCACTTCGGCGGCGAACATGACGTTGGCCGTGTAACCCAGTTTGCGATGATTCATCACGGCGGCAACGCGACGAATCACACCGGCGTCCTGCAATTCGCCCAGCAAACGCAGAACCTCGTCTTCGCTCCACCGACCGGCCCGAAACGCCTCGTAGGGACGGGGCTCCACCTCCAGATTCCCCGGCAACTGCGCCAGCAGGCTCTCCTGATCCGCGTTCAGCGCAACCGGCTCCGTTCCCGGCACGCGCGGAGTCTCCTGCACGAGGACGTCCTCTTCGGCCTCGGCGTCGAAGCGAACGTCGAGTTTGAAGACGCGCGTCACGGGCAGGCTGTGGAAAACGACGCCGGACTGCTGCTCCAGATCGCGCAGCGTCTGCTGCATCCGCTGCGGCGTTTTCTCCTGCAACGTGAACCAGAGGTTGTAATTGTGGTTGCGCAGGTAATTGTGCGAGACCCCCGGCAGCCGGTTGACCGCCTCGGCCACTTCCGCCAGCTTCTCCGGCGGCACGTGCGCGGTGACCAGCGTACCGCTCATTCCCAGGGCGCGATGGTTGACCACGGCACAGACGCGCCGGATGACGCCCGCTTTCAGGAGCGCACGTGTTTCCTCCAAAACGGTCGCTTCGTCGGTGCCCAGCTCCCCGGCAATCTCGGCAAACGGCCGCGCGCACAGGGGCAGGCCTTGCTGCAAGGCATTGCAGAGCTTCTTTTCAAAACGGCTCAGAGGGGGGGTCACTTTTTCGTCCCCGGTTCATAATCACAGATCGGATCGGCGGCTAAATAGTCGCCGGTCACGGTATAGGCCCGGGCCCGGCAGCCCCCGCAGATTTTCAGATAGGCGCACCGCCCGCATTTGCCGTGATACGAGGGCAGGTCGCGGATCTCGTTGAGAAACGGCGAGCCGTCCCAGATCGCAGCGAAGTCGTAGCCGTTCTCCACGAGATTGCCCGCTGAGATGTCCAGAAAACCGCAGGTCTGCACGTCCCCGCGGTGGCTGATAAACCCGAACCCCCGGCCTCCCATGCACCCGCTGACGTGCGCCCGCGCGTTCTGGACGTTCGCTTCGCGGTAGAACCGGGCGAACTGGGGCCCGCAGGTCACCCTGACCTCGATGGGGGATTCGGTCTTCAAGGCGAGTAAATCGGCCAGCAGTTTGGCGTACTGGCCCGGCTCGAGGATTTCGTCGGCGATCTCCTCGCCCCGGCCGGTGGGCACGAGGATGAAGGGGTTGAAACAGTAGGCCCCCAGCCGGCGGGCCAGCTCGGCAATGGCGGGCACTTCGGTCAGGTTCCGGCGCGTGATGGTCGTATTGATCTGGAAGCGCATGCCCGCCCGGCGGGCGATCTCGGCCGCCTTGACGGCGATATCGAACGCCCCCGGCGTGCGCCGAAAGGCGTCGTGCGTCTCGGCGGTCGCTCCATCCAGCGAGAACGACAACGCCAGTATGCCGGCCTCCTGCAACGCCTTGATGGACTCGTCGTCGATCGCATAGCCGCACGTCGCCAGCACCATGCGCAGGCCGAGACTCCGCCCGTGCCGAATAAGATCGTAAACATCGTCCCGCTCCGTCGGCTCGCCGCCGGTGAGAATGATAACGCACTTCTCGTAGTCGGCCACCGCACTGATGATGCGCTTGCACTGCTCCGTGCTCAGTTCGTCGCGTTTGCCCGCACGGTCGGCGTCCGCCCGGCAATGCCGGCAGTTGAACCGACAGCGACGAGTTACCTCAAAGGCAATCAATCGTGGCTTATGGTCTTGTCCGTGTTCCATAATAACTGTGCAACTCTACTGAAAACTCTCTGGCCCGTCAATCTCGGCCCGGCCGTTTCCCATCGCCGTGTCTGTGCGATCTTACGAGCGTCCTTGTTTGGGACCCTGGTCAGCTACGGGTGGCAGCGTCAAGGCCGCAGGCCTTGGCGATGGTTCAACGCCGGGGCCCGTATAGCACCACACGCAGCAGACAAATCCACCATCGCCAAGCTGACGCTTGACGCTGCCACCCGCATGCCAGAATATTTTCCCAGACACCCATCGCCGTTCGTCCGGCCGGAACATCCACCCATACGCGCGCCGCCGCGAGCCGGTTCAGCGAAACGCCCGCGGCAAATAGGGTATGGCATCCTGCCTCCGCTTACGGTACCATCATAGCACAAATGAGCGGCCAAGATAACGTTGCAGGATAAAGGGGAGTACATCATGTTGAAATTAGGCATGCACGTAGACAACTGGCGGCATTTCGACGTTCCTCACGAGATCCCGTGTCAATTCGCCAAAGATCACGGCCTGGAGTACGTGGAGTTCGGCACGATCGACGGGGACTACTTCATCCAGGCGCTGGGATACAATCCGCACATCCCGCTGCACTCCGACCCGCTCAAGCTCAAGCGGTACCTGGACTCGCTGGGATTGAAGACGTCCCAGTTGGACGCGGCCTATCCCATGTCGTGCCCCGAAGGCCAGTACCGCGGCATCGGCTACACGCTGCGCGCCATCCAGTTCGCCAAGGCGCTGGGCTGCCCCTGCGTGGACACCACCGACGGCGGTCGCAGGCCGGAAGGATACACCGACGACGAAGTCATGGCGCTGATCAAGCAATACTACCGGGTCGTGCTGGAGTGGGCCGAAAGGTACGACATCATCATCAACGTCGAGCCGCACGGGCCCTACACGACCAATCCCGACACCATGGAGCAGATCCTGGGCTTTTTCGATTCGCCTTATCTCAGGCTGAACCTCGATACGGGCAACACGTTCATCGCGGGCCAGGACCCGGTGGAATTCCTGCGCCGCTTCCGGGACAAGCTCTCGCACTGCCACATCAAGGACGTCAGCGAGTCTCTGGCCAAAGCGGCCCGGGGTGAGGAGACGGGCATCGCCTCCTCGGTCGTGTCCATCGGCGAGGGCGTCAACGCCGACAATATCTCCGGCTGCATCGAACTGCTCAAGGCCACAAACTGGGACGGCGTGCTTTCCATCGAGTGCGAGGCCGCACCGGGCAACGTCGAGAAGAGCATCGAGTGGCTGCGAAAGGAAATCGCTCGATAAACCAGCCGCGTGTTGAGGCCGGGACAGAAGTGCCGCACCACCGGCGAAACCATACGAGGAAACCGCATGGGCTGAAGCCCATCCTATTCATGAAAGGCTGCCGGTTGTCAAGGACTA
>CAYPZL010000072.1:0-24533 GCA_964415045.1 uncultured Pirellulales bacterium | reverse complement strand
CAAGGAGATTTTTCCTCCCTAAAGTAAGCCTAATCTCCATTTTGCAAAAGTTCAACGACTAAGTGAAGGCACCCTGGTCATGCAGCCACTCGAGCGTCCATACAGATCCGCAGCCGCAGGCGGCGGGTTTACGCTGGCGGAGCTTCTGCTGGTGATCGCGATCATCAGTGTCGTCGCCGGCCTGGGCGGGGGGCTCTACGTGAAAACGTACGAGAAGCTCCTGGTGGAGAAAGCGGCCCGGCAGTTCCTGCTGACGGCCCGGTACGCCCGGATCGTGGCGGTGGAAAAGCAGACGCCGTACGAGCTGGAAATGGACACGGAAAACCAGGGGTTTGTCCTGACGACGACCCAATGGAATGAAGAGACCGGCCAGACCGAGAAGATTCTGGTCCGCAACTACTACTGCCGGCCGGTGGTGTTCGAGGGAAAGGTGCAGTTCGAGAACGTGCAGATGACGGAGAATACGCTCGAGCCCGAAGAGGGGCTCCGGATTGTCTTCAAGCCGAACGGTTCCGCCGAGCCCGCCGTCGTTCAGATCGGCAATGGCACGCACCATTACACGGTTGCGATCGCGGCGGCCACGGGCAAGGCTACCCTCTACGCCGGCACCGTCAGCGAAACCAAGCCGGCCACGATAGATTTGGACGCCCTATGAACCAGGCACACGGAAAAAACAGAGATGGTTTCAATCTCATTGAGACGATGGTGGCCAGTGTCATTCTCTCGGGCGCCGTCTTGACCGTGGGGGCCATCAGCACGAATGCGTTGGCCGATACGCGTTTGAACCGCCACTATGAGGTGGCGGCTTCGGTGATCGAAAGGCAGTTGACGCTGATCGACTACACCGGCATCGACGAGTTCATTGAAACCGACCAGACGGAGGGTTTCTTCGAAGAGGCCGAGCCCGGCTACCGGTGGGAAGTGACCACCGAGTACCAGGGAACCGACAACCTGTACCTGGTGACCATCACGGTGACCTGGATGGAACGAAACCGGCCCTACGATCTTACCGTCCAGACGATGCTCAACGGAACGGGGGTCGTGACCATGGGGGAGACTCAGGAGACGGCAGAGCCGACAGAATGACAACGGTCCGAAACAAGGGATTCACGTTAGCCGAGGTGCTGGTGGCCTCCACGATCAGCGCGTTCATCGCGATGGTGGGCGTCGGCGCGCTCAAGGCCGTTTCGGACAGCGCTCAGATCGTGCATCATGCCAGCGAGACGGTTGGTGAGGTGCGCTTTGCCGCACGGATGCTGGCGCGCGATCTGGCGAATCTCTACCGGGATGCGAACGCAGAGAACATGAAGCTGGTCGGCGCCTCGCAGGGTTCGGCCACGGGCGGCCCACCCTATCTGACTTTCTACACCGTGGGGCGGGCCAAGGCCCGGGCCGCACAGCCGGAGGGCGATGTCTACGAGGTGGAGTACGTCCTGGGGCAGAGAGAGCAGGAGGACAACGACGCGGCGGACGCCGAGGCCGATAGCACGGTCCTCTTCCGGCGCCTGTGGCCCAATCCGGACGAGGAGCGGGAGCCGGGCGGCGTGCTCACCGTGATCGCCGAGAACATCGCCATTTTTCAGATGCGTTTTTTCGACGGGGAGCAATGGGCCGAGGAATGGCCCGAGGAAATGGAATCGATTCCCGAACTGATCGAAGTGACATTGGGAACGCTGCCGGAAGGGCGACGCGAGCCGGTCATTGAGACGTTCGTCGTCAATTGCGCTCGCCTGACGGGCCGGTCGGCTGAGGGGGCCCCGGAAGAAGGGGCGGAGGAGGGCGGGGCCGAGGAGGGCGGTGGCCGGGAAGAGGAGTCGGGCAGTGAGCCGGGCGGCTCGAATACGCCCGGTCCAGGCAGCTCGGGCGGACTTAATGCAAGATGAAACCAAGAACATGATAGTTGCGGTACAACACGCATGAGCGTACGGAAAGGCACAAACAACGGTTTGGCCCTGGTGGCCGTACTGTGGATGGTTGTCGTGATGACCGCCATTGTCGCGGTCATGAGCCAGACCAGCCGGCTGAACATGAAGATGGCCATGGCCGCCGGGGACGAGCTGCGCTGCAAATGGGCGTGCCGCGCCGGCACCGAAAACGCCATGGCCCTTCTTGCTGAAGATCTGCGTGACAGCGATGCGCTGGACGATCTCTGGAGTGACAACGACGAGGACTTCAATGACGTGCCGCTGGAGCGGTGCGTGTACTCCGTGCGGGTCCAGGACGAAGCGGGCAAGCTGAACGTCAACACGGTGACGAAGGACCAACTCATGGCCCTTCCGTACATGGAGGAAGACATCGCCGACGCTATTCTCGACTGGCGCGACACGAATGATGATCTGCGCGTCGAGGGGGCCGAGGGAGGCTATTACGAGAACGTGGAGTATCCGTACAGCATTCGCAACGGGCCTTTTCGCACGATTCGCGAGCTGCTCTGCGTCAAGGGAGTGACTGAAGAGCTGCTGTACGGGGAGGACACGAATCTCAACGGGGAGCTCGACTACAACGAGATGGACGGTGACCTCAGTCCGCCCGCCGACAACGGCGATGATTATCTTGACGAGGGATGGATCGCCTATCTGACCTGTTACTCGTTCGAGACGAATACCGATGCCGAGGGCAACAAACGGGTCAATATCAACCAGGCCAACGAGCGTCAACTGGAAAGGCAGTTGGGCATCAGCAATTCGCAGGCCCGCTGGATTGTACAGAATCGAGGCAGCGGCTACAAAAGCACGGCGGACCTGATTGATAAGAACAGCCCCGAGACATCACAGGGAAGCTCCGGCGGCCAGAAGAACGGCGAGCCTTTGGATCGCCAGACGTTTGCGCGAATCGCGGATCGCATCACGGTCGAAGGTGGCAACAAAGTTCCCGGCAAGATCAACATCAACACGGCTCCGAGGGAAGTGCTGACCGTGCTGTTCGGTGGCGATGAGCAAGCCGAGCAGATCGCCTATGCCATTATCACCGAGCGCGCCAGTCTCGTGGGGGGATTTCAGAGCACCGCCGAGCTCATGAACGTGAAATCGGTGGACACCACCAAGTTCAAAGAGATTGCGGATCAGATCACGGTCCGCTCCAACGTCTACACGATTCGCTGCTATGCGACCGCCGACCTGAGCGGGGCGCGGCTGATGAGCGAGTGCGTGGTGGATCGATCCGAGACTCCGTGCAAGATTCTCTATTGGTACCAGGGAGCAAATTACTGATGAGTGAGGGCGCAAGAACATTGCACACCGCGATAGCGGCCGCAAGAGACGACACCGATTTCAAAGCCGTCAAGCTGCGAAAGGCGGGCAGTCGCATGGAGGTTCTCTGGACGAAACGCATGCCCGAGGACGACGGGTCCTGGGGCAAGTTCACCACGCAGTGCGGATTCAGCGGGGAAACCGGCGTGCAGAAGAAGGGGCGCGACAAACACACGGCCTCGGTCGTGGGGCTCGATTCGACGGCGGTGGCTTTTTACCGGCTGACGACGCCGGCGGTGGCGAAGGAGGAAACCGAAGCCATCGTGCGGATGCAGGCGGAATCCGTCCTGCCGTTGCAGCCGAAGCAGATTGCGGTCGCCTGGCGGACCATGCCTTCGACAAACGGCGAGGTCGATATCACCCTGGCGGCGGCGCGGAGAGACCACCTTTTCGCATTTGCCCGGAGCATCCGCGGTTTTGGGGCGCCCGACGTCTACCTCTCGTGTGAGGGTGTGGTCAAGGCCTGGCAGAGATTGTTCACCGAGGTGGAGTCGGAGGCCGTTCTCATCAGTGTCGGTCGGCGGGACACGCAGGTGTGTCTCATTCGGGCGGGACTCGTCGCTCATGCATCCGTGTTCCCCACGGGACTGCAAGATCTCACGACCGTAGATGAGCACGGCACGGTCTCCAAGTCGATCGAGCTTATGGAGCGGTTCACCCAGGACGTGCGGTCGGCAATCGAGTCCTTTCAGGGGGACGAATCGCTTGGATTGCCGATCCTTGTCCTTTCCGACGGCAGCGAGGAAATCGACCGGATCATTGCTGCCCTGCACGCGGCCGGCCTGCCGGCGAAGCCCAGCCTGCCGAAGAGCCAGGCCCTGAAGCTGCCGGCCGATTGTCAGGGGCGGGATGTCTATGAATATCGCGTGCCGCTGGGGCTGGCGATCATGGCTCTGGAGAGTCCGTCGCAGGCCCTCAATCTCTTCGTGGACATGAACGAGCAGGAGCAGGCCCGGAAGGCGCGCTCGGCTCAGCGTTCGGTGAAAGTGGCGGCCGTACTGGCCGCCGTCATGCTGGTGGCCCTGGTGGTGGCAGCGTACGCCGTCGATGTCGCCAGCGAGAAGCGCCTCAGCGCCCTCGTGAATCAGCCGCAATTCGAGAAAATAAGGGAGCAGGAGAAGTTGCTCAAAACGGTGGCGCGGCACCGCCCCGATCCTCTGGAACTCCTTCAGGAAATCAACAGCGGCGACAGCAGCGGCATTGTCCTGGACAGTTTTCATTTCAAAAAAGGCCAGAGGGTCACGCTGACGGGTCGCGCCGACAATGAAGAGCGTCTGTGGGACTTTCAGAAGCACCTCCGCGGCCGGAAAGGCATGGAGGAAGTCGAGATAGCGACGGCGATCCCCGACGCCAAGACCAAGAAGATCAAGTTCACGATCAACTTTCATTACAAGCAGTTTACGAAGAAGGCAGCCGTTCTTTAACGCGGGCAGGACAGATATGGCAAGGAAACTGAACCAGCGGGAAATACGTATGATCCAGTTCGGCGTTCTCTGTGCCGTTGCGATCCTGGCGTTCACCTACGGCTCGGACTGGCTCGGGCAGTGGGGCGAAGTTCGCGCTTCCCTGGCGCTGGCGAGAAGCAAGCTGAACGACATCGGCGGTGACACCGCACAACGGGCCGGCCTGCTTTCCATTGTCCCGGTCTTTGAGGAGCCGCAGCCGGAGGAAACGCAGAAATTCCTCTTTCGAGACAAGCTGCACGAGCAGCTCAAGAAAGCGGGCATCAAGAACGAGCCGCTGGCCTTTTTGGCGGTGCGCAGAAAGAAGAACGCCTCGTACGGTGTCCTGCGTATCAAGTGCAAGGGCAAGTGCCGGTTCGATCAGCTTCTGGATTTTCTGGCCGCCTTAAAGGAAAACCCGTACCTGGTGGGTGTGGAGGAACTCAGCATTCAGTGCGGTACGAAGGAGCCGCCCGAGAAAAGAAAAGAGGTCGAAATCGACCTGACTGTATCGACGTTTGTGAAGTAAGTTCTCTCATTGAGTGTACGGACCAGGTTTGTGCCCATGAGATCGCAAGCAGAGAACAAGGAGAATCGCAAGGACTGGCTGGTTTTTGCCTTCGGCGCCACGGCCGTCTTGGCCGGCGCTCTGGCTTTGGCCAAGGGGGCGAGCTTCTTCAGAGGCCCCGCTCGCGCTGAGGGTGCGGTCGCGCAAGCCCTGGCCCGCCACGGTCGCGATCCGAACGATCTCGAGCCCTATCTGGCAGAAGCCCGGCAGACCGCCGCGTCGCTGAAAGAGAAGAACCTGTTCATCAAGAAGCCCCCGAGGCAACACCCCGTCAAGCAGGTGGATGGGATTCTGGGCAGCGAAGCGCTGATTGGAGGCAAGTGGTACAAGGCCGGCGACAAGGTCGGCGATGCCAACATCGTCGCCGTCGAGCCGACGGAGGTGAAAATCGCCTGGGATGGCCAGGTGAAGGCTTTTCCCCCCATGGCGGCTACCGGCGGCGACAGGCCTTCTCCACCGCGCGGTCCCGAGAGAGGCGGTCCTCCAACCCCGCATCGTCCCGAAGCTGCGAAACCCGGACCGGGTCCGAAACCTGTTCGTGTCGAGGCCCGAGCGGCCCCCGGACCTGGAGGCGGTGACGCGCTGGCCTGGATGGGAGTGAATCTGCCGCCGGAGGTCAGACAGAAGCTGCTCAACTACTGGAACGGAATGTCGAAGGAAGAACAGGCTGAGGCCCGGAGGAAATGGAGCAGCATGCCCGAAGATCAAAGACGACAGGCTATTGAGAGCATAGGGAGACGTATGTAGAGCAGCGATGGCCCCGCCCGGGGGCGGGCTGCTGACGAAACGCATCATGAAAATCGAACGAAGCCAATCTGATATGGACCCGCTGGCGAAGATTCTGTTGGCGGTCGCATTGTTGTTGGGTGCCTCGATCGTGCTGGAAATCGCGGGGTTTCTCATGACCTCGGCCCGCGCGGAGATTTTCGTTGCCCAGGCCCTGCGCCCGGATAGCGTGGCCTCAGACGATCCGGGAGGAGGTCTGACGGCGGCGCGGACTCTGGCCAACGAACTCAAAGAGAAGAACCTGTTTGTCTCGAAGCCTCCGAAGCGGCACCCCGTCGAGTCTGTCACGGGCATCCTGGGAGGCGAAGTGTTGATCGCGGACAGGTGGTACAAGCCCGGCGACAGCATAGGGGATGCCAGGATTGTGGCCGTCGAACCGACAAGGGTCAGGATTCTCTGGGACGGTCATGAGAAGGAGTTCGCCCCGATCGCAGGCCCGAGTTCGGAAGGCCCCGCCGGGCCGCCTTCCCGCAGGCGACCGAGCGGTGCCCCCGGTCGGACGCACGTAAACAGGGGCACGGTCATCTCCAACGTGCCCGCCGGACCGATGCGGCCCCGGCCGGGAGGTGCTCCTGTCATGTCGCCGGAGGAACGGGCCAAAATCAAGGAACGATGGCCAAACATGACACCGGAAGAAAAGGAAAGATTCAAACAGAAGATGCGCGAACGCTCCGAACGTCGCGGTCGATAAGTACGCAGGGATGAAAGGTCACATTTATGAAGCACGCCAACACAATCGTTTTTGTCATTGTCACCGCCGCGGTCTTGCTGACGGCTTACGGCGTCGGTCTTCTCATCCGACAGGCACGGATGCAACATGCCGGGCCGGAGCAACATGCCGGCGCGCCCAACGATGTAACGCCCAGCCAGGCGACGGCAGACGACTACGGACCGGGACGCGGACGCAGACAGCGCCTGGGCGAGAAGGACCCTGCGGAAGTGAAGCAGGAAAGAGCCGAAATGCTGGAGAAGATGAGCAATCTGACGGAGGCGGAGCAGGAACAGTTCAGACAGCAGGTGCGCGAGCGCTTCAGTTCCTCCGGCAGGAGCACTGCGGCCGATCTCGAACGTCAGAGACGGCAGCAGATGTTCGAGAAATGGCAAAGCATGTCGCAAGAGGAAAGGGAAGCGCTGCGGGCCCAGATGGAAGCCCGCCTGCGAGCGCGACGCCAGAGAGAGCTGGGCATACGCCCGCGTGAAATAACGGACGCAAACACAACGACCGATCCGGAGGCAGACGGCCGCGTCGCCGAGCCCAATGAAGCGGGTCAGTCGTAAATGATGAACCGATAGATCGACGCAGAGTCAGCGTGAGGAGACAAAAAGTGGAACGGCCAAGAGTGCTACTATTGTGGGTCCTGGTGTTTGCCGCGGCTGCGGTTATTGTCTGGCGGGTGGGCTTCCAGATACCCGAGGCATATACGCTTGGTGTTGAGCAGAAAGCCGGCGCCAAGCCAAGCCCGGCGCCGGATCCCAATGCGCGGCCCGGTGAGGACAGGGCCGACGGGAATGATCCCGGCGTTGTGGCCGATGCCAATGTTCCGCCGGAGCCGAACCAGCCGAGCGAAACGCCGGAGCCAAACCGTCCTGCCGAGCCCGGGAAAATCGATCGTCCGGGCAAACCGGACGAGCACAGCCGGCCGACCGGTCGGCCCGGTCCGTCCGCGACGCGAGAGGCCAAGGCACGTGAGCCCAACGCACCGGACGATCCGAACGACGCCCTGGAGGCCGTGAACCTCAAGGACGTGGAGGTCAAGAACCTCGTCGAGAAAATTGCCAAGTGGACCGGTAAGACGGTGATTCCCCATGAAGAGGCCATGAAGCAGAAGGTCACCATCTACGCGCCGGCCAAAATGCCCAGGGACAAGGCGCTGGCCAAAATCTACAGCGCGCTTCGCATGAAGGGATACGTGGCCGAAGAGATAGAGGATACCATCTTCCTCAAACCGATCGCCGAGGCTCGATTGGGGGTGGTGCCCACGGTGGAGCCGGACGAGCCGCTGGCCATGTTCGAGAACAAAGACCAGATCGTGCAGAAGTTCTTCAAGTTGACCACGTACAATCCCGCGCAGATGTCTCAGATCGTGCAGCCGCTGGTTGGGGAATACGGTCATGTCAGCGCCGACGAGACCACCGGGACTTTGCTCGTGATCGATACGGTGATGAACCTGATGCGCGTCGAGCGCATCATCCAGGAATTCGACGTGCCCGAGGCCGAGCAGGCGGTCACGGAGATCTTTGAGATCAAGTACGGCGATCCCTCGGAGATCGTCCAGATGCTGAACATTCTGCTGGGCGAGACGGATCCTCGCTCCCGACGCTACTATGGAAGAGACCGCTACGGGGGCTCCCGCCCCAGCAGCCCGAGGCCGTTGGCCGGCCCGGGCCGCAAGTCGACTGACTCCAGAAGCGGCGCCGCCTCGTCTGTGGTGATCTCTTCCGGAGAGGTTTCGGTTGTTTTGATTCCGGAGCCCCGACGGAAGTGGATCATCGGCAAAGGGCCTGCGGAGGTCATGGAGAAAGTGCGTGAGTGGATTGCGAAGCTGGACAAGGCAGAGCCTGTTGAATCCCAGTATGAGATCGTAAAGCTCATGTATGCCGACCCTCGGGAGGTCGAGGGGAGCGTGGAGGACGGGTTTGCCGATCTGCCGGGAACGGAGTTTCTGCCGAGCGTTCTGCTGGAGGCCCTGCCCGAAACCAGACAGGTCATGATTTTCGGTCGGAAGGACCTCCGCGATATGGTCAAGAAGATGATTTTGGAATTGGATGTTCCGCCCGGGGAGTATGAGGAAAAGGTCTTCGAACTGAAACATGCCGATCCGGATCAGATCAAGGAGAACATTGAGAATCTGTACAGCGACCAGTCGCAGAGCGCCAACCGCTACAACTACTACTACCGGTACGGACGCCGAGACCAGAATCCGGCCGAAACGGTCCGGGTGATCGCGTTCCCGTCGATGAGCCAGGTGACGGTCATTGCGTCTGCGGAGAACATGCGGAAGATCGAGAAGCAGATCGAGGAATGGGACGCGCCGCTGGACGTGGATGCAGTCAAGCCGCGAATCATCGAACTGCACAACTCGGACCCGGTGCAAATGGCGGAACTGCTGACGAGACTCTTCTCCGAGGAGGAGGATATGAGTCGTGCGTTCTTCCGCTCGTACCTGTTCGGGGCTGCGGACAACGAGCGCAAGAAGATCGTGGGCCCCCTGTACGGCCAGCTCACCTTCGAGGACGTCCCGGGCACCAAGAAGATCATCGTCATCAGCAAGATTCCACAGGCCTATGACGTCGTGGAACAGCTCATCCTCGAGCTGGACCGCCAGGAGATGGCCGAGGTACCCCACGTGGTCCAGCTTAAGTACGCCGATCCGGAAGATCTGGCCGAGCGTCTCAACGCCATGTTCAACGAGCCGGGCACGACGGCGCCGATCCGCCGCAGTGATCGCGGGCTGAGCGAGTACTCCATGGACGATTCGCAGGGAAATCAGAACCAGAACAACAACAATCAGGGCAATCAGGGATCCGCCGGCGAATACATGCCGTGGTGGTCGCGCGCGACGCGAGGCAGACTCGATGAGGAGCCCATCAGCAATGTGATCGGGCGGGTGCGGTTCATTCCCGATCCGCGCAGCAAGTCGATCCTCGTCCTGGCGCCGCCCGAGTTCCAGGACAGTATCGAGAAGACCATCAAGCAACTGGATACCCCGGGCAAACAGGTCCTGGTCAAGGCTGTTGTCATCGAGATAGACCACACCAGCATGACCTCTTTGGGCCTCCAACTGGCGACGAATCCCGATGCGTTTGGCAGTCTGGAAGAGAATGCGATTACGGCTTTGGGCGAACTAACAAGCTTGGCCACCCGTGGTTCGGCCAGGGCGGCGAACACCGCGCTGGGAGCCGACGGGAGCGGGACCATCGTGGGCGGCACCACGGCCGTTTATGCCCTGATCGACTTCCTCATCAAGACCACCAACGCCAAGATCCTCAACCAGCAAACCCTCTGGACCGAAGACAACGAGGAAGCCATGTTCTTCAAGGGCGAAGAGGTGGCGTTTCTCGCCGGTGCGACGACGTCCGCTTCGGTTGGAGTGACGCAGGACGTGGACTTCCGGGACGTCGGTATGACCCTGCAGGTCCGTCCGAGCATCACGCCCGAGAATCGCGTGGACATGAGAGTGCGCGTGGACCTGTCCCAGTTGACGTCACAGCTCATCAACAGCCAGCCCGTCACGAGCAAGGTCGAGACCGAAACGAACATGATCGTTCAGGACGGCGAGACGATTATGCTCGGTGGGATGCTCTTCCAGAAGGACAGCCTCGTGAATCGCAAGCTGCCGTTGCTGGGCGACCTGCCGCTTGTGGGCGGGCTGTTCCAACACAACGACACCGTAGAATCCAACAACGAACTCATTCTTTTTGTTACTCCGTTCGTCATCGACGACGCGGAGGCCCTCTCTGAAGCGACGAGAGAGCAGATTGAAATCCCCAAAGAGAGACTCAATGAAGTCCAGGGCGAACTGAATGAGACGCGTCGAAAGCTCGAGGGAGAGCCGGTCAGCACGCTGACAGACGATGGTCACAGTTTCCTGCGGTCGTACGCGCAGCGTTCGCCGTCGAGCGGCGCAGTGCGTCAGGCGGTAGCGCGCGAGCCGGTGGTGGCAAAGCGGTAGGATCTGTCAGGCTGAGGGTGCGATTCGTTCCTTGCCGTTCATGTAGGGGCGAAGCACCGCGGGCACGGAGATGGAGCCGTCGGCGTTCTGGTACAATTCCATCAGGGGAATCAGGACGCGGGGGGAGGCGATGACGGTGTTGTTGAGCGTGTGACAGAAGATGTTCTTCTTCGCGTCCGGGCTCTTGTACCGCAGGTTCATGCGGCGGGCTTGGAAGTCGTAGAATTTGCTGGCGCTGTGCGTCTCACAGTAGTTGCCGCGCGAGGGCATCCAGGCCTCGATATCGTATTTCTTGGCCTGCCCCCGGCCTAAGTCGCCGGTACAGACGTTCACGACGCGGTAGGGCAGCTCCAGCGCCTTCATCACGCCTTCGGCATTGGCCAGGATCTCCTCGTGGAAACGGTTGCTGGCCTCGACGTCGTTCTCGCAGATCACCACCTGCTCGACCTTGTCGAATTGATGGATTCGATAGAGTCCGTAGGTGTCTTTGCCGGCCGCCCCGGCTTCGCGTCGGAAGCAGCTCGAAAGGGCCACGAATTTCACCGGCAACGCGTCGGCGTCAAGAATCTCGCCCATATGATAGGCCGTCAGCGGGACCTCGGCCGTTCCCGCCAAGTTCAGCTTGTCTTTCTCCATGCGGTAGGTCTGGTCTTCGGATCCCGGATAATAGCCCGTCCCCTGCATCGCCTCGTCGCGCATCAGCAGCGGTACGGACATGGGGGTGTACCCCCGCTGGACCATGAAATCGACGGCAAACCGCAGAACCGCCCAGTGGAGCAGGGCGCCATCTCCCTTGAGGAAGTAGTTGCGCGTTCCGGCCAGCTTCACCCCTCTTTCAATGTCCATCATACCCAGCGACAGGCCCAGTTCGACGTGATCTTTGGGCTCGAAATCGAACTGGCGGATTTCTCCTTCCCGCCGGAGTTCCACGTTTTCGGTGTCGTCCTTACCGACAGGAACGCCGGCGTCCGCAGGCTGGGGCACCTGTAACAGCAACGCGTGGAATTCGGGCTGCAGATCTCTGGCTTTGTTTTGCAGACTTTCCTCTTGCTGCTTGAATTCCGCCAGTTTCGCCAGCGCCGCAGCCTTGTCGTCGCCCGACAACCGGGGAACCGATTTGCCGATCCGGTTCTTTTCGGTAGCGATATCCTGCAGGCGGGATTTTACCTCCTTGAGTTCTGCGTCCACCTGGAGCAGCCTTTCGACGTCCGCTTGAATGTGCTTGTCCTGGGCTGCCTGGATGAAGGCGTCGGGTTCCTCTCGCAGTTGCCTGATATCGATCATAGCATATCGTCCGGTACCGTTTTCTTGCGTTTAGCTTTGTTACGGCCGGAGCCCCATCTCGCTCCGGCTACTCGTCTGCAAATCTCTTGACAATCACCACGTTGTTCTGGCCGCCGAATCCGAAGGATTCATTCATAACGATGTTCACGGGCATCTTGCGGGGTTCGTTGGGCACGTAGTCGAGATCGAGCTTGGGATCGCGATCGACCATGTTCGTGGTGGGCGGGACGATGTTGTCCCGGATCGCCAGAACGCAGGTGATCAGCTCGGCCCCGCCGGCCGCACCGATCAGATGCCCGAGCATGCTCTTGACACTGCTGGCCGGGACGTCCTTGGCGCGCTCCCTGAACACCGTCTTGATCGCCAGGGTCTCAACGTAGTCGTTTTCCTGCGTGCTCGTCCCGTGTGTGTTGATGCAATCGATGTCCTTGTAGGTCAAACCGGCATCCGCCAGCGCCGCTTGCATTGCCTGCACGGCGCCCCGGCCTTCCTCGTGCATATCCGTGACCCGGAATGCATCGGAACTGGATCCGTAACCGACCAGTTCGGCCAGAATCTCGACGCCTCGCTTGCGGGCCGAGCGGAGCGATTCCAAAATCAGAATCGCCGCTCCTTCGCCCAGCACAAAGCCGTCGCGGCTGCCGCAGAAAGGCCGGGAGGCGGTCTGCGGACTGTCGTTTCGCGTGGACAGGGCGGTCAGTCGGTTGAAACCGGTCAGTCCCAACGGATGGATCATCGAGTGGGCGCCGCCGGCGATCATGACGTCCGCATCGCCTTTGCGGATGAGCATCATGGCCTCGCCGACGGCCTGCGTGCTGGCGGCGCAGGCCGTCAGGCAGCTTCGGACCGGCCCTCGCGCTCCGCTCAAAGCGGCGATGTGAGCGGTCGCCATGTTCGGCTCCTGCTCGAGCTCGTGAACGGCGCGCATCTTCGTCGTGACAACCTCGGTGGCCTTTTCCCACACCATATGTTGCTGTCCGCTGTCCCAGCCGGCGATGATGCTTGAGAAGAAGGCGTCATTGTCAAGCGAGCCTTCGCCTGCACCTAAATAGATGCCCATTCGGGTTCTGTCAATTCCGTCGGCCGGCTGCGGCGTTTCCACGGAAATGCCCGCCTGCCTGCACGCCTGGGCTGCGGCGCCCAGGGCAAAACCCGAGCCGCGACTGCACCCTTCGTGGGATTCCGGGTACCGGGTGTAGCGGCGAAAATCGTAGTTCTTTACTTCGGCGTCGAACGTCGTGGGAAACGTGGAAGCGTCGAATATCGTGGTTTTCCCTACACCGCTTTCCCCTGCCAGGATCGCCTTCCACAGGGTCTCCACGTCGTTGCCGAGTGGGGAGACGATGCCCATGCCTGTAATGACCACGCGCTGCTGACTCGTTGCCGTCTTCATGTTCGTTTAGCCCGCTGCACCATTTTGATCGTACTGCTTGAGAACCAGGGCCGCCGTTTGCCCGCCGTGCGTGTAGCTGCAACACAGCGCGTGGCGAATCTGCTTCCGGCTCGTTTCTTTGGCAATGTTGAGATGGCAGCCGTCCGCCGGGGCAGTGAAGTTCCTGGCGGCCGGTATCAGCCCTTCGTTCATGGCCCGCACGGCGGCGATCAGATCGAGCAGGCCGCTGGCCGCCCCGGTCGTGCTCAACATGCTCTTGGTCGGCCACGTCGGCACGCTGGCCGCGACATCCCCCAGAGCCCCCTCGATCGCACGCGCCTCGGCGCGGTCATCAGCCGGCACGCCTGTTCCGTGAGGAATGACCAGATCCAGGTCCCCCGGTCCGATCTCGGCGTCGTCCAGGGCCTTTTCAATGGCTATCTGTAATCCCTTGCCGTCCGGCTCAAGCTTCTCGAAGGCCGTATGAGCGTTATGGCTCTGGCCCACACCGACAATTTCAGCCAGGATCTTCGCGCCTCGATTCCGCGCGTTGTCCAACGATTCGAGGACCACGACACCGGCGCCCTCCCCAAAGACCGATCCGGCAGCATCGGCGTCGAATGGCCTGCAGGCGGACTCCGGACGATCATTGCAACCGGATGCAGTCCGCTGCAAAAGCCATTGCCGGACCATCATGATGAGATTTACCTTGGCCTCTGCGGCTCCCGCCAGGGCGATATCGGCGCCTCGGCGGGCGAGAACCTGGGCCGCCTCGCCAACCGCCAGATGGCCCGACGCCTCGGCGCACGTAATCGTGTTGCTGGGGCCCTGGGCGTCATGAATGATGCCCACGTGGCAGGCAAGCATGTTGGGAAGATACTTCAGCAGCCAGAGCGGCGTCACCAGCGGCAAGCCCTGCTTTCCCCACTTGCGAAGGTCGAACTTCCCGTCGGTGGTACTGGCGGCGACCGCAGGAGCCAGCTCAACGAGATCGCAACTGATCATGCCGGCCCCGAAGTTGACCGCCAGCCGCGTCGGATCGACGTTGATGTTGTCGGGGTCGATGCCCTTGGTGATCAGTCCGCTGTTGGCAACCGCCTCACGGGCCGCCATGACCGCGAGTTGAATATCGCGACACATGAGCTTGACGGCTTTGCGGTGTGTCTTGGGCACGTAATCGCGGATGCGATAGTCGGGGACCTCGCCCGCCAATTCGCAGGCCAGCCCCGTCGGGTCAAACGCCCGGATACGGGCGATGCCGCAGCGGCCGGCACACAGGCCGGTCCACATTTCCTCGACGCTGAGCCCCAGCGGGCTGACGGCTCCCAACCCGGTCACGACCACGCGTGCAGCACCCATCAGCCAGACCCCGCCTTCAGGCTGCCGGAAGCGGCCTTGTCCAGGGCGACGTCCCGCAACAGGGAAGTAAACATCCCGGTAAAAACAAAGTTCTCCTCGGGGAATTTCTTCCCCGCCAGGTTCTGGTCGATATGGCTGAACATCAGTTCGATCTCGGCGATGAGTTGATCGTCGCGGTGAATCTCACCCGTGATGCCGGCCGCCTCGGACGTGATGGTCTCAATCCGGGCTTCGAGCCGGATGCGGTCTCCCGGCCGCACGTAATCGAAGAACGTCGCCTTGCTGATCTTGGCCAGAATCACCTTCTCCTGGAAATCCTTCGCCTCCCCGACGAGGATGCCAGCGGTCTGCGCCATGGCCTCGATCATCAGGCACTCCGGCATCACCGGGAATCCCGGGAAATGGTCGTGCAGGTGCTCCTCTGCGAGAGTCACGTTCTTGACGGCCACGGCTCGGCGGCCGCTCTCAAACTCAACGAACTTGTCGATCCAGATCCAACGCATGTCAGGTTTACACCAAAAGGAACGGCAGGTTGCATTCGCATAGGCCTGCCGTGAATCACCGATGTCACGCAACCGACTCGTCAGCCGGCATTGACTCTCGCATCAATGTAATTGACGATCGCATTGACCGTGAAGAGATCGGCCAGCTTATTGATGTCGGGATCTTTCGCAAACTCCGTCAAATCCGTGTGAGGCACTCTCGCGCGCAGCTCAGCCAAGCCTTTCTCCGTCAGTTTGCCATTGCTGACCAGCTCCGGGTCGTTCAGCAGGCCCTCGGCCGGGAAGAGTTCTTCACGCGGCACTTTCATGTCAAATGCCTTCTCCAACCGAAAGACGATGTCCAGAAAGTCAATGCTCTCGGCACCCAAATCCCCCATCAACGTTGCTTCGGCGGTCACC
Organism: uncultured Pirellulales bacterium; assembly: GCA_964415045.1. Taxonomy (GTDB): domain Bacteria; phylum Planctomycetota; class Phycisphaerae; order Sedimentisphaerales; family Anaerobacaceae; genus CAYPZL01. Next base: position 8,899 of record CAYPZL010000072.1, on the reverse strand, counting down.
TCATCGTCATCTACTCCCAGTGCGTCGATTAGAACATCCCGAACTTTTTCAAAAATCTCATCCCGACTCATGGCCATGACTGTTGCTACCTCCGGTTACTGTGGTCTTTTGACAATCCTTTAGGTAACGCGGTTTCTACGCCTACTGACAAAGCAAGCGAAACCGGTTCTTCATCTGTTCAATCACCTGGGCATCCACGCGCGCCAGGGCAGGGCGTTTTTCGGACAGATTGAAATGTCTCAGCCTCAATCGGGCTTCGACAATCTTCTGTCCATCGGCCACGCCGTGGCCCAGGAAGCGACTCGTTCCTTCGTCGATCGCCTTGGCCTCGACCGTGTACTCGATCTGCGACCCCGGCGCCAGGAAACTCTTGTACTTCACGTTTCGCGTCTGTTCGAGCAATATCATGCTGTGGGCGAAATCTTCCGTCTGGCGCACCAGCCAGCTCGCCGACTCGACCAGCCCCTGCAAAAGGAGCACCCCCGGCAGCACCGGGAAGGTGGGAAAATGATCGGCGAGATATTCCTCCGCCAACGACACGCTTTTCACCGCGGTGAGGGTCTTGCCTCTTTCCCAGGATACGATTCTATCGATCAGTACAAACTTCATACTCTGTTTTGCCTGCCCACCGTAAATCTGCGCTATTGTAGTGGCCGGTGGCGGTTTTTCCAGTCCTTTTTTGCCTTTTCACGTGCAAATCATCCTGCGCGGGGTTGTTGGCCAGGCTGGTTGCAAAACCTGGCTCCGGCGTTATACTGTAGGGACTTATGACGGTTCGTGAAGCCAAAATCTCGGATGCCAAAGCGATCTGCGCGCTGATCAACTGCTATGCCGAACGCGACAGAATGCTCTTTCGGTCGCTGGCTGAGGTCTATGAAAACCTTCAGACGTTTCTGGTGGCCGACGGGGACGGGCAGGTAGTGGGTTGCTGCGCCCTTGAGATCATCTGGTCGGATCTGGCCGAGATCAAGTCTCTTGCCGTCGGCCCGAGCCACAAGGGTAAAGGTGTCGGCACGGCGCTGGTTGCCAGCGCGCTGAAGCACGCCAAGCGGCTGGGCATACCGCGTGTCTTCGCTCTCACACTGGAGCCTGGGTTCTTCGCGAGGCAAGGTTTCTGCATCGTCGCCAAGGAGGATCTTCCGATGAAGGTCTGGAGCGACTGTGCCCGCTGCCCCAAACAGCAGGAATGCGACGAAGTCGCCGTCATCAAATCCCTCACGAGAGTATAGGGAAACCATCAGTCGAAAACTCAGCCTACCTGCCTTCTCTGGAACAGAGCCACGGCCAGGGCCAGAATGGCCACGGTGTAGCAGAGAGCGTAGGACCCGCTGATGAGGAGGTACCGCGCCGGCACCTGGGTGCCCTCGTAAATGGCGTCGCTGATCCAGAAGACCTGCAGGTTTGGCACGAGGCAGCGGCCGATTCGGGCCCAAATGTGGGTTTCGGCAAACCTTCCGAAGACGTAATCGCTTATCAGGCCCAACAAAAACAGCCCCATACAGGCCGAGAGCGTTACCATCATGTTAAACCGGGATGAGATGGCCACCGCCAGCGCGGCGATCACGATCGCCGCCAGAAACAGCAGAATCGAGCCGTAAATGTCAAGCATGTGGATGCCGTTCTCGGCCGGGTTGAACTTCCAGTTGCGGTCTATGAAGGCCAGAAATACAATGCCGAAGGTCGCAAGAATGGCCGCGGTAACCACAGCCGTAGCCCCGAACTTCCAGTCGTAAGCGAAGTTGAAGAACGCGCTGAGCAGGATCGTCAGCCCGGCGATGGCGCCGGCCGCGCCGATCACGGTCCAGTCGTGCGTGTCCGAGGCCGTTTCCAGAACACCGTGGCGAATCGCCATCAGAAGGGCGATGGTGCAGATATAATGGGCCAGCGCCAGGGCCCCAAGCACGCCCAGGAACTTCGCCAGAATGAATATCGGACGCTGTACGGGCTTGGTCAGCACCGTCATGACGGTTTTGTTCTCGATTTCCACCGATACGGCTCCGGAGGCCGAGAAGATTGCTATGAACAAGCTTGTCAGAAAGAGCGTAGATAGGCCTATCTCTCGCAGGAGCTTGTTATCGTCGTCCATCGTGTACATCGATAACGACGGGCTCACGAGAAAGAGCAACAGGGCGATAAAGATGATGACGGCGTACACGGGCTGCCGTAACGTCTCAACCAGGGTATTCTTCGCAATGCTTGTCAAGTTATGCATCATTTGACGGAAACCTCGGTGGTCGTGGCCGTCCACCAACGCAGAGGGGACGGCAAAGACATTTTTTCACAGTTGTCACTACACGGCAGTGCCAATAGGTGTTATAGTACTCGACTTCGTGTCTGTAAAGGACTTTGACCCGTCGTTGGTCAATACTTGGTGAAGCAGTTTTTTGTTCGCGGTCGGGAGTTGAACCGGAAATGACAGCATCGTCAAAACGTCCCGAACAAGTGGCCTGGGCGTCTCTTTTCCTGAGCCTGGTCTTTTTCGTTATTGCTTTCTTCCTCGGTCGATGGAGTGGTTTCTTTGCGGTCTCGGCGGTCGCATGGCAGATCCTGGCGGGCGCTCTGATCTGGCTGGTCCTGGCGATCCAGTTCCACCAGCGCAGCCTGGCGGAGCAGGAAAAACTGGACATGAGCCAGTTGGCCCAGGAGAAAGAAACCTCGACCATCTTCCAGGGCCAGGGGGAACGGGCCACTCTGATGGCGGCCGCCCAGCGGCGGCTCGACATTTTGGAGAGATGGTTCATCCCGATCTTCGCCGGCCTGATCGCCGTGTACGAGATCGGCATCGGCGCATACCTGACGGCGGCGTTGCGCGGTCGGACGGAGGTCGAAACGCAGCAGCCGCTGGTGGCGGCGATCGCCACGACCGCCATCGCCTTTCTGGCGTTCCTGTTGTCGCGCTATGCCACCGGCATGTCCGCGGAGCTGCGCTGGAAGCCGTTGCGTGCCGGCGGCAGCTACCTGCTCGGGGTGGCGCTGGTGTGCTTCGCCCTGGCGTTGTCGCTGGCGGGCGTGCACTTCCATTTTCAGGTCCCGGTCACAGTCATCGGTTACGTCATTCCCATTTTGCTGCTGCTTCTCGGCGTGGAGACCACGCTCAACAGCATTTTGGACATCTATCGCCCCCGGTTGAAGGGCCAATACAGCCGAGCCGCGTTCGACAGCCGGCTTCTGGGAGTGATCAATGAGCCGGGCGGGGTCTTTCGCAGCGCCGCGGCCGCCATCGATTATCAATTCGGCTTCCAGGTCTCGCAGACCTGGTTCTACAAGCTCCTGGAAAAGGCCATTGTGCCGCTGATCCTCTTCTCTGCCGGGACGCTTTATCTGGCCAGTTGCATTCTCGTCGTAGACCCCCATGAAGAAGCGATTATCGAGCGTTTCGGAGACCCTCTGCAGAGCGGCGGAACGCCGCGTCTTGCCGGTCCGGGCCTTCATTTCAAGTTGCCCTGGCCCATCGACATCGCCTACAAGCATTCCACCAAGCAAGTGATGGAAATGTACATCGGCTACGTGCCAAGGACCGATCCCAAGACGGGGGCTGTCATCCCTGAGCGGTCGCTGCTGTGGGGCCAGACTCACTACGAGAAAGAACTCAGCGTCCTGGTGGCAACGGAATTCATGGGCGAAGAGTTCGGCGAAGGCATCGCTCCCGTCAGCCTGGTCAAAGCCAACCTCCCGGTCCAGTACCGGATCAAGGATCTCTACGCCTACATCTACAACCACAGTGAGCCCGACAAGCTCCTCGAAGCGATCTGCTATCGTGAGTTGACTCGGTTTGCCGCCAGCGCTCGCGTCGAGGGCGGTGCGGTTGGGGACCCGGAGACGGCGCAGGACAGCCTGCTCGGGGCCGGGCGTACGAAGGCCAAGCAGGTGCTCAGCGAGAGAATCCAGGAGGCCGCCGATCAGCAGGGGCTGGGTATCGAGCTCGTCTTTCTGGGCCTCCAGGGCATCCATCCGCCCCCCGAGGTGGCCCCGGATTATCAGGCGGTCATCGGGGCGGTCCAGAAGAAGCAGGCCCTGGTTCTGAACGCGGAAGCCGAGCGAAACAAGACGCTCAGCACGCTGATCGGGTCCGTCCTGAAAGCGTACGAGCTGGCCGACCTGGCCGAGGAATACCAGAACGCGCGGGAAGGCGAACGAGCCGAGGACGCCGAGAAGCTGGGCAAACAGCTTGACGAAGCGTTCGCGGCGGCCAAAGGCGACATCTTCAAGATTCTGCGCGAGTCTCAGAGTTATGCTTTTGAGAAGGCCACGCTGGCCAAGGCGACCGGCGAGCGGTTTGCCAGCCAGCTCAAGGCCTACGAAGCCGCTCCGGAAATCTACACGCGAGAACAACGATTGGCCGTTCTCGAAGAGGCATTGCAGAGCATTCGAAAGTACGTCGTGGCCACCGATGCGGGGGACACTCAGGTAACGATCATCGACGTGCAGGAAACGCTTACACCGGATCTTTATGATATTGGTGGTGTGCAGGAGAGCAGCGAACAATGAAAAACGTAGCGATTCCCATTCTCGTGGCCCTGATCTTTCTCATTTTGGCCACGTACCTCGTGACCTTTCAGGTCCGGGAGACAGAACTGGCGTTTGTGACGAGGTTCGGCAAACCCGTTCGTTCCATCGACGAACCGGGGCTCCATTTCAAATGGCCCACGCCCATTGAGCGGGTCCAGAAGTTTGACTCACGGCTGAACGTCCTCGAACCCGTCCAGCTCAGTGAGACGACCACCCGTGGGCGCGTCCCTATCATCGTAAACACGTACATCGTCTGGCGTATCGCCGAGCCGTTGCAATTCTGGAACGAGGTTCGCACGATCGAAAACGCCGAGAGCAAACTGCGCAGTCAGATCAACGACACGCAAAACCGCGTGATCGGCCAACACGCGTTCAGCGAGTTCGTCAACAGCGATCCGACGAAGATTCAGTTTGATAAAATCCAGCAGGAAATGCTTGCCGACCTCCACGAGCGGGTCAAAGAAGAATACGGAATCGAGATCGAGACGCTGGGCATCAAGCAGCTCAAGATCAGCGAAGACGTCACAAAAGATGTGTTTGAGCGGATGAAGGCGGAGCGAAAGAGGCAGACCGAAGCGACCATCGCACTGGGCAACGCCGAGGCCAACAAGATCCAGAGCGATGCGGACGCGATCAAGATCGGGCTGGAAGCCGCGGCCAAGGCCCGCGCGACGGCCATTCGGGGCCGGGGCGACGCCGAGGCGGCCAAGTACTACAAAATGCTGGAAGCCAATCCGAAGCTGGCCATTTTCCTGCGCAACCTGGAGGCCTTGCTCGAAATGCTGAAGGAGCGGACAACCCTGGTCATTCCGGCCGATACCGAGCCGTTCAATCTGCTCAAGGCGATGCCGTCACTGGAACCGGAAGAGCAGAAGTAATCACCACTCCCTCTTGAAATAGGTGTGTTGGACGAATATGGCGGACGAACACAAACACGAACACGAGCACGAGCACGAACATTTGGAGGCTCCGGAGTCGCTCGCACCGCCGCCGGATGAACTGGATGCGGCCGGAAAGTCGCTTTCGGACGCGCTGCGAATCAGCTTTGCGATCTTGAAGGTGATCATGATCGTGCTGGTCGTTGCGTTCCTGGCTTCGGGCTTCCGCACCGTCGATTCCGGAGAAAAGGCGCTGGTCCTGCGTTTTGGAAAGCTGCAGCGCATTCTGGAGCCCGGGCCGCACTGGATCATTCCGTATCCCGTGGACGAGCTGGTTCGAATCCCGGTTGCCAGAAAGGTCAATCTCCCGGTAGACACGTTCTGGTTTGAGCAAGACCGTGAAGACATCCTCGGGGAAGGCGCCAAGCCCCGGCGGTACTTCCCGGACAAGCTCAATCCCCTCCAGCAGGGCTATTGCCTGACACGCAGCCAGCAGAAGCCCGCGCAGCCGTACAGCGTCGACCTTGCTCTGAGCGCCGACCAGAAACCGGGTGCAATCGACTCTCAGCTTCGAACGACGGTGCAGGCGCTCCCGAGTCTTGTCGAGGAGGCGGAGGGCAGCGACTACAACATCGTGCACGCTCGCTGGCTCATCATCTACCAGATCGAGGCCGTCGAGTCGTTTTTCAGGAACGTGTACGTTCAAGACGTTGTCCCCGGGCAAATCTACTTCGATATTATGAAAGAGAGCATCGCGCCGCTGTTGCGCAGCGTCGTTGAAGATGCCGTTGTCGATGCGCTCGTGCATTATACGATTGACGAGGTGCTGGTCAGCACGGATACGATTCCCCTGCGCGTCCAGCAGCTCGCGCAACGCAAGCTGCGCGATCTGAATACGGGAGTCCGTCTGGCGTCGGTGCAACTGGTTGAGGTCCGGTGGCCCAAACAGGTCAACGATGCCTTTGAAGCGTATTTCGAGGCCGGCCAGAAGAGCACCACAGCGATCAGCGAAGCCGAGACCTATGCGGAAAACACGCTCAACGAAGCGGCGGGCCGGGTGGCCAGGCCGCTATACAAGGCCCTGCAAGATCCAAACACCAGTGAAGAGCAGCTTGAGTTCCTGTGGTCACAGGCCGCCGGTCGGGCCCAGGACATCATCGCCCAGGCCAAGGCCTACCGCACGAGAGTGGTGGCGTCGGCCGAGGCCAACGCCAAGTATCTCCTGAGCATATTGCCCGAATACGAAAAACGACCGGAACTCGTGCAGCAGCGGCTCTACCTGGATACCATGGAACAAGTGCTTCGCAACGCCGACGAGAAGTTCATCGTGCAGCCGTCGGACGACCTGAAAGGGCACGAGCTTCGCGTTCTTGTCAACAGGGACCCCTCGCTCAAGGGAAAGCAGGGTCCGTAACGATAGACGGAGACGCCTGCCGGCACGGCCGGTGGAACGAAAGTACAGCAAGAGAACGAAACTATGGCTCACCAGCACTTACACTTTACTGACGGGCTCGAAACGGAACAGACTCGCGGCAAGCAGCTTCGCGTCAGCCTCGCGCTGCTGGGAACGCTGGCCGGCGGCGTTCTTCTGATCAACGGCGGCATTGGGCGGTTCTTTTACGGCGCCGACAGCTTCAACACGGAGCTGTTTCTCATGCTTGGCGCCGTGTTGCTCGGCGCCCCGATCATCGTTCACGCGGTCAAGAGTCTCATCAAGGGCGAGTCCCACATGGACGAGCTGGCGGCGCTGGGCATCGTGGCGGCCTTCGCCACGGAGGAGTACGTCGCGGCCGGGCTCATCGGCTTCTTCATGCTGCTCAGCGAGCTGGTCGAAACCCGCACCGCGCTGGGAGCCCGGGCTTCCATCGAATCGCTCATCAAGCTGACCCCCACGCGGGCCAACCTGATTGAGCCGGACGGCAGCGAGAGGGAGGTGAAAGTCAGCGATCTGCGGGCGGGCGACCGCATACGGGTTCGGCCGGGCGACAATGTTCCCGCCGACGGCGAAGTGGAAACCGGCCTGAGCTCGGTCAACGAGGCGACGATCACGGGCGAGTCCTTACCCGTGGACAAGGTGCCCGGAATGCAGGTCTTTGCCGGCACCAACAACCTGACCGGCGTCCTGGACATTCGCGTGACGAAGGCCGGCAAAGACACGACCCTGGGCAAAGTGCAGTCGCTGATCATTCAGGCCGAACAGACCAAGATCCCCATCATGCGCATTATCGACCGGTACATCAAATGGTACGTTCCGACTGTGTTGATGATTGCCCTGATCGTTTTGTTCTTCACCCGGAACGTCAGCCAGGCGATTACGATCCTGGTGATCTCCTGTCCGTGCGCGATCATTCTGGCTACCCCGACGGCGATGGTGGCGGCCATATCGGCCTCCGCTCGATTGGGTGTCCTCGTCAAGAACGTGGCTGATTTGGAAGTCGCAGGGAAAATGACGGCCCTGGTCTTTGACAAGACCGGCACGGTCACCACGGGTCGGCTTTACGTCACCAAACTGACGCCGGCCGAAGGAATCGAGCCGGCCGAGCTTCTGGCGGAAGCCGCCGCGGCCGAGCAAATGAGCAAGCACCCGGCCGCCAGGGCCCTGCAGGAGGTGGCCAAGGAAGCCGCCCTGTCGCTGCCGGGGACCGAGAATTTCAAGGAAACGCCCGGCAAAGGCGTCACCGCTACGGTGAACTCGGCACGCATCATGGTGGGCCGGGACACGTTTCTCCAGGAAAATGACGTCGATGTCAGCAACGTCGCGGACCCGAAGCTGCACGAGGAGCAGGGCTTCAGCACGCTCTACGTCGCCAAGGACAAGCAATGTATCGGCTGGATCGGCTTGCAGGACAAGACGCGGCCGGAAGCGCAGCGGGCCGTCAGGGAGCTGATGGACATCGGCATCAAGAGGGTGACCATGCTGACCGGCGACCGCAGTGAGGTCGCCAACCGCGTCGCGGGGGAACTGGGGTGCACCGACTATAAAGCACAGTGTCTGCCTCAGGACAAGCTCGCCGTCGTCGAACAGATCAAGAAAGACGGCCACACGGTCGTGGTGGTCGGTGACGGCATCAACGATGCGCCGGCTTTGGCCGCCGGGGACCTGGGCATTGCGATGGGGGCGGCCGGCAGCGACGTGGCCATCAACTCGGCCTCCATCGCCCTGATGAACGACGATCTGCGACGCATTCCGTTTCTCGTTCAGGTGTCCCGAAAGACGCGACGGGTAATCAACCAGAATCTCGGCTTCGGCGTTGCGTTTATTGTCTTTGGCATATCGCTGTCGAAGTTCGTTCCACCGGGCGTGGCGGCGTTTCTGCACTTTTCCAGTTCACTGGTCGTGGTCTTCAACAGTGCACGGTTGGTTCGTTACGGGGAGGATCTGGACCACGAACGGCCGGCGCCACAGGTCGCAGCATAAGAGAGGGTTCCTCCGAAAAGACGTCACGAATTGTTGTTTCTTAGTAGAGTTTTGCAAAATGGAGATTAGGCTTATATTCTTCAAGGAAATCGTT
>CAYPZL010000071.1:0-25138 GCA_964415045.1 uncultured Pirellulales bacterium | reverse complement strand
CAAACCCAAACCGCCATCAAAAACTCAGATTTTTCACCCGCGCCGAAAGGACACAAACATCCGGGCGGCTGGGAGCTTTACGATATGGAGGCCGACCGAACCGAGCTGCACGATCTGGCCTCGACGCATCCGGAGAAACTCAACGAGCTCAAATCGCTTTACGAAGCCTGGGCAAAGCGCTGCGCCGGCCGGTCCTGGGCGAGAACCGGCGACGAGATCCCCCTGGCCCTGCTGCATATGGCCGCCGCCCGCGCCGACAAAAGCGATTTGATGCCTGCCCCCATTCGCGACAGCCGGTTCTTTCATTGCGAATTCCACGGCAAGCTCGAGGAGCACCAGCAGAAACGCGCCGACAAGCGCACCTATGATGATCTCGTATTCTACGGCGGCTCCTGAAGCCGCCGGGCCTGTCGCCGACCCCTTCGAGATCCACAACCTCTCCTCCGACCCGAAGCGTGTCGAGAAGATGCCGGAGATGCGCGAGGTCCTCGACGCCTGGATCGAGATGTGCGACGATCCGCTCGACATGCCCGAGGACGAGCTTGTTCGCACGCGCGTCTACCCGCCCGAGGGAAAGCAGCGGACCACCGCGCCGCCGCGAGCGAACCGAACGCGGCCAAAGACAACACCGCGTGGACGATTTACAACGGTCCGACGAATATCAACGCGGCCGGACCGGTCGAGGTGATTGCCCATCGCATCGGCTTCCAGCCCGGCCCGCCTGTGGTCGTAGAAATGTAGGGTGTCCCGCCGCACGGACTGCGTGAAATGTATCTCGGGCGGGCCTCGCTTCACGTTGTCCTACGGCGTTGCATATCACCGGCGAATGTGGTATAAGGCGATTTTGATTGGCTGGGGCTTGGGGATTTCGGTCTACCGAGCAGAATGAAAGATCAAAGGGCAAGAATCGGAATCCCGGTGCGCCGGGATGTGCTTCGTTTTGAGTTGTTGGTCTTTAGTTCTGCGTTCGGTACGGCGACCCAAGGCTCAAAACTCAAAACTACAATCCGGGAGGTTTTATGGAAGTTGCAGAACTGAAGACGGTGATCGGAGCGCTTGAGGCCCGGGTCGAGAAGATCCGGGACTGGCTTTGACTTGCCGAGCAAGCAGGCGCAATTAGAAGAGTGCGAAAAGCAGATGTCTCAGCCGGGGTTCTGGGACAACCCCGACGTGGCCCAGGCGACGGCCAGCCGGCTCAGCGCCCTGAAATCGGTGGTCGAACCGGTGGGCGAGCTGCGGCGCGAGGTCAAGGACCTGGCGGATCTGTACGAACTGGCGATCGAAGAAGGCGACGCCGAGGAACTGGCTCAGCTCGAGCAGGACGTCGGCGCGCTGGAGAAGCGGTGCGAACGGATCGAGCTTCAGGGGTTGCTGTCGCGGCCCGAGGATATGAAGAACTGCTTCCTGGGCATCCACGCCGGGGCCGGGGGGACCGAGAGCTGCGACTGGGCCAACATGCTGCTGCGGATGTTCACGCGCTATTGTGAAACGAACAAGTTCAAGTACGAGGAACTGGACATCACGCCGGGCGAAGAGGCGGGGATCCGCTCGATCACGCTGAGAGTGGCCGGCCCGTTCGCGTTCGGCAAGCTCTCCTGCGAGATCGGCGTGCACCGGCTGGTTCGCATCAGCCCGTTCGATTCGCAGAGCCGCAGGCACACGAGCTTTGCCGCCGTGGACGTGACGCCGGAATTCGACGAGGACATCGACATCGAGCTCAACGACGACGACCTGCGCGTCGATTTCTACCGGGCCAGCGGCGCCGGTGGCCAGCACGTCAACAAGGTCAGCTCCGCCGTGCGCATCACGCATATCCCCACGGGCATCGTCGTGCAGTGCCAGAACGAACGCAGCCAGCACAAGAACCGGGCCCAGGCCATGAAGGTCCTCAAGTCGCGCCTCTACATGCTCGAGCAGCAGAAACGCGACGCGGAGCTGGCCAAGCTCTACAGCGACAAGGGCGAAATCGCCTGGGGCAACCAGATCCGCAGCTACGTGCTCCAGCCGTACCAGATGGTCAAGGACCACCGCACGAACCACCAGACCGGCAACGTCGAAGCCGTGCTCGACGGCGACCTGGACCCGTTCATCGAGAGCTACCTGAGGTACCGGGCCAAGAACCGCATGAGAGATTGACGACAAACCGCAATTGGACAAGGAAGAAATGAAGCAGATCATCGATGTTAGCGTCAAGACGAAAAAGGCCGAGCTTGCCGGGTGTAAGACGGATATGCTCGTGGTGGGTCGGTGCTCCGACGCCAAGGCTCTGGACCCGGTCCTGCGGGACCTCGACAAAAAGCTGGGCGGAGCGATCGGCCGGCTGATCAAGTTGGGCGATTTCAAAGGCAAACCCAAGACGCACGCTATGATTTACGGCGCCGGCAAGATCGCCGCCGAGCGCGTGATGCTGATCGGCCTGGGCGAAAAGAAGGCGATCACGCTCGAAACGATCCGCAAGGCAGCGGCCACCGCGGCCCACAAGGCGGTCGGGATGAAGCTCAAGAGCGTCGCGCTGGCCTTGCATCGCGGCGCCGACGGCGCGCTCGATGAGGCGGCACTGGGCCAGGCGCTGGCCGAAGGGGCGTACCTCGGCAGCTACCGCTACGATGAGTTTGTTACCGGCAGTGACAACGGACGGCTCGGCGCGCTCAAGGTCGAGCTGGTGGACCCGCGTTCGTCGTGTATCAAGGCTCTGAAGGGCGGCGTGTGCGCCGGGGCGGTCGTCGGGCAAGCCCAGAGCTACGCCCGCACGATGGCCAATCGCCCGGCCAACGTCATCAACCCGCCGACGCTGGCGAAGGCCGCCCGCGACATGGCCAGGCCGCTCAAGACGCTGAGCTGCACCGTCTACGACAAGAAGAAGCTCGAGGCCGCGAAGATGGGCGGAATTCTCGCCGTCGGCGCGGGCAGCCGCAGCGAGCCGAGGTTCATTATCCTCAAGCACACCCCCACGAAAAAGCCAGCCAAAGGCGCACCGAGGGTCGCGCTGGTGGGCAAAGCGATCACGTTCGATTCCGGCGGCATCAGCATCAAGCCGTCCCAGGACATGGACCAGATGAAGCTGGACAAGAGCGGCGGCATCGCGGTGCTCGCGACGATGAAGGCCGTAGCCGAGCTGGACCTGCCCCTGAGCGTGTGGGGCCTGATCCCGTCGGCGGAGAACCTGCCCAGCGCCACGAGCTATCGGCCCGGCGATATCGTCACCACCTACAGCGGCAAGACCGTCGAGATCCTCAATACCGACGCCGAGGGACGCATGATCCTGTGCGATGCGCTGGCCTACGCGGTGCAGCAGAAACGCGAGGTGATTATCGACGTGGCGACCCTGACGGGAGCCTGCATGGTTGCGCTGGGCAAGCACAAAGCGGGGCTGATGAGCAACAACGACGATCTGATCGAGCAGCTCCGGCGGGCCGCGGACGAAAGCGGCGAGAACCTCTGGCACCTGCCCAGCGGGGACGAGTACGCCGAGGAGATGAAGAGCAAGATCGCGGACCTGCGCAACATCGGCGGCCGCTACGGGGGGGCCTGCACGGCGGCGGCCTTCCTGCGACAGTTCGTCGGCGACGCGACGTGGGCCCATCTCGATATTGCCGGGATGGACATTTTGCAGAAAGGCAACGAGCACGCCGCGGCCGGCTCCACCGGGTTCGGTGTCCGCCTGCTCACAACCTATCTCATGAATCTCGTGGCGAAAAAGAAGTAGAGCGAAACCCGGTTCGGGCCGGCATCGGACGGGTACAGGACAAGCTGATACACCATGACGAAAAAACACAAGAAAATCGACAGCGAGCGAATCCGAAAGGCGGTGGAAGAGATCCTGCTCGCCGTCGGTGAAGATATCGAGCGGGAAGGCCTGCGCGAAACACCCGACCGGATCGCCCGCATGTACGGCGAGTTGCTCGGCGGGAGGTTCGAGGACCCCCACGCTCACCTCAAGAGCGTCTTCACCGAGAAGTACGACGAAATCGTCCTGCTGCGCGACATTCCCTTCTACTCGATCTGCGAGCATCACATGCTTCCGTTCATCGGCAAGGCGCACGTTGCCTATTTGCCGACGGGGCAGGTGCTCGGCGTCAGCAAGCTGGCCCGGATTGTGGATTGCTTTGCCCATCGGCTCCAGACCCAGGAGCGGCTCGCCGGACAGATCGCCGATTTCCTGATGGAGAACCTCAAGCCGATGGGCGTGGCTGTCGTGCTTCAGGCTTCGCACAGTTGCATGACCATTCGCGGCATTCGCAAGCCCGGCTCGACCATGGTCACCTCGGCGCTGCGAGGCCTCTTCAAGAAAGACGCGCGCAGCCGCAACGAGGTGCTCAGCCTGATGCACGACGGAACAACGTAAGGAAAATGAAAAAGCAAAAATGAAAGATCAAAATTGCGGAATGCCCGCGTCGCGGGCATGACTTCCTTATTTTTGCATTTTGCTATTTGCATTTTGATTTATCTCCATGGTGCATTTGGGCAGACAGATCCGGTTTTCGGTCGATCCTTTCCTGGACGGCGTCGAGGAGGGCTGCAATTCGTACAGCTCCAAGCCCGCCGGTGCGGGACTGGCTGTTTTCCTGGAATTGACCGTCGAGCTTCTCGGGCCCGTCGATCCCGAGACCGGCTTTGTCATCAACGTAACGGAGATCGACGATCGCGTTCGCGAGTTCGCCGTGCCGGTGTTTGCCGAGCGGATTCGCGACCGTTGGCGCCGGGGCGAGCACGTTGACCTGAAAGCCCTGGCGCAGATGCTCGGCCTGGCCCGTGAGCGATTGTCCGACAAATTCGGCTCGGCCGGCATCAACAGGCTCCGTCTCAAGCTCAATCCCTTCAGGACCCTCACGATGGACACAACCGATCCGGGCATGATGTACTTCAGCGAGAAGTTCGAATTCGCCGCCATGCACAAGCTTTGGAACGACCGCCTCTCGGAGTCGGAGAATTACGCGGTTTTCGGCAAGTGCGCGCACCCCGCCGGGCACGGACACAATTACATCGTGGAGGTCACCGCCGGGACCCCCGCCGACGGGCCGGAATTGAGAATCGGTGAATTCGAGCGCGTCGTCGATGCCGAGCTGATCCAGATCGTGGATCACAAGAACCTCAACGTTGATGTTCCCGCGTTCGCCGAGATGATCCCTACCGTCGAGAACCTCGCCACCTTTGCCTGGGACCGCCTGGCCGATAAGCTCGCGCCGGCCCGCTTGCACTGCGTCACCGTCTGGGAGACCGACCGAACCTACTGCTCCTATTGCGGACCGCAGGATTGAGGCCGGCAGCACGGGCCAAAGCCCATCCCGCCTCCTTGAGTCGGGCGGCGCGCCCCTGCGCGATTCCACCGGGAGCGGCGGGGCGTTGAAATCCTGGCGGCGCTGGTGTATAGTCGCACCCGGTTATGCGATCCGGGGCCGATGAGAACGACGGACCCGGACGCGGCATGGGCAGCGCAAAAGCGAACGCTTCGGCACTTTCGAAAGGCTTGCGATGAAGGATTTGTTTGACGTAAAGGACAAAGCGGTTGTACTCACCGGCGGCGCCGGGGTGCTCTGCGGCGCGATGGCCCGGGCGCTGGCGGCGCGCGGGGCGAAGGTCTGCGTCGCCGATTACGACGAGAGGCGGGCCCACGAGCTGTGCCAGGAGATCAAGGGCGAAGGCGGATTCGCCCTGCCGGTCAAGATCAACGTGCTGGAGCGCGGCACGGTGCAGGAGGCGTTCGGCTGCGCCGTGGAATGCCTGGGCAAGATCGACGTGCTGATCAACGGAGCAGGAGGCAACAAGAAAGAGGCGACGTGCGTTCCGCCTACGACGTTTTTCGATCTGCCCGAGGATGCGATTCGCATGGTGTTCGACCTGAACTGCCTGGGCACGATCATTCCCAGCCAGATCTTCGGCAAGCACATGGCCGAGAACGGCCGGGGGTGCATCATCAACATCTCGTCGATGAACGCGTTTCGCCCGCTGACCAACATCGCGGCTTATTCCGGCGCCAAGGCGGCCGTCAGCAATTTTACGCAGTGGCTCTCGACCTATATGGCCCAGCGCCACTCGCCCGAGATTCGGGTCAACGCCATCGCGCCGGGCTTCTTCCTGACCGAACAGAACCGTTTCCTGCTGACCGACGAGAAGACGGGCGACCTGACGGCCCGGGGCAAAACGATCATTGACCACACGCCCATGAATCGCTTTGGCGATCCGGAAGACCTCGTCGGCACGCTGCTGTGGCTCGTCAGCGACGCCAGTACGTTCGTCAGCGGCGTCGTCGTGCCGGTCGACGGCGGTTTCTCCGCCTTCAGCGGCGTGTAATGACCTTGCATGAATCGTCGTCCGTGAAGCGTGAGCCCCCGAGAAATCAAGGATCAAAAAGTAAAAGTCAAAATTGCGGAATCGCCGCGTTGCGGCGATGACTTCCTTATTTTTGTTGTTTGGTATTCGCGTTTTGATATATCTCTGACGCGCTTCACGCTCTTTAGAAAGGTGCTGCTATGAAACAGAATGCCCTCTCCAGGCGGAGTTTTCTTTGGACGGCGGGTGCGGCTTTACTGGCGCCGGGTCTGGTTTCGGCCGGCGCGATGTCGACGAAGAAGCTGCGCCGGACGCCCGGCGGAAAGCCGCGCAACGTCGTCTTCATCCTCAGCGACGATCATCGCTACGATTTCATGGGTTTTCTGGGCAAGGTCAAGTTCCTCGAAACGCCGAACATGGACCGCATGGCCCGCGCGGGCGCCTACATTGAGAATGCGTTCGTGACGACGTCGCTGTGCTCGCCGAGCCGGGCCTCGATCCTCACCGGCCTGTTCTCGCACAAACACGGCGTCGTGGACAACCAGACCAACATCCGCGAGGACATCGTCTTTTTCCCGCAGTACCTCCAGCAACTCGGCTACGAGACGGCGTTCATGGGCAAATGGCACATGGGCCACGGGACCGACGAGCCGAGGCCGGGATTCGACAAGTGGATCAGCTTCCGGGGCCAGGGCAAATATTACGACTGCCAGCTCAATATCGACGGTAAGCGGGTAAAGGCGAAGAAGCACATCTCCGACGAGCTGACCGACTACGCGGTCGAGTGGCTCCAGCAGGATCGCGACAAGCCGTTCTTTCTGTATCTCTCGCACAAGGCGGTGCACGCCATGTTCGAGCCGGCAAAGCGGCACTTGGGCAAGTATGAAGACGTCGAGCTCGAATTTCCCGAGAGCATGGCCGATACCGAGGAGAACTATCGCGGCAAGCCCGCCTGGGTCAAGGAGCAGCGCAATAGCTGGCACGGCGTCGATTACATGTACCACGGCGACATGGATTTCGATGCGTTCTACAAGCGCTACTGCGAGACGCTGCTGAGCGTCGACGAGAGCATCGGCCGCGTGATGGATTGCCTCAAGGAGATGGGCCAGGCCGATTCGACGCTGGTGATGTACATGGGCGACAACGGCTTCTGCTTCGGCGAGCACGGCCTGATCGACAAGCGCCACATGTACGAGCCCTCGATGCGCGTTCCGTTTTTGGCCTATTGTCCCGAGCTGATCGAGCCCGGCACGAAGGTCACGCAGCTCGTGCAGAACATCGACATCGCCCCGACGGTGCTCGAAGCCGCCGGCGCCCACCCGCCCGCCTACATGGACGGGCAGTCCATCCTGCCTCTCCTGCAGGGCAAGGGCGTGAAATGGCGCGACGCCGTCTTCTACGAGTACTACTGGGAGGCCCCGTTCCCCCAGACGCCGACGACCTACGGCGTCCGCACCGACCGCTACAAGTTTATTCACTACCACGGCGTCTGGGACATCGACGAGCTGTACGACGTCAAGAACGACCCGGACGAAATGCACAATCTCATCGACGAGCCGCAGCATCAGCAGCGTATCAAGGCGCTGAGGAAACGCCTGTACGACTGGCTCGAACAGACCGACGGCATGCAAATCCCGCTGCGGCGCGACACCGAGTGGAAGGGCAACAAACGCGGACCGAAGAAAGTCAAAGAATACAAGTATTACGGGCAGAGCAAGTGAGAGGGACCGATCCGGCCCAACCTCTGAAGGAGTTTGAGGCCCGGCTCATCGGCGCATTCGACGCCTGCCCGAATCGCCCCCGTGGGCCAGTTAGAGGCGAAACATGCTGTACTACAGTCGTGGAAATGAGAACGAAAACCTGAGCGCCGACGATCTCAAACGCGGGCTTTACGAGGCCCTGGACAAGCACGGCGCGCGGCGCAAGGTTCTGGCTTTGCCGCCGGATATTACCCGGTTTCATTCGCGCGCCGGCGAGCTGACGCGTTTCGCCTGGCAGTACTACGGCGAGGCGCTGACCGACATCCTGCCGGCGATCGGAACGCACTTTGCGATGACCGAGGCCGAGATCGGGCGCATGTTCGGCGAGGTGCCGGTCGATCTCTTTCGCACGCACGACTGGCGGCACGGCATCGCCACGCTTGGCGAAGTGCCCGCCTCGTTTGTCCAGGAAGTCAGCGAGGGCAAGCTCGACTTTTCCTGGCCCGCCCAGGTGGACACGCTGCTCGTCGAGGGTGGCTTCGACCTGATCCTGTCGGTCGGACAGGTCGTTCCGCACGAAGTCGTCGGCATGGCCAACTACAACAAGAACGTTTTTGTCGGGACCGGCGGGGCCGAGGGGATCAACAAGAGCCACTACCTCGGCGCCGTTTACGGCATGGAGCGGATGATGGGCCGGGCCGACACGCCGGTGCGGCGCGTGCTCAACTACGCCTCGGACCACTTCGCCGGCGATCTGCCGATTCTCTACGTTCTAACGGTGGTCGCGGCGACCGATTCGGGGCAGGTCACGCGCGGACTGTTCATCGGCGACGATGCCGAGTGCTTCAACCTCGCCGCCGAGCTTTCGCTCAAGGTCAACTTCACCATGCTCGACGAGCCGCTCGAGAAAGTGGTCGTCTACCTCGATCCCGAGGAGTTCAAGAGCACTTGGCTGGGCAACAAGAGCATCTACCGCACGCGGATGGCCATGGCCGACGGCGGCGAGCTGATCGTCCTGGCGCCGGGACTGCGCGAGTTCGGCGAAGACAAGGAGATCGACGCGCTGATTCGCAAGTACGGCTACGTCGGCACCGACGAGGTCCTTCGCCTCGTTGCCGAGAACGAGGACCTGCGCGGCAACCTCAGCGCCGCGGCCCATCTGATCCACGGCTCCACCGAAGGCCGCTTCAGCGTTACCTACTGCCCGGGTCACCTGACGCAGCAGCAAATCGAGGGCGTCAATTTCCAATACGCCGACCTCGAATCCATGCT
The DNA here is from genome assembly GCA_964415045.1 of uncultured Pirellulales bacterium. Classification (GTDB taxonomy): domain Bacteria; phylum Planctomycetota; class Phycisphaerae; order Sedimentisphaerales; family Anaerobacaceae; genus CAYPZL01. Next base: position 15,896 of record CAYPZL010000071.1, on the reverse strand, counting down.
CGCCACATACGATCCGCGCCGGCTCAAGGACGGACTCAACACCATCGCCGGCGAAACCATCTTCTACATCTCCAACCCCGCCCTCGGACTATGGGCCACCAAAGGCCGGTTTGAATAGGCTCGGCGATTTCAGTGACGCGGGCGCCGGGCGTTTGCCGTCGCCGCCGAGGGCAGACGCAGTCGTCCGCGCGTGAAAGCCCACCGCGAAACAGGCGCGGCAAAAAAAGTGAGATTCTTCATTTTTTTGTGTCTACATTTCGGGCCTGAGAAACGCCTTCTTACCAGGAACACGAGTAGCAGGGTTCTACACGTGCCGTGCAGAGGGCGTTTCCGGGCGCCTGATTGCACCTTTTACAACCCCGTTTTAGGCATTTGAGCACATGGATGAGCGATTATGCGAGCAGTGTCGGCATTTCTCGGCGGCCCAGACCTGTATCGAGAAACCCACCTGGGGTTATTGTATGTGGCCGATCAGCCACAACCGCCGGAAAGAAGGCATCAGACCCCAGCCGTTGTTTACGTGGGCCGACGGCACCTGCAACCGCTTTGAAGCAAAGCTTCCGGCGGCTCTCGATTCGTAAGGAAGGGAGTCCTTGCGATCGAGGCGACGCCGCATCCCACGCCGTTGCGGTCTGTGGGGCACGACATCCTGCCTCCTTTCCTGTGCCCCGCAGACATTTATCAGGCCTGTATCGCCCGGCAGCGCCGGCCACGCCGGGGGACAAACATCACGCCCATCTCCCGTTCTTGCACGACGTGCTCGGATCCCCTTGATTCTGAGGGCGAAATCTCCTACAATGAACGTCTCGGCGGCGCCAAGGAAGATTTGCCGGGTGAGTCCACGGCGGGGGTCTGATAGCACACACCGAAGGAGGTATGGTTGTGGGAAGGTTCGTCTTTCTGTCGATTGTCATTCTGCTGAGTTCCGTGGGTTCGGCGGAGGTCTCCGTGAGCGTCTACCTGCCCGATGGGCATACCCTCCTGGGGCCGGCCGATCCGAACCTCATTCACGCCTACCGCGACATCATGGTGGGAACGCGTCTGGTTCTCGTGGTCAATTCGGACGCAGGCGGACACTGGGCGGGTGGCCTGCTTCTGACGTGGGACAACTGGGTCATCGGGCATCTGTCGCCCCGCGGCGAGAGTTCAGGTAGCCCCGATTACTCCTACAAGGAGTCCATTCTGGAGGCCGCCGGCGAACCGGCGTATGTCACGGAGTTCTTCGATGACCTTATGGTCGGTTTCGACCTCGTAACCCATCCCGGCGCCGTTCCGGGCGAGTGGTTCGTTCTGGACTACCACGCCTCAGAGATCGGTCTGTGCTACGTAGGGTTGTACGATTACGGTCTCAGCTTCGATATCCCGGTTCAAACCCTGTTGTTCAACCAGGTTCCATCCCGCGATTTCGACGCAGACACGGCGGTCGATTTCACGGATTTTGCCCTCCTGGCCTCTCACTGGGGGCAGCAGAGTCCATCCGATCCGGATCTGGAAGCGGCGTTCGACCAGGATGGCGACGGCGCCGTCGGAATGACCGATTTGGCCCTGTTCAGCGAATTCTGGCTCGAACGCACCGACTGCAACGAACCGGCCGCCGACCCGAATACCCCTACCTCTTAGCCTGACCCGCGTGCCGCCGGCGGCGCGGATGCTCCTTTCCGGCCAAAGGCCTTCGCATCGCCCTCCGATAAGCCTCCGGGCCGCCTCCAAGTGCCGACGTCCAAAAAAAAAAGTAAAATCTGACAAAATTGGTGTCTACATTTGGGCGGTGAGAAACGCCTACTTTCTTTCGGGCCAAAAGGTCCGCCGGGTTTCGGCCGATGTCTGGCCGGGCGCGGTTGCGTTCTTTCACACAAGTCCTTGGGAAGGAGGTAATTATGAAAAACACCCATGCAACTTTTGTTCTTGCGGCAGCCCTTTGTCTGTCTCTGGCCGCCATGGCTTCGGCACAGCGAACGCTGGAAAGGGCGGAAATTCTCGAGATTTTTCAGGAGCTGACCGATCAGCCCCGCAGGACGTGGATTCCGGCCGGCACCATTGAAGCGGCCCACCAGGAATACGCGCCCGCCAAAACCACCGACCCCGCCCTAATTAGCAGGGAAATCGCAGAGCGGGTCCAGGCCTACCAGAACAGCACGAGCAAGATCGAACGGTCCGAGGAGCTGCAAAAGCTCAAGCTCGACGCCATCCCCTTCAACGTGCGCTACGAATTGGCCAACGAGTACGCGATGAACTCCACCGTTGTTGTAAAGTACGACGGGAACAGGTTTTACTGGGAGATCGACGTAGACTCGCGGCAGGACTCGGTTGAGCCGGGCCCGGAGCTGGCGGGCAATTTCATGGCCAAAAAGTTCGATCTGAACTGGAACGGCAAGCGTGTCTTTGCCTGGGATGGGCAGGCCTACACGACGTACACCGCCTCGGGCAACCAGGCTGTCGTGGACGCGGCAGGCCGGTTCCCGCGCGGGGTCAACGGCCCCCTGACGGCCGGGCTAGTCCCCTGGGGGCACGATCATTTCAGCTACGACAAGCTCAGTACCGCCGAGGTATCGGCCTCACAGGTTGTCCTGGACGGAATCACGCAGATCGAGATGACCGTGGACTGGGCGGACGGCGCCTCGGCCACGTTCCATCTCGATCCGGCCAAGGGATACGCCGTAACCTCCTGTACCCTGCCGGCCACGCTTGAAATCGCCGTGGTGTACAACTGCTCCGACTACCGGCAAGTGGCCGGCAGGTGGGTTCCGATGTCCATTCTGGTCGAGCGGCGTAATGCCATCACGGACGCGCTGCTACGCTCGGATCAGTGGACGATCACGGCCATTGACGGCGCCCTTCCGCAGGCGGATGCCTTCGGCGTCGGTTTCCAGGCCGATGCGCGGGTCGAGTACCTCTCGACGGTTACTGAGGAGCCGGCGGTCTACACGTATTCGCACAGTGTTGATACCGAGCAGCTTCTGGCCGAGCGGCTGAGCTACGCGGCGACCCGGGACAGTGTCAGGCAGAACTGCGCCACGGTCGCCCTCAAACAGGCCGCTCGGGACCTGGGAAGACCCATCCCGGCCGGCACGCTCGCCTCGCTCGTGGGAGAGGCCGGACAGACGAGCCTCTACGACATGAAGGAGGCGGCCCGGGGGGCAGGACTGTATTGCCGTGCCGTGCAGACCGACTTGGCGACGCTCAAGACGCTGGACGCCGTCAAGGCCATCCTGCACATCCCGGGCGAGGACCACTTCGTCTTGCTCGATCGCGTCGATGACCGCTACGTCTGGCTCATCGATCTGACGAACGACGAGTTCTACTACCGCCAGAGCGTGGACTTCTTCCCCATGGAGTGGTCGCAGGGCGTCGCGCTGCTGCTCTCCGATCAGCCCGTGACAGCGGCGCTTTCCGATATCGACGATGGCACGCTCGGCACATTGGTCGGCGCCGACGGCTGGGATTGCACCAGGGTGATCCAGGACGAGCATTGGTACTACTGCGACTACCTGCCGGGCGGATGCGAAGGGACATACCGGTATCACTGGCTACGGTATGGCTGCGAACCGGCCGCGAGCGGCACCTGCACGACGAAGATGCTGGTTCGATACCAGGAGAGCCCTTGTATTCCCGACCCCGTTTACCTGTGCACGATCACCGGTGAATGGTTCTATTGCTACATGCGGGCCTGCAAGTAGAAACTGTGTCGCTCACCATTCGTTACGAAGGCGGACGAGGACAATGATTCCTTGTCCGCCTTTTTGCTGCGCTCGAGCCTGCTTGATTCAGGACAAGATTGATTCTATAATGGAAAGGCATGAGATCATCGGGGTTTACACTCGTCGAATTGCTGGTTGTCATCTCCGTCGCGGCGCTGCTGGCGGCGCTGCTGTTTCCCGTGTTTGCCAGCGTGCGGGGACAGGCCCGGGCCACCGTCTGCGGCACGCGGATCAGGAACCTGACGACCGCTCTCCTGACGTACGAGGCCCAGCGCGGCTCGTTTCCCCACGGCTTTGGCGGTCCGCGCAAGGACCCGCCGCCGTCAGGGTATCTCGGTAACCCTATCGTCGACCGGATGGGGTGGTGGTGGTTCAACCTGGCCGAGATCGTTGAGAGCAGGTCCTGGCGGGATTTGGAGATATTGAGATGCCCCTCAAGGCGGCAGGAGAATCCGATGTTGGAGCCCGACATTCTCTGTGGCAATTACGGCGCGAACTGGTCTCTGTGCAAGAGCACGCGTTACCCGGGCACGTATGGAGAGGAGTTCGTGGGCAGCCCCCTGTCCAGCACGGACGTTCCCGAACCCGGCGCGACGCTGCTTCTGGTCGACAGCGGGTACAGCCTGATCTCCTGGTGGCACGCGGCCGAAGAGCCGCCCGGGCAGTTCGGCAGCTCGATCCAGGACAGCGCCTACATTCCCGGTCTGGAGATCAACGCGGACAGGAAATTGTGGCCCGGCCAGACACGCGACGCGATCGGCGGGCGACACCCGAACAAAACCGTTAACGTGGGATTCGTCGACGGCCACGTCGCCCGGAAAAAGGCGAGCGAGCTCCTCGTGGAAAAGACCGGAGAGGACGACTACGATTACAGTCCCCTGTGGGGTCCTAAATAGGCGCCGCCACCCAGCCAGGAAAACGCTCGGCGATGGCCGAACGGATTTCCTGTTCCGGGGGGTACTCGAGCTTTCTCCGCGATGAAACCTCCCATTCGTCCTCAGGAGCGTACCTGCGCAGCAGCCTCGTTTGCATGGGGCACCGGGTCTGCGAGTCGATCACCACCTCCCATTTCGCCTGATAGGAGCGTCCACCAATTCCTTCAGCAGTCCAAGTCAGCTCATAGGTTTCGGTGCCCTCGTCGACGTTCCGAGCCACCTCGCGCCATTGGCGATCTACGGGAACGCTGGCCAGCGTGAAACCCAGAGAATGCTCCATCATATCGCGCGCGCCTGCATATTCGCGCTGCCCCAGCGCCACGGGCCCGATGATTCCCGCCACCGGATCGGCGGTTGTCTTGGTTCTGGCCTGCAAGTCGTAGAGCGTATATGTGTCGCCGCTGGTAGTCATGAACAGACCCGCCCGCCGGATGGCCCTCTGCTGCTGGGTAGGTTTCGCTGAATCTGAATGAAACAACTGGACGTGGACATTGGCGGCCCTGGCGAAGGCGTTGGTGATTTCTTCGGGCCCGGTGCCCGAGGCGCTGCGGGTCTGGACGAAGAGGAAAATGGCCAGGGGAATCACGGCGGCCAGTGCGGCGACCTTGACGAACGGCTTGATCGCCGGACGGAAGCGCGCCGTCGCAGGTTCGTGAGTCTTCTCAAGGACGCGTACGTGAATCCCGTACCGAGCGTACTGGTCATTGCCGTCGGCATGAGCCTGCGCAGCCCGGTCCTTCGCCGCGTAGACGGTAGCCGTGTCCGAATCGGCCCGGTCGGCGATATCGAAAAGCGTTTGATGCAGCGCCTGCATATTCTCGAGGCAGGCCGGACACGTCCACACGTGGGCGGCGGTAGCCGATTCGAGTTCGGCGGCCGTGAGGCCGCAGGGAATGACGTAATCGAAGATTTCGGCCGGGCAAAGGCCCTCGCACGCAGATACGCCGGCGTCCGACCCTGTGGCACGTTGTCTTTCCAGCACGGCTTCCCGATGCTCGCAAAGACGGGCCCGACACCGCGGGCACACGCACAGGTGGTCCCATATCTCGTCTGCGATTCCCGTCGGCGAGTCCGAGCCCAGCGCGGCGATACTCGCCTCGGCTCGTCGGCACATCGCGGAATTGACGCTCGGCCTTTTGCCCAGAAGGCGGCTCAACCGCGCCAACTGCTCCGCACGCAGGTGCAGGCCCCTGATCGCGTCGAGATCGGCGGCGCACTGAGGGCAGTTGTCCACGTGAACCGTGATTGGCGTGGGGATTCTGATCTGCCCCGAAGGCATCGCAAGGGCCGGCAGAAACGGCTTGACATGCGCGCAGGTCACATAATCGCCGATGTACTCGAAGTGGAGACTCAGCGCATCGATCAGTTCCGCATCGTCCTGGGGCCGGTCAGCCGTACCGCCCGTCTCGGATTCGGCAAGCAGCCCTTCCAGCCGCCGCAATGCCTCCTGACAATACGCACAGTCTTTGATGTGACCAGTTACGGAATCTGGGACAGCAGGGTTGTTTGGGTCAAGCTGGAAGTCGTAGTAGTACGGCTCCGCATCCCTGCATGAGGCCCCTCGGTTCAGTGCCGCCATCGCAATCCCTCATTCAATCGCTAAAATCGCTCTGAGACGCCTTATTCCTAAGGACAGATGCCGCCGGGCTGTCTGCCGGGCAATACCCATCTCGGCCGCGATCTCGGAAAGACTGTAATTATCCCGATACCGCATGGTTACGGCCTGCGACTGTCTCTGTGTCAGCTGCCTCGCGAGCAAGCTGAACAGCGAATCTGATTCCTCAGTTTCCAAGAAGGCGTTTCTCGGAGTCTTTTTGTTGACTGAAATCCGGATTTTTTTCGAATATTTTTTCAAATAATAGCGGTAGCTCTGTCGCCGACGGGCTGAATCGAGCACATCATTGGTAATGGCGCGGTAGAGATAGCTCCGGACGTTGCCCAGACGGCGGGGCAGGGGCTTGTAGACGAGCTTTAGAAAGAACTCCTGATACAGATCATCAACGTGGGATTCGTCGTCGGTCTGGAACCGGATGACGGCGCGGATAAAGGTCCCGTGCTCTGCAAAGACTCTTGCGGCCGCTTCAACTCTGCCGCAGGTGCATTTGGCGTTTGCGCCAAGTCGTACCACAGTTGCTTGCTCCCCGGAGACCCCTTGGGCCTCCAAAACACGCTACGAAGAACATCACGGGTGAGATGGAGCACATCTCAAACGCCTGAAGTATTATACCAGATGGCGGGGCAACTGCAACCACCTTCTTGCCGTCGTGCTCGCCGGCGGCGGGGAAACGCCCCGACGGGGGGGGGCGGCGCCCGCCTGGAATTCAGTTGACAGGGGCAGGCGAACAAGTCTATACTCTGGGTAAGCCTGCCGGGAGGCAGGTTTACAACTTGGTTCATCCCGAGGGTTCGGGATGGTTGCGCGGTTGTGGCCGGGTATGTATCTTCGGGCCGACGGGTCGTTCTTCGAAGCAGGAGCGGCTGGTTGCCCGGAGCAGCCCCGCAAGGCCACAGCGAGCCGGAATAACCAAAGGGCCCCTGACGGTAGGAGCCCGACGAGTTGGTCAGGAAAGGAAAGTACCATGCAATCGAAGTGTCCCTCCGCGGCCGGTCCGCCCGGCCCCCCACGTTCGGCAACCGGTGCCGAAATCATCGTCGAGGCCCTTCTGCGCCAGGGCGTCGAAACCGTCTTCGGCTATATCGGGGCGTCCGTATTGCCTTTGTTTGACAGGCTTTACGACGCGCCGATTCGCTTGGTGGTTCCGTGCCACGAGCAGGGGCGGGACGTCCTCGAAACCGCCGAATGACCGGCAGAAACACTGGAGAAGGTGAAACGAAAAGTCGAAAGTATTGACAGCATGGAAGTACCCGGTATATGATGCCGGCCCTCGTGCGGGGCGTTGCCCGCATGAGACCCTGACGTGTCCCGAACGGTCGGGACGATTACGCAGTCGTGGCCTCGGCAGTATCTTCAGGTGCGGCGGCGGTTCTTTACAGGCAAGAGCCGGCCGACAGCCTGAAACGCCTGACAACGCCGCGACCTGCCGCAATGACGAACGGACTCCTGATGGTAGGAGCCCTAAACGTTACTCAGGAAAGGAGTTACGTATGCCAGCCAAATCTCGCGCTTCGGCGCCCGCGCCCGCAGAATCCACGGTCAAGACAGGTGCCCAGATCGTCGTTGATACCCTGCTCGATCTCGGTGTCGACACCATGTTCGGGTACACCGGCGGTGTGGTCCTGCCCCTGTTCGACCGGCTCTTCGACGCGCCGATCCGTTTCATCATTCCGCGCCACGAGCAGGGCGGCTGCCACATGGCCGACGCCTACGCCCGCGCCAGCGGCAAGGTCGGCGTCATCGTGGCCACCAGCGGCCCCGGCGCCTGCAATCTGGTCACCGGTCTGGCCACCGCCATGATGGATTCGACCCCGATGGTCGCTTTCACCGGGCAAGTCCGCACCGAGCTGATCGGCAACGACGCCTTCCAGGAGGCCGATACGACCGGCATCACCCGGCCGATCACGAAACACAACTGCATCGTCAAGGACGTCAAGGATCTGGCCCGCACGGTCCGGGAGGCCTTCCACATCGCCTCGACCGGCCGGCCGGGACCGGTTTTGATCGACTTGCCCGTGGACGTCGAGGTCAGCAAATACAGCAGCGACGGCAAAGAGACGCCGGACCTGCCCGGATACCGGATTCGCACCAAGGGCCACGCCCGGCAGATCTCCATGGCCGCCGACGCCATCAACAGGTCCGAGCGGCCCGTCCTCTACGTCGGCGGCGGCGTCATCTGCGCCGACGCCACCGAGGAGCTGCGGACCCTGGCCGAGAAGGCCCACCTGCCCGTGACGATGACGCTTATGGGCCTGGGCAGCTACGACCAGCGTAAGCCCGAATCGCTCGACATGCTCGGCATGCACGGCTCGGCCTACGCCAACTACGCCGTCCAGGAGTGCGATCTGCTCATCGCCGTCGGCGCCCGCTTTGACGACCGCGTCACCGGCAAGCTCGCCAGCTTCGCCCCCAACGCCAAGATCATTCATATCGACATCGACCCTTCGAGCATCTCGAAGAACGTCCACGTCGATATTCCCGTCGTCGGCGACGCCAGGTTCATTCTCAGTGAGCTTACCAAAGAGGTCGAGCATCGCCCGCGCGAGGAGTGGTTCGCCAAAATTGCGGATTGGAAGAGCAAATTCCCGTTCCGCTACGATGCCGATGCGGGCAAGATCAAGCCGCAGTACGTCATTGAGGAGGTGTGCCGCCAGACCAACAACGACGCTATCGTCGCCACCGGCGTCGGGCAGCACCAGATGTGGGCGGCGCAGTTCTACAAGTTCACAAAGGCCCGGCAGCTCATCAGCTCCGGCGGCCTCGGCACCATGGGCTTCGGCCTGCCCGCCGCCATCGGCGCCCAAATCGCCAAGCCCGACGCCACCGTTCTCGATATCGACGGCGACCACAGCTTCAACATGACCCTGACCGAGCTGGCCACCGCCGTGCAGTACGAGCTGCCCATCAAGGTTTGCCTCATGAACAACGGCTACATGGGCATGGTCCGCCAGTGGCAGGAGCTGTTCTACGGGCGGCGCTATTCGTGCAGCTATCTGACCAACCCCGATTATGCCAAGGTCGCCGAGGCCCTCGGGGCCGTCGGGATCACCGTGGACAAGAAAGAGGACGTGCCCAAGGTCGTCGAGCGCATGCTGGCCGAGACCCGGCCCTGCGTCGTGGACTTCCACGTCGAGCCCGAGGAGAACGTCTGGCCCATGGTGCCGGCGGGCAAGAGCCTCGACGAGATGGACGGTCTCGACATCCTGGAACGACTCATCTGACCTTTGTGAAAGAAAGCGGGGTATCCCATGAAGCACATAATCAGCGCACTCGTCGAAAACAAACCGGGCGTCCTGGCCCACGTCGCCGGAATGTTCGCCGCCCGCGGCTTCAATATCGATTCGCTCGTCGTCGGCCGCACTGAAGATCCGAAGCTCAGCCGCATGACGATTGTCGTCGTCGGAGACGACCGGGTCCTGGAACAGGTGCGAAAGCAGCTCGGGAAGATCATCCCGGTCGTCAAGGTCCAGGACTACGTCGGCAAGCCGGTCGTGGCACGGGACCTCATGCTGATCACGGTTTCGGCGCCGCCCGAGAAAAGGCCGGAGATCTTCGCCCTGATCGAGATGTTCCGAGGCCGCGTCGTCGATATCGGCGCCAAGTCCCTTATGATCGAGATCAGCGGGCCCGAAACCAAGATCGAGGCCTTCATCAACGTCTGCAAGCCCTACGGCATCAAGAACGTCGCCCGGACCGGGACCATCGCCATGCCCCGGCAGACAAAAAGCGAAGCATAACAAAACGGCGAATCGGCAGGTCCCAACCACCGGACCGAGCCGAAATGCAGGCGACCACGGGCTGCGGAACTCCACCGCAGCCCTTTTTCTTGCGCAGGACCCGGCTGGCAGGCGCGTGCGGACGAGCCACCGCCGCGTCCGCGACCGGCCTTCCCGGGCGAGACAGGCTGTAAGCCGGAGGCCGAAGACGGCAGGAATTCCTCCCGCCTCCGGCCTTTCTCAGCGACGGCCGGACCACCCGCACCGCGCGCCACCCCGATCCGGGAGCCAAATTGGGGTCATTCTTCCGCCCGCCCCCATTTTCCGGCCCAAAATCCGGCAAATTGGGTTCGTTTGTCATTTCCATGCTCAATCTCAGGCCGGCCGATGTCTTTCGGATTTCGAGCTTGGGATTTCCGATCTCCCGGCTTCGACCGCCCCGGCCCCCCCGCCCAGAGACCGTTACCGCAAACCAGGCGACTTCCATGTCTCCAGAAGAACCCTCGGTGGCGAATGGTCAAAAATGTTTACGATCACAGCCTGACCCCTTTTCTCCTCTTTTCCTTTGGCGTTGGTCTGCGAGGCTCTTCTTGCGGTCGCGCTGATGCAGCTTTCGGTACTTCAGCTCGGTGTCTTCTTCGACGAGGGCAGGGACGCCCTTTCGGGCGATCGCCGCGGCCAGTTCCTTGGACGAGGCGGTGACGACGACGCTGTCGAGGTACTTCCCGTCGCGGATTTCGCCGGCGAGCTCGCCTTGTTCTATCATGTGTCGGAAAGCGGAAAGCGAGAACACTTTGACGACCAGGCTTTCAGCGGAGGTCTCGTAGGGGACGATGAGATACGTTCGCTTTTCCGGTTCGTCGAGCGGCTCTCGCTTCTCCGGCTTTCGGGGCGTCAGACTGAGGAACTTGTCCTCCCCGATGCGGGTGGTGTGCCCTTTGAAGACAGAGACGCTGAGACCCTCCTCGGAGTCGATGTCGGCGATGCATACGACGTCGATTCCGCCGGACTTGTTGGCGAAGATCGATATCTGTTGCCGGTCGTTTCCTTCGTCAGGGCGCGTTTCCCAAACGCCGAGGATGGCTTCGTCGGCCTTGCCGTCCGCGGGAGGGGGCAGCGGATTCTTGAATTCAGGAACGCAGGAAGTGGCGATCAGGACGAAAGCCGCCGCCAACTCGAGTCTCAATAGCCGCTTTTTCGTCTTCATGTCTGTTCCCTTTCGACTCGAAGTGTTCGGCCGGGACCAGGAGCGAAGCTTCACAACCGCTTCTTCGCCTGCACCGTGCTCGACTCTCCTGGAGCATCGAGCACCACAGCCTGCGCCATGGTAACACGCGTACCGGCCAGAATGCAACGTCCGTCGGTGGAGGGAGCGTCAGTGGATCAGGCCGGGGGTGAGGAGGCCGGCGGCGAGGGTTAGTGAGCCGATGTTGTGCAGGGCGATGGTGATCTGGTTGGCGCGGTACTGGCCGGGGCGGGTGACGTCTTCGGCGTTGGCGGCGCGCAGAGCCAGGACCGCCAGCGGCAGGGTCAGGAGATAGAAGAGGCCGGCGAAGAAGGTGGCCTGGTGCAGCAGCATCGCCGCGGCCATGACGTAGGTCGCAATCAGGGTCGCGCGATAGACGCGGACACAGGCGGGCACGCCGAAGGAAACCACCAGCGTGCGCTTGTTGACGGCGCTGTCGGCCGGCAGGTCGGGGACCTCGTTGATCAGGATCACCAGGAAGATCAGGATCGCGACGACCAGGGCCGGCAGCAGCGGCAGGGCATCGAGCGACCGGGCCTGGAGGTAATACGAGCCGTAGACCGGCAGCACGCCGAAGAGCAGGCCGATGGCGATCTCGCCCACACCGCGATAGCCATACTGCACGGGCCGGGCGGTGTAGAAAAAGGCTCCCAGCACGCCGATCAGGCCGATGCCCAGGACCACCGGGCTGCGCGACAGCAAAACGATGATCAGGCCGATCCCGCATCCGACGGCCAAATACGCCAGACCCGCCAGCAGCGTGGCTTTGGGCGTGAGGATGCCGTTCTGGATGAAGCGCCCGCCCCCGGAGAACGGGGTCGGGTTCTCGTTGAGCCAGTCGTTGCGGGAGAGGTGGTCGAAATAGTCGTTGACGATGTTGGCGCCGCCATGCAGGGCCATGATCGCCAGCAGGGCCAGCGTGAACAGGGCCACATCGAACGTGCCCGATACGGCGTACCCCAACGCCGAGCCTACCAGCACCGGCGCGGCGCTGGCCCCCAGATACTGAGGCCGCGAAGCCAGCAAGATCACACCCAGTCCGGTTGGCAACGAAGCAGTCTTCATAGGCATCCAATTCTCCTAAAGCTTTAACGGAAGGGATTTTAGCGGTTGCACCCCGCCTGTCAACCGCAAGAGGCCGCTACGCCCGCTTCCGTGTCCGTGAAAGTCCTGTGGAACCTGGACATTGTCCTTCACTGCCACCCGATCGCCGGGGCTCGCGCGGCGGGCGTCCCGGCTGCCAGGGTGGCAGAGCGGCGGGGGCAGGCTGCAATTTTGCCAGAGTCCTCCGGTCGTGCGGGCGTGGGTGTAAGTCTTTGTCAAGAATGGGGTTACGCTGTTTTCGGGTTTTCGTTCGGTTTCTGGCACAGTATTTGCATCTGGTCTACAGGACGGAAAACGTATGGTTGCTCAATGGTCACAACTCGATGAGGTGAACGTTTTAGCCAGTGCGGCGGACTGGGCCTGGCCGCAGGCGGTGCGCAATCTCTTTCAGCCGCGCGGGGTGAATCTCATGGTCGCCCAGGACGCCCAGGATTTTGTCCACATCATCGGCCGGCGCCGTATCCATGCCACGATCGTCGATATGGACGCCCAGCGCCCCAGCGGGCTGGCCACCGTCAAGATCATTCGCATGGACTATCCGCTGGTCCCGTGCATCCTGCTGACCCGAAACGCCGATCAGGATGTGCTGGGCAAGGCGTTGCAGCTTGACGTCTTCGGCGTCGTCGGCAAGCCGGTGAACATGGAGATCCTGCGCGAGTTGCTCAACCGGGTTTTTCTCAAGAAATACAACAGCAATATCTTCTCGGGGTAGCCGGCCTGACAGACAGTCGGTCTCCCGGAGACGGTGGAGAAGTCGATAACGAAGGAATATCAAACCTCTATCATGTTTTGAAAGGAGCACGGACAGATGAAGATTCGACCATTGGCAGATAAGGTGCTGGTTGAGCGCGTCGAGGCGGAATCGAAGACGGCCGGCGGGATCGTTCTGCCGGACACGGCCAAGGAGAAGCCGCAGCGGGGCAAGATCGTCAGCGTCGGCGAGGGTAAGCTGCTTGAGGACGGCACCCGCAGGGAAGTCCAGGTCAAGAAGGGTGATCTTGTGCTGTTTACCAGCTACGCCGGAACGGAGATCAAGATCGACGGCAAGGAATACTTGATCATGGACGAGTCGGACATCATGGCGGTCATCGAGAAATAACCTGGCGGGATGTCTGTGGAACGGGTCATCCGCGAACCCATAGAACAAAAGGAGAAAGCAGAACATGGCAGCGAAAAAGATAGCATTTGGAACCGACGCACGCGGCGCCATCCGTGACGGCGTGAACAAGCTGGCCAGCGCCGTCAAGATTACGCTGGGCCCGTGCGGACGGAACGTGATCCTCGAGAAGTCGTTCGGCTCGCCCACGGTCACCAAGGACGGCGTCACCGTCGCCAAGGAGATCGAACTGGAAGACGCCTACGAGAACATGGGCGCCCAGATGGTCAAGGAAGTCGCCAGCAAAACCAGTAAGGACGCCGGTGACGGCACCACCACCGCCACCATCCTGGCCGAGAGCATCTTCGAGGAGGGGCTCAAGAATATCACCGCCGGCGCCAACGCCATGCAGGTCAAGCGCGGGATCGAGACCGCCGTCGAGGCGGTCGTCGAGAAGCTCCACGCCATGAGCCTGCCGGTGGAGTCCAGCAAGCAGATCGAGCAGGTCGCGACCTGCTCGGCCAACCAGGACGCCGAGATCGGCAAGAAGCTCGCCGAGGCGATGGACAAGGTCGGCAAAGACGGCGTCATCACCGTCGAGGAAGGCCAGTCCCTGGAGACGACCGTCGATCTGGTCGAGGGAATGCAGTTCGACAAGGGTTATCTGAGCCCGCACTTCGTGAACAACCTGGAAGACATGACGGTCGTGCTGGACAAGCCGTACGTTCTGGTCCACGAGAAGAAAATCAGCTCCGTCAAGTCGCTGGTCCCGCTGCTGGAGAAGGTGGCCAAGCAGGGCAAGCCTCTGCTGATCATCGCCGAGGACGTCGAGGGCGAGGCCCTGGCGACGCTGGTGGTCAACAAGCTTCGCGGCGTGCTCCAGGTGGCTGCGGTCAAGGCCCCCGGATTCGGCGACCGCCGCAAGGCGCTGCTCAGTGACATCGCCGTGCTCACCGGCGCCGAGCCCATCTTCGAGGATCTGGGCCTGCAACTGGAGAACATCGAGCTGACGCAACTCGGCCGGGCCAAGCAGGTCACCATCGACAAGGACACCACCACGATCATCGAGGGCGGCGGAGCCACCGAGGCGATCAAGGGCCGCATTGAGCAAATCAAGGCCGAGATCGACAACTCCACCAGCGATTACGACATCGAGAAGCTCCAGGAACGTTTGGCCAAGTTGGCCGGCGGTGTCGCCCAGATCAACGTCGGTGCGGCCACCGAGGCCGAGATGAAGGAGAAGAAGGCGCGCGTCGAAGACGCGCTGCACGCCTGCCGCGCCGCAGCCGAAGAAGGCATTCTCCCCGGCGGCGGCGTCGCGATGCTGCGAGCGCTTTCGGCTCTGGATGAGATCAAGGCCAAGGGCGACGAGGCCGTCGGCGTCGATATCGTGCGCCGCGCGGTCTTCGCTCCCGTCAAGCAGATCGCCAAGAACGCCGGCCTCGACGGTTCCATCGTCGCGCAGAAGGTGATCGAGAGCGACGACGACAAGTTCGGTTACAACGCCCTGCGCAAGGAATACGGCGACATGATCAAGTTCGGTGTCATCGTACCGACCAAGGTCGAGCGCACCGCCCTGCAAAACGGCGCCTCCATCGCCGCGCTGCTGCTGACCACCGATGCCGTCGTCAGTGAGATTCCCGAGAAGAAGGAAAAGACACCGACGCCCCCCGGCGGCGGTGGAATGTACTAACAGACAAACGCCGAGCGGGTCCCCGAGGGGACCCGCTTCTTTTTTCATCGGCGGCCCTTTGAGAGGTGTCTGAGATGGTGTTTCGCTTCTACTCCAACACGCTTTCGCAGGCCTCGCGGACGGTGGCGGCGGGGATTATGATCGTGGGCCTGCTGCTGATCGGTTTCGGCGTGCTCATCGCCGCGTTGCCCGAGTTCTTCGCCTATCTGGCCGCGTTTGTGTTCTTCTTCGCCGGCATCGGCTGCGGCGTCACCGCCGTCAAGATCTTCTGGGCCCAGCAACGCCTCGACCGCATGACCTCCGACGACGCCAACGCCTACCGAAAGAACGTCCGCATCCACGCCGAAGACCACTACGACCTCTGATCCCCCGCAGTCCGCAAGGCTTCGCAAGCTCGAACGCGACTGCCGATTCCGGCACTGTCCCGCCGTAATTCCTCCTCGCGAAAACACCGGCCCGTTGACACTTGACAACGGCACGGCGTCAAGATGCGACCCCCGGTCTTCCCGTCAGTCGGGGGTGCGCCGCAGGCGCCTCCGGGGCTTGCGGGCAGCCTCCTTCCCACGTCCCCGCCTTCACGAGCTCCGGTTCGTGTGGATTGCCGATTCGCTCGCTTGATACAGCAACGTGGCCGGACGCTTTGTCGAACGCGAGAAAGTCTCGAGAGTGCGCCAGAATCACCCCTGCGACAGCGGAGTTATTGCCCTTATAACGACCCACGCGTGGCATTTGTTTACATACTGAACTTTTGCAAAATGGAGATTAGGCTTACTTTAGGGAGGAAAAATCTCCT
>CAYPZL010000070.1:0-25317 GCA_964415045.1 uncultured Pirellulales bacterium | reverse complement strand
CTTGGTATAATTCCATCAACTTCCCAGCGCGGCCTCGCTGCGCTCGGCCGCAACCAAAAACTCCGTTTCCAAGCCGTATCGTAACTACTGCAACGACAGGAGGTTACATTGGTTTACGTCGAATCTTTGTCAAAAACTTAACGATGTTTGAGGTTAGTAGTATAGTAGTGCCCTCAAATGTGTTTCCTTACCTTTTCACGAGGACACTACTATACTTTCTCGTACGCTACATTCTATCCCTCTTTGGTTGCGGCCGAGCGCAGCGAGGCCGCGCTGGGTACTCTGTGTCTCCGTGGTGAACCGGCGCGGTTCGGGCGGGAGGCGCGGAGAGTGTTGTGTCAAACAAAGCCAATTTCATGTTGGGCAACTTTAGGGCCGACAAGCCCGCCTTCGCCATTCACCCACGACGTCAGGCCGAGGGCGGGCGGTTGCAGACGACCTCCTCGATGGCGCGGGCTACGACGTAGTCGGGCAGCTTCTGCAGGGCCGGGGCGGCGTGGTAGGCGGCGATGATGCTCCGGTCGGGAAAGGCGCCGGCGCGCTGGATCAGCTCGGCGGCGAGCTGCGCCAGGGCCTGGTCGACGTCCCCCTCGCCAGCCAGGGTCCGGGCCTCGGCGACGAGGTCGTCGAACTCGGGGCGGCTGTTGTACCAGTCGAGCTGGAACTCCAGCTCGGCGGCCTCGCGCGAGTTGACCCGGTCGAACGTGTACTGAATGCCGATGGGATTGTAGCTCTCCAGGCGTTCGTCCACGAAGGCCAGAGCCGCCTCGCGGTAGGCGGCGCGTTTGTCGTCGTCCATGCGGCCGGACGCCAGACGCGCGAACTCCGCCGACAGCAACTCGTCGATGCGCTCCGTCAGAGCGTCGCGGGCACCGGCCGTAAGCTCGTGCAATCGCTCGTAGTAGGCTCTGAGAATGAGTCTCGTCGGGCTCATGGCTGTCGACCGAATAGACTACAGGTCTTTGGCAATTGCATACGGGCGGTCATTGTAGCATCCGCACGCGCCGCAAGCCAGAGGGCGCGCAGAAACGCGTGGGTCAAGAACCCGCCCTACCGTTGGCGAATTACGGGGCCGGTTCTTCCGAGGCCGGCGGAAACACCTGGCCGAGCAGATCGGCCAGAACCTCGACGGCGCCTTGTACGGCCTCGGAGAGCGGCGCGGCAAACTGCGTGTGGGAAGGCTGAACGGCCAGAAAGCGGACCGCGACCTCCACCTCGCGCCGGAGCAGATCGACGAACAGGCGCGGTGACAGCGTGTGCGTGGACAGGGCAACGGAAGGAATGTCACTCGGATCGAACAGACGAATGGTTCCGGGATCAGCGGCAAAATCCATGGCATCGATGACGAGAAGATTGTCGGGCCTGAGCCTGGCAATGCGGGCGATATGGTTCTCGGGCACGGTGCCGGCGTCAATCACTTGCGTCGAGATTCTGCCCCTCAGACGCTCGCAGACAGACGGCCCCACGCCATCGTCGCCCTTGAGGGTATTGCCGATGCCGAGAATGACGGTGCGCGAGCCGGCCAGCATGCGAAGGCTCTCAAGCAGGTGCGTCTCGGGGGCCATGACGTCAGAGCCGGATATTCAATTCGCACTTGCACTTGGGGCAGAGGATGCGCATGAAGTCGCTCGGCTGCGCTTCCTGCGGCGCCGGCGGCTGAACGCGGGGCGTCTCCTTGAGCAGCTCGCCGCTCTTGGCCAGCAGCAGCGACGGATTCGCGTACGCCAGCGGCCCGAGCTTCTCGTAGAGCCAGACGAGATGCTTCTTCGTGCCGATCAGGGCGCCGCATTTCTCGCACATCTGCAGCTCGTACTCGTGCGTCTCGGCCATGCTCTCGCGGTCCAGGCCGGCCAGGTCCCACTGGTCCGACAGCTTGATCCCCGTCTCCGTCGTACAATTGTCCCGGCAATTGCCGCAGAAGATGCAGGTGTCGTACCGCAGCTTGATCGTTCTGGTCGGCGGTTCGGCCTCGAGGTCGTCGGTCTGGGTCAAAGCCTGGCTGGGACAGACGTTCACGCAGGCCCCGCACCCGATGCAGGTGTCCGGATCGAACTCGGGCTTGCCCCGGTATCGCTCGGGGACGACGCAGGGCTCAGCCGGGAAACGGGTCGTGAAACGCGGCGAAACGACGGCCGTCACGGCCTCTTTCAGCTCTCGCAATTTCGGAAGACGCAATGTCAGACTCCTCGCCCAATGTGACTTGGGCTACGATTTGGATTCAGGAAACTGCTCGGCATACTTATCCACAACGGTGCGCTCCCACAACTCGACGCCGGAGGCATAGGCGCCTTTGGCGATGGCATGGGCGGCCGTGGGAGACGTCACCAGGATGAAAACGGCGCAGACGAACGCCTTGGCCGCCGTGGGCCCGACGCCGCTGACGATGCCCACCCCGAACAACAGGAGGACGGTCCCCAGCGTCACGCACTTCGTGGCCGCCTGCAGCCGGTTGTACACGTCGGGAAAACGCACCAGGCCGACACAACCGAAGATATCGAAAAGGATTCCGATCACGATCAGACTGTACCCAATGACATCACTCATCGAAGCCTCGGCCCTCCAGGAATTTCGCCAGCGCGATCGTGCCGATGAAACTGAGCAGCGCCCACGCCAGCGCGACGTTCAGGTAGAAATCCTTGCCGGTGACGACGCCGAGCAATCCGCAGAACCCGACGATCACGATACCCAGGATGTCGATGGCCACCGTCCGGTCCGGTGCGCTCGGCCCGCGACCGATGCGGTAGAGACACATGAAGCAGCACGCCAACAAGCCAAGATAGAACAATTGCATCAGCACCTGCATAACGACCTCGTGCTATTCGAAAATCTTGTGCAAGAAATATTCAAAGCGTTGGGCGATACAGCGCGTCGCCTCCTCCACGTCGTCCGACTTGACGTTGATCCAATGGACGTAGAGATAGCCGTCGTCGGTCAGATCGACGGTGAGCGTACCGGGCGTCAGCGTGATGGAGTTGGCCAGGGCGGTGATGGCCGAGTCGGTCTTGAGATTCGTCTTGATCTTGACGATGCCCGGCTTGATCGGCATGGCCGGATGCAGGGCGCGATACACGACGTCCAGGTTGGCCCGGATCACGTAGTAGAAGAAGACGGGAACGTACACC
Organism: uncultured Pirellulales bacterium; assembly: GCA_964415045.1. Lineage (GTDB taxonomy): Bacteria > Planctomycetota > Phycisphaerae > Sedimentisphaerales > Anaerobacaceae > CAYPZL01. The sequence goes on along the minus strand of CAYPZL010000070.1, from coordinate 22,195 downwards.
AGAAACCAGAACACACGAATGGGAGAAAGGAAAACGTGGTGCTCCTTGGGGAGGATGTCATGGAAGAGCACCGCCACGAGCAGCGACGCGACGAGCCCGGCGATCACGACCTGCATATCGATCTGCCCGTCCGTGAAGGGCCAGGCCGTCAAGACCCAGACGATGAATGCCAGAACGAAATAGATCAGTCGGCGCATGAGACGAATCCTCGCACACTCACAAACGGGCTACGGTTTTCGAATAGTCGACGCCGTTCATCAAGACCTCGACGGCCGGCTCCAGAACGCTGATCCGCAGCGAGGGAACCAGGACCAGCAGGGTCATGGCAAGACAGAGCACGGTGAGCAGGACCATGGCGGCCAGCATCGTGCCCCTGCTCTCGCGCACGTGGCGCAGATGCTCGGGAACCTCGCCGAGGAAGACGTAGCGCTGCACCTTGAGGTACATGATGAGGGTGCAGACGCTCACGAACACGATCACGGCGGCGACCCAGTAGAACCGCGCCTGGACCGCGGCGATGACCAGGATCAGCTTGCTCCAGAATCCCGGGAACGGGGGCACTCCGGCGATCGAGGCCGAGGCCACCGTGCAAGCCGCACGCGTCACGGGCATCCGGTCGGCCAGGCCGCCGAGCTCCTTCATCTGGCGGGTCCCCGTCGCCATCTCCACCGAGCCGCTGGTGAGAAAGAGCAGCGACTTGTAGACCGCGTGGTTGACCAGGTGGAACAGGCCGCCGAGGATGGCCAGCGCCGCCCAGGCAGTGTTCGCCTTCCGGGCCAGCAGGACCACACCCAGGCCGATGCCCAGCACCATGTAGCCCACCTGGCTGATACTCGAATAGGCCAGGAGCCGCTTGAAATCCCACTGGCCGATGGCGAGAAAACCGCCTGCCACCATGCTCGTTATGCCCAGGGCCACCAGTACCCACCCGACCGGCACCGACACACCGAAGACGTTGAATACGAGCCGGCACAGGGCGTACACGCCGAGTGCTTTGATGAGCACACCGGACAGCATCGCCGAGATGGGAGCGGGCGCCGAGGGATGTGCATCCGGCAGCCACGCGTGAAACGGCACCAGCGCCGCCTTCAGACCGAACCCGGCGATGAACAGGCTCAAGGCAAACGCCAGACCGGCGTTCATGCCCATCTCCTGGATCGCCTCGGAGATGTAGGCCATGTTCAGCGAGCCGGTGTTGCCGTAGACCAGCGCCACGCCGAACAGGACGAAGGTCGAGGCGACGCTCCCCAGCACCATGTACTTGAAAGACGCCTCCAGCTCTTCGTGCTCCCCACCGAAACCCACGAGAGCGTAGGAAGCAATCGAGGCAATTTCGAGGAACACGTACAGGTTGAAGATGTCACCGGAAAGGACAACGCCGTTCATGCCGGCGACCATCAGCAGGAACAAGGTGAGGTACTTGGGCTTGGCGGTGTATTGCTCCATGTAGCGCGTGCTGAACAGCATGGCCGCGGCGCTGACGGCGCTGACAGCCAGAAGCAGCAGGGAACTGAGGCCGTCGAGGACGAGGTTGATCCCCAGCGGAATCGACCAGCCCCCCACCTCGTACACCTTGGCCTCGCCGACCGACATTACGGCAAAGACCAGGAGGCAAATCGTCGCCGCGTTGGCCAGCAGAGTGGCTATCGCCTTGCCCGCCCTGGGAAGCATGGGCAGGAGAAAGGCCACCACCAGAGGTACGGCCACGAACATGGGCAGCGGTACGTTCATCCTCGCAACCTCCTTATCTCGGTGATGTCGAACGTACCGTACTTCGCATACGTTCTAATGCAAATGGAGATCATCAAGGCCAGCGAGCCAAGACTGATGACAATCGAAGTCAGCACCAGCGCCTGCGGCAGCGGGTCGACCGCCGTGTTGAGAAACTGGGCGGCGACGCTCGCCGTCTGCCGGTTCACGTCGGAGACGCCCAGGATCGGAGCGACCCCCCCCGTGCGGTACCCCAACATGATCAAAAAGAGATTGACCGCATACTCCATGACCATGATGCCGAGGACAATCTTGACCATGTTCTTTTTCACGGCGGCACAATAGAGGCCGATCATAAACAGGAGAAAGCAAAGCGCATAGAGCATCGATCCTACTCCCTTTTCTCGACTGCCCGGTCGGGCGAAGGCTCGTCTCCCGACTTGTCGGAATCGCAACGAAAGACGGACAAGGCAAAAATCACGAGGAACAAGGACGCCCCCACCTTCAAGCCGATGGCCAGGTTGGACAGGGGAATCGTCCCGCCGCTGACAAGTTTGAAGGGCTCGCCCACCAGATATTCCTGGTAGAGGAAATTGAGAAAGAACGTCCCCCCGACAACCAGCCCGGCGATGGCGATCAGGGCGAACAGAAACGCGCCCAGGCAATCGAGTCTCGACGCCACCGGCAGCGGCAGGTTGTCCTCGACGAACGCACGCCCGAACGCCAGCATGAGCAGGACGTAGGAGGAGGCCAGAATCACGCCGCCGGCGAATCCTCCGCCCGGAGTCAGGTGGCCGAACAGAATGATGTAGATTCCGAACAGGAAGATCAGCACCTTGACCCAACTGGCCACGGTCTTGACGATGACGGTCATTCCCTTCATGCGTCGGAGTCCTCCAAAAGCTTGCGACTCTTGCCGCGCAGGATCACCGTGGCCCCGACGATGGCCGTAAACAGCACGGTCGCCTCGCCCAGCGTGTCGTAGGCGCGGTAGTCGAGATAGACCGAGGTCACGACGTTGGTGGCCCCGGTGTCGCTGAGACCCTCCCGCACGTACGCCTGGGAGGCGGCCTGCGGCAGCCGGGCGAAGATCGGAGCGCCGAACTGCGGCAGCGTCGCGAAGACCTGCATGCCCGCCAGGAAAATGACGAACAGGATGACCACGGAAACGACGGTTCCGAAGAACTCGCGGTCGCCCGAGATCAACGTCACGTCCCGGGCGATCGTCGCGCGAATCAGAATGATCAGACCGAGAACTTCCACAACAATCTGCGTAATGGCGATATCGGGAGCGCGGAGAAACAGGAACATCAGCGACCCACCGAAACCGATGGCGCCGACGCAGATCACCGCGCTCAAGAGGTTCTTCGTCTCCACCGCGATGATGGCGGCGATGATCATAAACAGCAATAAGATGTAGAACACAGCCATGCTTATCGCCTCTCACCAGATTCCGCAAACAACGAACAACACAATCAGCAGTCCCAACGTCACCCAGGTCAGGTACATGGGGAGGACGCCGGTGTGGAGCCAGCGCAGCAGGCCCGTCATCACAAGCCCCACCTTGCCTCCCTGATCGTAGGGATCGAAGTAGCCGCGTTCCTGCCCGGCGTACATCTGCCGCAGACCGTTCATGGCCGAGACCGTCTTGTAGAAGTGCGTGCCGGGAATAATCATCTCGTCGTTGGCCTGCACTTCGCCACAGGTCCAGGTCGGGACGTTCCGGACCTTCTTGGCAAACGCACTGATCGCAAGGACCCCAATGCCGACACCGATACCGATCAGCAGCAATCCCGTCGCCAGGGGAGAATTCCAGGCGCCGGTGAACACCCCGGTCTCCCCGCTTATGTTCAAGGCGGGGAAGATGAACTTCTGCAGGGGGATCTGATAATAGAACACACCGAAGAGCACACAGAAGAACGCCAGGACCAGCATCGGGAACCTCTGGAGCGGGGAGACTTCCTTCGTCTCTCGCAGGGCATCGGGCAGGCGGGACAGGAAGACCGAGTGCAGCACCTTCACGAACGACGCCAGGGTCAGGGCGCTTCCGAACATGGCGGCGACCAGCCAGATGGGCCAGAGTCCCGCTCCGGCGGACGTCTGCGTCGTGCCCATCTGCACGACGCCCTGGTACACCATCCACTTGGAGGCAAATCCGTTGAGCGGAGGAATGCCCGAAATGCTCAGGGCCGCAATCAGGCACGCGGCGAACGTGTAGGGCATCTTCTTCGCCAACCCACCGAGCCGGTCCAGCTCGGCGGTACCGGTGGCTTCCTCCACCGCCCCGCTACAAAGGAAGAGACAGCATTTGTAGATGGCGTTGTTGAGCATGTGGAACACACCGCCCGCGATGCCGACCGGCGTCAGGGTCGCGATGCCGAGGATCATGTAACCGACCTGGCTGACGGCGTGATAGGAAAGCAGCTTCTTGAGGTTATGCTGGACCATGGCCACCATCACGGCCACGACGATTGTGGCCGCACCGATGATGGCCAGGACGATGCTCAAGGCGCCCGACTCCAGCGTGAAGAGACTCGTGACGATGAGCACGAGCAGGTAGATTCCCAGAAGCTTGTCCAGCGCCGCCGGCAGAAGCGCCATCACCGAGGTCGGCGCGTACTCGCCGCCGGTGGGGACCCAGGTGTGCAGCGGCATCGCGCCGGCCTTCGTGATCGCCGCCAGCATGAGCAGCAGAAACGCGATGATCGGCAGCGCCGAGCTTGTCGCCAGCCGAATCTCCGGGATGGCGAACGAGCCCGAGAGCACCCAGATCATGCCGATGCCGAGCAGGAAGCAGGCGTCCGAGGCTCCGATCATGGCGAAGCTCTTGGTCGCCGCAAAGTTCGAGCTTTTGCCACCAGTGCTGATCAGGATATACAACGAGGCGGTGACAATTTCCCAGAAGATCAGCAGGAACAGAAGATGATCGGAAAGCAAAATGCCCGCCGAGCCTCCAATCGCCAGCAGCAGAGAGCCGTAGAACTCGTTGGCCCGCGCCGGTTCAGCCCGGGAGCCGACTGAGTACAGGGCAATGAGGACTCCGAAACCCATGGCGAACAGGAGCATGAAAGACCCGAGCGGCCGGGACGCCAGCAGCAAGTCCAGGCGAAAATCTCCCAGCGCCAGCACCTCCCATTCATACGAGAGTCCGCTACGCCGGAATACCTGAATCGAGAGGACAAACACGATGATGGAAACGGCCAGCGCCGCCAGCTTGAATAAGGGCTTGCCCCACCGGGGCACAAACAGCAGCACGAAGCCCACGATCAGAGGCAGGAAAACCGGATACAAAAGGATTCTGTCCAATTTAGAAATCCTCCAATTTCATCTCCGGCGCACCGATCTCTTTCTTGAGCTGCACGGTCTTGGCGCGGCTCAACTGCAACAGCTCTTCGTAGTCGTGGAGAATCTTGTTTTGGCTGTCCACCACGGCGATTCGCTCGGTACAACTGTAGCACGGATCGACGGCCGCCAGGGTGATCGTGACGTCCGCGATGTGTTCGCCGATGCAGGATGCCCTGAACGACGGGACGTTGACGTAGCTCGGGGCCCTGACCTTATGACGCACCGGGCGGTTGCCCCCGTCGCTGCGGACGTAGTGAAAGGTCTCGCCGCGCGGCGCCTCGGCGTGGCCGCATCCCTCGCCAGGCGGAATTTCCTTCACTTCCACGGCCACGGGCCCTTTGGGCAGCTTCTGAACGGCCTGTCGAGCTATTTTGACCGCCTCGATCGTCTCCAGCAGGCGCACCACCGCCTTGGCGAACACGTCGCCTTCGGGCTGGCTGATGACGCTCCAATCCAGGTCGGCGTAGGCCGCGTACGGATCGTCGTGCCGCACGTCGATGTCGATGCCGCTGCCCCGGGCCGTCGGGCCCGTCACCGCGAACTTGACACCGTCTTCCTTCGTCAACACGCCGACGCCTTTGAGCCGGGCATGGATGATCGGGTCGTCGAGCACCGCCTTGGTGAGCATCTCGGTCTTCTTCTCGATCACATCCAGCTCTTTGAGGATCTTGGGCTTGAGCTCGTCGGGGACGTCCTCACGGCAACCGCCCACCTTGACGTTCCCGTAGTTGTTGCGGTTGCCCGTGATCTCTTCGAGCAGATCGAGGACGGGCTCGCGGTACTTCCACGCCCACATGAACACGGTATCGTAGCCGATGAAGTGTCCGGCCAGGCCGACCCAGAGCAGGTGGCTGTGGATGCGCTCCAGCTCGTTGATGATGGTCCGCACGTAGAGGGCCCGCTCGGGGGGCGTGACGCCGGCGATCTCCTCGACCGCCTGGACGTAGGCCAGCGGATGAGACGCCGAGCAGATCCCGCAGATGCGCGAGACCAGAAACGGCACCTGATCGAACTGCAGCGTTTCGCTGAGCTTCTCGATGCCGCGATGGTTGTAGGAGATGCGGACGTCGATGTCGGTGACGATTTCCCCGTCCACGGTCAACTGGAAGAACTCCATCTCCTCCTGGAGCGGGTGAAACGGACCGACGGCAAGAACGGGTTTTCGCGTTGCCTGGCTCATACCTTTACATCCTTCCGTAACGGATACACCCCTTCCGGCCAGCCGTCGTGTAAGATCAGACGGCGCAAGTTCGGATGGTTCTTGAAGTTGATGCCCAGGATGTCGTGCATCTCGCGCTCGATCCACTCGGCGCCGGGAATCAGCGGCGCGATCGACTCGAGCTCCGGCGTCTCCCGGTCGCCGATCATCGCCTTGACCGTCACGATACAGCCGGACTCGTCGTTGGTGAAATGATGAAGGACCTCGAAGCAATGTTCCGCATCGACGCCCGTCGAGATCACGAAACGCAATTGCAGCTCCTCGAAAAGGAACTTGCAGACGGCGTACACCTTCTCCGATTCGCACGGCAGAAAGATGCGGTTGTCCGCCGTCCGCTCGACGCCGAGCAGCTCGCCCTCGATTTCCGAAAGTCTGTTGTCCAACTCTTCCTGCTTCATCTCACATCCCGATCACAGGGCCGAAAGCGCCTTGACCACGCCGGAGATCATCGCCTCCGGCTTGGGCGGGCAGCCCGGCACATAAGCAATAATGGCATTGGGATCGACTTCTTTGATGATCTTGTCCACCGGTCCGGCGATGTGATAGCCACCCTCGAAGATGCCGGTGCCGCACGCACAGGCCCCCATGCAAAAGACTACACAGGGCTTGGCCGTCTGCCGGTACACTTCCCGCAGACGCACGGCGGCCTGACGCGTGCCTGCGCCCGTCACCAGCAAGGCGTCGGCGTGACGCGGCGAGCCCACCAGCTTGATGCCGAAACGCTCCACGTCGAACCTCGGCGTCAGCAGATTGACGATCTCGATATCGCAGTTGTTACAGGCGCCCGCATTGACGTGGAACACCCAAATGGACTTCTTCAATGACCACAGCTTCCAGTTCATGGACCCACCTTACAACCAAGGGATGCCGTAGTAGTTGCCCAGCGTCGCCAGGATCACGGCCGCGACCAGTGTTATTCCGGCGTAGAACCAGAAGAACCGCATCGCCTGATCGATGCGCACGCGCGGATTCGTGTTCTTGATCAGAATCACCAGCACGAGCACCAGCACGTACTTGCCGATGCCCGCCGGCAGGGACCATCCGGAAGTCCCGATGCCGCCTAAAAAGACCACGACCAAAAACAGCGGCAGCGCCACGAGCATCATGGCCTGCATCAGTTTCCAGACGGCTAACAGCGCGCCCGAGTACTCGATGATAACGCCGCCGGCCACCTCGGTTTCCGACTCGGCGATGTCGAAGGGCACGAACCCCAGCTTGGCCTGCACGCAAAGCAGCGCCACGAGGAACGCCAGCGCCCCGGATATGCTCAGGACTGAGGCGTGCTGCGAAATGGCCGTCAGGCTCAGTTGCTCGCCGGGTGCGACCAGGCCCGCCGTCTTGATCAGCACCACAACGAACGCCAGAACCAGCGGCAGCTCGTAGCCGAGGACAAGCTTCATCTCCCGGCTCGCGCCGAGGGCCGCGTGCGGACTGCCGCTGGCGCTGCTGCCCAAAATCAGGGCCAGCGAGGGCAGCACCATCAGGTACAGAGCCACGAGGATGTCGCCGACGAAGTCCGTCCCGGCCACCGCCAGCCAGAGCATCGTGGCCAGCAGCAGAACGGCGGCCAGCCCGATCAGCGGCGCCGCCACGAAGACCGCCCGCTGGGCCTCCTGCGGAATCAGAATCTCCTTGCCCATCAGCTTCATCACGTCGGCCAGGGGCTGATAGACCGGCGGTCCCACCCGGTACTGCACCAGCGCGCTGACCTTGCGCACCAGCCACGAGGCGATCAACCCGACCGCAAGCGTAAACACGAAGCCCGGGAAGATCAAAATCCAGAACAGGTTCTCCAGCGCCTCAATCATCTCTCGGCCTCTTCTTCGCTCTTGAGGAACGGCTCCCACGTACTGCCGCCGGCCACTTTCACCACGATGCCGTCGAAGACTTCCACGAGATCGTCACCGGGCTCGGCCGGACAGTAGTCGATACTGCCGTCGTCACAGGTCTGCACGCACAGAGGTTTCTCACCGCCTTGCAACCGGCCCCGGCACAGGTCGCACACGCTGCTGGGAAACGGAATCAGGTCCGTGTAAATCGTGCCGAAAGGACACGCGATCGCGCACGTCCCGCACCCGGTGCAGAGCATGTTGGCCCGCTTGAGGATGCCGGCGTCGTTTGTCTCGCTGGGAACTTTCTCCAGCGCGCCCTGCGGACACGCCGCCACGCACGGGGCCCCCTCGCAGCGACGGCAAATCAGCGCAAAGCGAACCATCTCCAGCAGAGCGTCGAGCCCCTTGTTTCCGGGGTGATGCTTGTACGAGCAGCGGACCTGCGATTCCTCCTGCAATTTCGTCCTGGCCAAATCGATGATCAGCTTCGCACTCATATCCGACTTCTCTTTCCGCCGTCGGGACCGTGTCAGTCCCAGATATTGGGATAGCTCTTTATCTGCTCGTAGGTAAAGACGGGCCCGTCCTTGCACACGTAGAACTTGCCCAGCATGCAGTGGCCGCACTTTCCCACGCCGCAGCTCATGTTCTTCTCCATCGAAAGGTAGATACTGTCGGGCGCAAAACCGTACTCCAGCAGATTGATCGTCACGAATTTCATCATGATGGGCGGGCCGCAAACGACCGCCACGGAATTGGCGATGTCCACGTCCTTCGGGTCGAGAATCGTCGTGACCACACCCACGTGACCGTCCCAGTCGCCGTTGGCCTGATCGACTGTGAGCTTCATCTCGACGCCGTCGAGCTTCTGCCACTCGCCGAAAAGGCTGTTCTTGTAGATGAAGTCCTCCGGGGTCCGCGCCCCGAAGCGGCACACCACCGACTTGAAGTCCTTGATGCGATCCACCAGGGTAAGAAAGAGCGAGCGAATGGGGGCCAGGCCCACCCCGCCGCCGACGATGTAGACCTGCTTGCCGGCGAAGTCATCCACGGGATAGCCGTTGCCGTAGGGCCCGCGGATGCCCACCGGCTGACCTTGTCTGCATTCATGCAACCGGGCCGTCACCCGCCCGGCCTTCATGATGGTAATCTCCATCTTCTCCGTCACCACCGGCGACGACGACGGGGTAAACGGAGCCTCGCCTTCTCCGGGCAGGGTCAGCTCGACAAACTGGCCGGTCTTGAATTGAAACTCGCTTTCCGGCGAGATGACGAAACTCTTGATCGTGGGAGACTCATCGACAACGTCCACGATCTCGCCGTTGATCGGTTGGTACAGGTTCGCCGTCATTTTTTGGCTTTCACGACTTCATGGTCTCTATCGCGAAGCTCGTCGTTGAGCTTCTTCAACACGACGCGAATATCGACGTCGCCGGCCTCGGCATCGACGCATCGGCCGCACCCGACGCACATCTCGATTCCGTACCGGTCGAGGAAATAGGCAAATTTGTGCATGAGACGGTGCCGCAGCCGATCGCCCAGCATCTTGCGCGGGTTCGCCCCTCCCGCCACTTCCGCGTATCCGACGCGCATGCAACTGTCCCACATCTTCATCTTCGCGAAATAGTCCTTCTGCTTCGTGTCGTACAGGTAGAAACAGTGACACGTCGGACAAACCCGCGTGCACGCCTGGCACTCCACGCAGGTGCGCGCCTCCTCGTCGAACACATCCGACTCGTATCGCTCCTGTACGATCTCCTTCAGCGGCGCATCCAGTTGGAATCGGGCGTTGGCCTCTTTCAACCGCCTTTGCGCTTCGGCCCGCCGCTCGTCGCGTTCGGCCAGCAGGGCATCCGGAACGTCCCCGAACAGATCGGCGTGGGCTGACAGAAAGCCCCTGCCCTTTTGTGAACCGGCCTGAACGATGAAACCGTCTTCCACAGGCGAGACGTTCAGATCGTACCCGTCCTCTGCATACGGTTTGCCCTCGAGAACGTTGCAGAAGCAGCTCTCTCCCGGCTCCGTACAATCCGACGAGATCACCAGCATCTTCTCCCGACGGGCCAGATAGAGCGGGTCCTCGAACTCCTCCTCCGCGAACACCTTGTCCAGAATCTCCATCGCCCGCAGGTCACAGGCTTTGAGTCCGAACAGGGCGAAGGGCCCCACTTTCTCTGGCTCCTGCGGCTCCGGGAAAACCGCCGCCAGCTCCCGTAAGGGAAAGAGAAACTCTTTGACCGGGGTGCACACCCTAACCTCGTTGAACGCCGGCTCCGGCGGCGAATCGGCGGTGTATCGCTCGAAAACATAGTGCGATTCCACCTTTCGGGGGACGTACAGGTCCATCTTTTGAGCCACCGCATCGAGCAGCACGTTCAGCTTGCTGATAAAGACGGTTTCCATGCTGTACCCATCACAACAGACGGTTCGCAGTCACGCGCAGTGACCGGACGACGTTCGGTTGGCTGTTCCCGTGCTGCTGCCCGTCCTTACACAGTCCTAACTTGTTGTAAAACACCAAGTTATGTTTCAGCCGTTCAACTCGACGGCATGTAATACGGCAAGCGCGCCAAATCCATGGCGATGTCAATCGTGATTACCTTGACCCGTTTGGGAACTGCAATGTAGCGAGGTGAAAAATTCAAAATGCCTCGGACGCCCGCCTTCACCAGCATTTCCGCGATCTCCTGGGAAGCCCTGGCCGGCACCGCGATGATCCCCAAATAAATGCCCCGTCTGCGCAAGTTGCGCAACCTGGAGACGTCCTCGATCAAAATGCCGTTCTTGCGGCGTCCGACTTTTCTCTTGTCGATGTCGAAGGTCGCCGCGATGTTGAACCCATAGGCGGAAAAACCGGGGAACGACAGCAACGCCGAGCCCAAATTGCCCACGCCGACCAGGGCCGCCTTGTGGCCTGTGTTCAGACGGAGGATCTTGTTGATATGCTTGATGAGAATCTTGAGCTCGTACCCGACGCCCGGCGTCCCGAAATCCCCGAAGTACGAGAAATCCTTGCGGATCTGCCATGCGTTGACACCCAGCATCGTGGCCAGCTCGCTGCTCGAGACGTTTTCCACGCCTTGTTGAGACAGATGGATCGCCCCCCGAAGATACACCGGCAGGCGCCGGACCGTCTCATCTGGAATCCTGTGGTATCGCATGGCCACGATCTCCTCGTGATTGTGCTCACTTTCACAAAATTCCACCTTCAAAATAGACGTCACACCAATATTTGTCAAGCACAAATCGTTTTTTTTGGCACAGACCGATATCGACATAAGCCCATACAGGACAACACCTTACCTTCTCGCAAGCAAAATAGCGGGAAAATTATTTTGATATCGTCACATCCCGGGGGCAGGTTTTTGCGACATTGGGACACAAACGATGTCCCGCGTGACAGGAGCGTTCAGGCCGCCGGCGGCGCTGGTTCTTTCGGCAGCGTGAAGATGAAACGACTGCCCCCTTCCGGGTTCTTTTCGGCCCAGATTCGCCCCCCGTGCCTTTCCACCACCTGCCTGGCGAACGCCAGCCCCAGGCCCGTCCCGTCTCGCTCGGCGGCACGGGCGTTGTCGGCCCGGTAGAACTCCTCGAAGATACGCGTCAGATCGCTCTCGGGCACGCCGATGCCCGTATCGGTAATGCTCACCTGGACGAACGCACCATCGTCCCGGACCTGCATGTCCACCTTGCCGTCGTTCGGAGTGTACTTGACGGCATTGAAAAGAAGGTTAGTCAGGGTTTCCTCAATCAACACCGCTTCGCCCAGAACCTCGTCGACCGACGCATCGATGTGGTGCGTCAGCCCGATGCGCTTGTTCTGCGCCCGGTTTTGCACCGACGCCAGAGCGTTGAATACGCTGTTGCGCAAGGAGAATCGCTCCACCTCGAGACGGCCGGTCAGTTTCATGCGGGTCAGTCTCAGTAAGGCGGTGATGAAGGCCATGCACTTGGCCGTGCGGCGATGGGCCCTCTCGATCAGATCCTTCTGCTTTTCGTTGAGAGGCCCCACCATTTCACCAAAAACGATGTCCAGGCAGCTTTGCACCGCGGCCAAATGCCCCTTGATGTCGTGCGTGACGCGAAGAACGTATTCGTTCTTGAGCTGGTCCTTCTCCTGGAGCAAGGCGTTCGCCCGCTCATAGCTGACCTGTTGCTTTCGGAGCTGTTCGCTGATGGACGTTGTCATGTAGACCACCAGATACAGCGTGATCGTAAAAACGAAAAGGAAACCGAAAACGTAGGTGGTGTTCTGGTATGCGTCCCGGCCGACAAACCCGGCCAACTGGTAATGCTCGATCCATCCGAGAGACTCCAGAACCACCAGCCCGCCGAAAAGGACCACCGCCAGGGTCGCCTGCAGATAGCTTTGCCACTTGGACCGCAAGATGCTGGCGATGATCATATGGAAGACAAAGAAGAAGGAAAACGGATTCTCAATCCCCCCGGAGAAGTGCAGGATGGTGGCCAGGATGAACAGGTCCGCACAAATCTGAAACGTGAGGATCCAGCCGATGCGGGCCGGAGAGGGCTCCTTGCCCCCCCACGTCGAGTACCGCAGAAGATCGTACAGAAGGAAGTTGTACACCAGCAGCACCGCCGCAATGACGTAAAGAGCCGTCGCCGGCAGCGCAACACCCATGAACCTTCTCGCGACAAAGGTGGCCACCGCCAGCGTAAGGATCGCGATCCACCGCAGACGAATCAGCCAGTAGGCCCTTTGAACGAGGCTGGTGCTTTTGAGAAGATTTTCCATACAAGTTACGACTTCTGGAGCAGGCTTTCCACCTTCTCCAGAAGGACGTCCGGCTTCACCGGCTTATCCAGAAATTCCTCCACCGGAAGCCAGGATTCGTCGCCGGCCTCCGTTTTGAAATCCAGACCGGTCTTCTGCTTGACGGCGGTCAGCATCAGAATAGGAATATCCTTGTAGTCCGGATTGTGCTTCAAGGCGCGTGAGAAATCAAATCCTTCCTGTGACGTCCTCATCATCACGTCCAGAACGATCAGGTCCGGCCGGCCCTGCTGCAGTCGTTCCATCCCCTCGGCGCCGTCCAGCGCGCTTTGCACCTCATAGCCTTTGTTCTCCAGAACGACGGTCATGGCTTCGGTGATATCAGGATCGTCATCGATAATCAAAATCCTGCCTTGTCCCATTTCATCTCCTTCGGCAAACAAGAGAGTGTCATTTTCATCCGCGTGTTACATTATATGTATATGTCAGAGGATGTTCTGCGTCAATAGCACCACCGCAAATTTCAGCGCCCCCGGCGGTAGCGTCCGTCACTGTGACAGGTTACCCGCCGCCGGGAAAAGAACGACCGTTTGCCAGTTCCCACTACGCCTCCAGCTCTCGCAGCACCAGGGAAACATACTCGTCGCATCGTTCCAGAAGCGTGGGGCTCAGACCCTGCTTCAGCTCGACCGCCTCGGGCTCGATCCCGAAAATCACGACCTCGTCCGGGGCCTGCCCCAGTTGCTCGGCCATGGCGATGACGTGCATGAGATCCGCCTCGTGAAGCGATTGATGCGCGAGGACTTTGCGGCTGCGAACCTCTTCACACGTGAAGCGCCTGATTTCGCCCGGCGCTTCGCCCATGAGCGCACAGTCGATGAAGACGGCCTTGCGCCGGCCTTCGAGCAGATGCAGCACGGACATTCCGCCCGTCCCGGCATCGATGAAGTCTACCGACGGATATCGCTCGGCCTTCTGCGCCAGGCGTTCAACCAGGTAGACGCCGATCCCTTCATCCGCCATGAGCGGATTGCCCAGACCGAGTACGACAACGGCCTTCTTCATAACCCCACGATTACTTGACGAACTGCACGTTCAGCATATGCGTCGAGCACGAGATGCACGGGTCGTACGAGCGCACGCACATCTCCAGCTTCTGTCGTACGGCGTCTTCGCCCTCGTCCAGGATCTCGGGCACCAGCTTCTCGAAGTCTTCCTGAATGCTGGCGTGATTCTGATTCGTCGGGATGCAGATGTCGGCCCCCACGCAGTTGCCCTTGCGGTCGAACTCGTATTCGTGGAAGAGGATACCGCGCGGGGCTTCGACGCAGCCGCTGGCCTTGCCGGCCTTCGGACTGACGCGAACCTTCTCGTCCTTGAGCCCCTTCGTCAGCAGCTCGTCGATCAGGGCGATGCTGGTCTCCACCACATGCACGCACTCAACGAGCTGAGCGATGTTGTTCATGTAGGGATTGCAGCAGCCTTTTTCGAGACTGAACATCTTGGCCACGTCCTGCGCCAGAGGCGAGAGCAGCTCGCCATTGTTGTTGAAGCGGGCCAGCGCCCCGACGGCGTACGAGCCGCGATGCCACTTGGTCCACTTGGCCGTGGACTGATCGCTCACGTACTCGTTCGCCACCGTCTTCCAGTCGTTGATCGCCACGGTGCCGTCGTAATCGGTCGAGGTGATCTCGCCGTGATAGAAGGTGTACGTCGGAGGATTGTCCTGCTTGAGCGATACGTATTCGGTCTCCCGCGTGAAGTTCGGGATGTTCTCGGCCACCGAGAGCAACACCTCGGCCACGGTCTTGAGGTCGGCGACGCTGTCCTTGAGACGCTGCTGGAGCTCGCGGAACTGCTTCTCCGTCGGAACTCTCGTCAGGCCGCCCGGGATGAGCGTCACCGGGTGAGTCGTGCGTCCGGCGATCAGGTCGGACCATTCGTTGGCCAGGCGGTGCAGCTTGATGATCGTCTTGACCGCGTCGGGGGCCTTGGCCACCAGCGGCACCACCGACGGGACCCCGAAGAAGTCCGGAGCCGCCAGGTATCCAACGTGCAGGATGTGGCTCTGGAGCTGCTCGGAATAGTGCATGAGAATGCGCACCGCGTCCGTCTGCTCCGAGACCTCGATGCCCATGGCGTTTTCGACCGCCTTGGTCGAGGCCAACGAGTGCGTAATCGAGCAGATGCCGCAAATGCGGCTCACGATCGTCTGGATATCCTGGTAGCTGCGACCGCGAACCATCGCCTCGAAGAAGCGCGGCGCCTCCGGCACCTGCCACTCGACTCTCTCGATCTTGCCGTCGTTGGCATTCACAACGATGTTGCCGTGCCCTTCGACACGCGTGACATGATGTACGTTTACGTTGACACTACTCATAGATCGTCGGCTCCTGTTGGCTTCCGAAGAGAACCATCTTGGTCTTCAAATCGTCCACGTTCAAACCGTATTTCTCGATCACGTCCCGGGCGGCCTCGACGTTGGGGTTATCGACGTACCCGCGGCAGCCGAAGCAACGGAACCCGTTCGAGGGACAGCGGGCGCCGCAGCCGGCCCGGATGATGGGACCGAGACACACCTGCCCGGACTCCCACAGGCAGGGATTGCCCTGGGCCTTGCACTCGACGCACACGGGGTAATCGGGAATCTCCGGCGTCTTGCCCATCAGCAACGAGCGTACGATGTAGGTGAATTCCTTCCGGTCGATGGGACAGCCGTGCACGTAATAATCCACGTCCACGACCTCATCGACGCCCTTGGTCAGCCCGGTGTGCAAATGCGGCTTATGGGCCGCCTTGCCGTACACGCACTTCTTGACCTCCTCGAGATCGTCGAAGTTGTTCTTGAGCTTGTTGATCCCACCCATCGTCGCGCAGGCGCCGAGGGCAATCAGCACTTTCGCGCGGCTGCGGATCAGCTTCAAACGCTCTTCGTCCTCCAGACGAGTGATCGAGCCTTCGATGATGGCGATGTCGTACTCGTCGCTCTTTTCACTCATGGCCTCCCGCCACTCCACCACGTCGGCCCCGCCCAGAAGATCGAGAATCTCTTCTTCCAGGTTCACGATCTGGAGCTGACATCCTTCGCAGCAGGCAAAATCGAATATCGCAATCTTGGGTTTCGCCATTGTCAAATCGCCTCCGGCATAGTTGCCAAATCAGTATATCGAAACACGGGCCCGTCGATGCAGACGTACACGTCGTTGATCTGACAGTGCCCGCACTTGCCGACGCCACATTTCATCTTGCGTTCGAGATTCAAGAAAATGTTCTCGTGCGGCACGTCAAATTCCTCCAGGGCCATCAGGACGAACTTGTACATGACCGGCGGCCCGCAAACCGACACGACCGCGGTCTTCCAATCCGTCTGCACCTTCGAGACCAGCGAGGTCACGACGCCGACGTTGCCCTTCCAGCGTTCGTCGGGATCGTCCAGCGTCTCCAGCAGCACCGCGTCATCCCGCTTGCTCCAGGCCTCGACCTCCGAAACGAACAGCCGCTGGTCGTAACACTTGCACCCTTGCAGAATCGTCACCTGCCCGTAGTCGGCGCGATTGTCGAGCACGTAGTTGATGAACGAACGCTGCGGGACCAGACCGAGCCCGCCGCAGATGAAGACGACGTCCCGGCCCTTGGCCTCTTCCACGGGGTAAATTCCCTTGCCCAGCGGGCCGCGAATTCCCAGCTTATCGCCGGGCTTCAGCGCGTGAATCGCGTTGGTGACGTTTCCGATCTTGCGAACCACCAGCTCGAACCCGTCTTTCTGGGTCGGTGAGGAACTGATGGTGATCGGCGCCTCGCCGACGCCGGCGACCGAGACCTCCACGAACTGCCCCGGAATATAGTCGAACGGACCGTCATCCATGGAAAGCCGCAGGTAACGGTCGGTCTCGTTCATCTCGGCCGTATCCTGCACCGTCGCCATCTGCGGCAAATAAATGTCCTTCTCTTCAGCACAACATTGACACATCAATCAAGCTCCTATCCACATAGACAAGCCATTGCCAACCGCACGAACGCTACAACTACCCTATCCCCAGATCGTCGATCAGGCGGTTATACACCTTGACGGGGTTCGCGATATCGGGCAGACACGCGCTGACGCATCGCCCACAGCCCACACAGGCGATCTGCCCGCCGATTTTTTCCGGTACATACTTGGCCTTGCGATACAACCGGTGCCGGAACCGGTCCGCCCGCGATTTGCGGAACTCGTGGTCCGGGGCCACCTTGGTGAAACCATCCAGGAGGCACCCGTCCCAGGCCCGGCAGCGCTGGCCGGTCTTGAGGTCCCAGTTCACGTCGTCCTGGACGTTGAAGCAGTAGCACGTCGGGCAGACCTGATTGCAGGACCCGCAGGAGAAACACGTCCGCGCCAGCTCCTCCCAGATCGGGTGATCGTAAGCCTTTTCCAGGAGCTTGGGCAGATACGCCGGGTCGCACTCGAGTTCGTGCCGGTTCAGGGACTTGCCGTTCCGGGCCCAGACCTCCTCCCGCTTCTGCAAGGCCGCCGCGTCCGCGTCCACGACGCCGGCGGCCCCGGCGAAGAGCTTCTCGCCCTTGGCCGTCGCCAGCTCCGCGACGTAGCTGTCGCCGATGTCCGTCAAGAGAACGTCAAACCCTTCCTTCACGACGGCCGTCCTCATCGAACTGGCAAAGACGTTCTCCGAGGCAGTCACCACGTCGCAGGCCACAATCGTGGCGTTGTTACGCCTCTTCATGTAGTGCGTATCGTAGTTATCCTGCCGGAACAGCTCATCCATCTGGTTGATGGCGATCGTGTCGTAGGGGTGCACCCCCAGCAGGACGAAGGCCCCATCGTCATAGACCGACTGGTACGCACCGCCCACCTCGTAGGTAAGCAGCACTTCCGTCGGCGGCAGAAAGAACTTCTTGGGCGGCTGCAATGTCACATCGTAGTCCAGACGCAAATCCCCGGCGGATTCCAGGGGCGCAAAATCGAACCGCTCCCCTTTGGCCTGGACGCCAATGACATTCTCCGTCTTGATCAGAGCATCGACGATGCTCGCGAAATCATCTTTAGCAATTCTCTTTATACTCATGTGACGATCCCGACTCCCAACGATTTTCCATTACGTTTCACGTTACGACACCGACTATCCTTCACTTTGCTGCGACACGATGCACTTCCCGAATCAACCGGCCGGCATATAATAGGGCAATCGCGCCAACTCCATCGCGATATCCAGAGTAATGACCTTGACCCGGCGGGGGGCATCGATCTTGCAGGGCGCGAAATTGAGAATTCCCCGGACTCCGGCTTCCACGAGCTTATCCACGGTGAATTGCCCGGCCGCATGGGGAACCGCCACGATCCCCAGACTGATTCCACGCTCCTGCAATGTGGCGATCCGGGTGATATTCTCGATCTCCACGCCATTGACCGTTTGCCCGATCTTTTTCGGGTCAACATCGAAAGCCACCACGATATCCAGGCCGTACGTGCGAAAGCCCGGATAAGCCAGCAGCGCCGAACCCAGATCACCCACGCCGACCAGAGCGGCCTTGCGTACCACGTCCAGCCGGAGGATTTTCTTGATCTGCTTGGCCAGACTCTCGATGTTATAGCCCACTCCGGGAGTCCCGAAATCCCCGAAATACGAAAAATCCTTGCGAATCTGCCACGAATTCACCCCCACGAAATCGGCGAGAGATTTACTGGAAATATGCTCGCGGCCCTGAGTGGCGGATAACATCAGACCCCGTAAGTAAATGGGCAACCGGCGTACTGTTTCGTCTGGAATTTTGTGGTATCGCATAACGGCACTACGAGCACTTAGAACTTGTGTTCACATTCACAAGACAAAGAGGAAACTATACGCCATCCCTCTGCACAAGTCAAGAACACAGGGCGTTTTTTCTATCGCACTTCCCCATCGACACCCACACAACCTCATATCAGTGCCGAAGTTACATAAAACAAAAAGGCTTAACAATCACATACTCCAAAGCAGGGCAAACGCGTTTGAGGAACAACAAAGGGCAACGCGTTCTGCAACTGCCGCCTTCCCAGAGTTGAGGCATTCTCGCGGGCTAAAAGCGTCCGGCGCGTGTTATGGCAGGCAGCGATAAACGGAACCGTGCATCAAACGCCGGCCCAGGCACGCGGGGTGCCCGGAAAGCCCGGAACCACGGCCCCTTCCGCATGATAAGCGAGGTTCAATTCGCATGTAGCCGTGCATTTTGCCCGTCAGGACCATTTCCTTCTGGGCAGCGTTCCAGTACGGATCGTGCGTCCGCGCCGCTTCGAAGTCCTCCCGCGAATAGACGTACTCCCTTTTGTCGCGGGCGTGGTAGTTCAACGTGCGCGTGGCCCAGGGAGGCAGGCATTCAAAGCTGTCGTATTCGTGGCAATAGTACACGAAGTTGGAACTGAGCTCGCGTCGCACGATCAACTCTTCCAGGTAGGCGTCCTTGCCCCGGCTCGAAGTCGCCCCAACCTGCAAGGCGATGTAGAGCGGCGAAATCTGCCCGAAATGCAGATACGGACTGAGACCGGAAACGGCGATCCCCGTCCCGTTCGTTCCTTGCCGGTATTGGCACCGGCCTGCCCGGAACCGACCGTCACGCGTTTTCGTCGTTGACAGACCCCCGAAAAGCGTCCGAAAACCATGTGCGACGGTCATCAAACACCCCCACGCCGTGGAAAATATCGGCTGCGCCGTCGTCCGGGGCAACATTCAACCGACGCCTCACCGCCCCTTCGCACCCGTCCCTCTTCCAAACGCGCCGCCACCCTGCCGGAATCGGGGCTTGGAGGCCGTTTTTTTTGGAGTAGGGCCCCTTTTGCGCCGATGCCATAGACAATCGAACGCCGGCGGTCGGTCCGTTCAAACCGGCAGGCAGGCTTATCCGAAACGATACAGTAAGGACCGCAGAAATGAAAGCTCACAGGTTACGACTGTTGTGCACGCTGCTAATCATCACCACGACTCTGCCCAGCGTCGCTCTCGCCGCTCGATATGCCCGGGAAGACCCCGACGATTGGCCCGGCGTCTGGTACCGCATCATCTTCGATGAGAACGGAGATTACGTCTCGGGCGACGGCGACGGCGACGGGTGGCACCATTACTCCGCCACCAGCGGCGTGTATCGAATGTGGTTCTACAACGGCCCGTACGATCCCGAGCGGAAGGCACAACTGGACTACTATATCTATACCGAGCCCGTCGACGTCGACAAGCACGCCTCCGCCGAGCTCACCTACAGTTGGTCCACGCCCGAATGGTCGGCACTCGGACTGAGTCACCCTCCGCTGCCCATCAATGTCCCCTTTCCTCAGGATGAGGCCAAGTACATAAAGACCGAGCACCTCTACACCATCCCCGCCGGCTTCTTCGGATCGATCGAACCCATCGCTCACGAGATCATCGAGGCTTACAATCCTGAATGGGTCTCCATCGATGTCACAGGAAACAACGTCCTGGTCTTCCGAGGGGCATTCCACGATTGCATCGGCGACGAGCCCGGTGGAGGAGAGCCGGGTGGAGGAGAGCCCGGTGGAGGAGAGCCGGGAGGGGAAATGGGGGCCTGCTGCAACCGTCAGACCGGCGCCTGCTTTATCACGCTTGAATCACAATGCCTGCCACCCTATGTATGGCTGGGGGCGAACACCACGTGCCAGGCCTGCACGACGACACCGCCAGCAACGTCGCTGGATTTCGGCGACGCGCCCGACCCGGGCTATCCCACGCGACAGAGCAACGATGGAGCCAGACACATCATCGTCGAGGGGGTCTACCTGGGACAATCCGTGGACGGCGAGGCCGACGGACGGCCCGGTAGTTCCGCCACGGGAGACGACACCAACGGAAACGACGATGAAGACGGTGTAATCTTCGCCTCGGCGCTCTGGCCGAGTGAGATCGCCACCGTGCAGGTAACCGCGTCCACGTTCGGATACCTCAACGCCTGGGTCGATTTCGACGGAGACGGCGATTTCGACGGTGCGACGGAGCAGATATTTGCGGACAAGCTGCTCTCAGCGGGAACCAACGAGCTGACCTTCCGAGTGCCGGCGGGCGCGGCAATCGGTGACACATACGCGCGGTTCCGGTTCAACACCCGCGGCCTGTTGTCCTTCGAGGGTCTGGCCGATGACGGCGAAGTGGAAGACTACAAAGTAACCATCGCCCAGTACTACGCCCCCCAGCCCGGTTCCGGTAAAGGGGCCCTGACATGGAGCCAGCCGCCGGAACAACTGGACCCGCAGAGCCCGTACGTTTTCACCGCATGGAACGAGCTTTCCGGCATGCACCTGCGTCAGATGCTCGCCGACGACTGGGAGTGCAGCGACAACCACCCCATCACAGGGTTCCACTGGTGGGGCTCGTTCGAGGGGTGGAGCCAATCGCTATTGCCGTCGGAGCAGCCTCTGGCCTTCCACATCGGCATCTGGACAGACGTACCGGGTCAATTGCCCGGCGCCGTAACCACCTTCGGCCACCCCGGCACGCTCGTGTGGGAGAACTACTGTACCGCCTGGACCTGGAACGTCGCCGGCACGGCCAGCGATCCGCGGGGACTCCGGCCGGACGAAACCTGTTTTCAGTTCACCTGCCTGCTCTCTCAGGATCAGTGGTTCCATCCGATGCTCGACAGCCAGACCGCATCGGCCGTGTACTGGGTGAGCATCACGGCGGTCTATGACACCGGCGTCATGACACCGCAACACGCGTGGGGCTGGACGACCAGACCGCACCATTTCAACAGCGACGCCGTACAGATTCTCGATACGTCCCGGCCGGCCACCGGTGGCACATCCTGGCCACCCAACATCGGCAGCCAATGGGAAGGCGGCGAACGCGTTGAATATCCTCGCAACGTCTCCTGGGATCTGGCCTTCGAGCTGCTCACAAACCAGGGCTCGGGACCCGGCATCGTCGATGGGTCTCTGGCGCCGGTCTACCAGTTCTGGTCGGACCGCTTGACCACCCACTTCTATACGATCAGTGAGGAGGAGAAGGATTGGCTCGTCCAGAGGCCTTTCGAATGGACGTACCAGGGGATCTCCTTCTACGCGTACCCGCCGGATATCCAACCGGTCGGTGCCGTGCCGGTATATCGTTTCTGGTCTCAAGGCTTCGGCCGGTACCTCTATACGACTGACGAAAACGAAAAGAGGAACCTGATCGAGAACGAATCAAAGACATGGACCTTTGAAGGCATTGGGTGGTACGCCTTGAATTAGGGAACGAGCGACCGTCATACAACGCGAAGAACCGCACCAGGGGATAGATGCGATCGGCATCGCCCGGACCGCAACGCGGCCGGGCGGTGCGTGTCTGTGAAAATATTCTGGCGCGAGGGTTTTCGGCGTGTTAGTCTTTGTTT
>CAYPZL010000069.1:0-25579 GCA_964415045.1 uncultured Pirellulales bacterium | reverse complement strand
AGAGCCTTTTCAATTCTCACCGGCATAGCCGGTGGATTACAGATTTATGTTTAAGATGCGGCTTCGGGCTTCCTCAGTCGCCGGAAGATGCTTGAACTTGCACGGAGGGAGAGTATCCTATCACGGTAGATGGCTGGCTGCGTCGGCTGGCCAACTCGGCTCTCGGCCCAAAATCGCGTTTTTTTTGAGCAGGATAAGCAAGGATTAGCATGTCCGCTTGTCCCCAACTCGTGTTCAACATCGGGGCGAGAGGGGACCTGAGCGAAACCAATACTTCGTTAAACTCAGCCGGAAGGAGTTCTCGTGACTCGGCAAGCGACGAACCGAAATCTCTGCTCTACACGAGCGTACAGTTTCGCTCTTGGCAGGCCTGCTGTGAACGTCATCTTCGGGAGGAACGGACATCGTCTGTTTCTGTTGTTGGCTCTGATTGGGCTTGGTGTCTGCGGTCCTGTCACGGCAGAGTCTATCGCGGACGGCGCTGCACTCGTACCGTTGACCGATGACGGCAAGTCTACTGCCATCGCCTGGGCACCGCACGGGAACAAGATTTTGTATCAGGTACTCCATACCGATACTCAGCGTCAGCTATTCGTCGCAGACAGCGATGGCTCCAATGCGGAGGCTATTACACCGATTGGTTTTCCGTATTACGCCCAATGGTCCTGGGCCGGGGACAACGTAGCGTTTCTGTATGCCAATTCATCGAGTAGCGAAAGCCAGTCCCAGGTCTATATCTACGATTTGAACTCCAAGGAGACAATCACGGCCTGTGAACCCTATCCACGGTTCAACCTGGATGAGGATGAGGGGCCGCTCTGGTCGCCGGATGATCGGTACATCGTGTTCAAGACCCGCAGGGGACCATCCCGAAGACGGTTTGTCACGGTCTATGACACCCAAACAAGAAGCAGGTGGGATGTGGTGCCGGAACGGGGCCAGAACCGGTACGCACGCTGGAGCTTCACTTTGCCGCCGCGCTTGACCTTTCAATCGGAAGCCAGCGCAGAGCATTATGATATTGCCGTGTCCGACCCGGATGGCGGCAACCTGGTGCTCCTGACCTCAATCGGTGCCGAATCCGTCAGTAACAGACAGCCTCGCTGGCGCCCGCCGGGTGCGTACGATGAAATGATTGCCTATACGAGCAACCTGGAGATGACTCGCACGGAACGCGGCATGAAAAGGAATGATGTGTGGGTCGCGTACCCCGATGGAAGTGCATCGGAAAACCTGACGCAGGCCACGTCTCCTTCAACAGAGAAACAATTGAATAACGACATCATTCTGTGGTCCTGGGACGGCCGGTGGATTCTGTCGCGCGGAGACCGCTTTGATTCCCAGGCCAAGGATATTCATACCGCTTATCTCATGGATCCTGTCAATGGTGGCTACAAAACGATCTTTACCACGTTTCCCAGGAAAGATGGTCTGCATGAACGTGTACATGTGATCAAGTGGTCCTATGACAGTACCAAGATCCTGATGTATACACAGCGATATGATGTCAAGAACTGGGATACGCAACGGGAATACCAAAGAACGCGCCATGTCCTGAGTTTGTTGCACGTCGATACAGGCCGTCGGGACGAAATCCTTGTGTATGACGAGGATCTCGAACGCAGGGAAATCCTCGGCTCAGATGATCGAGGGGGAATAGAGAACATTACCTTCTCCCCGGACGGGCGTTCGATTCTGCTTTCAGTTGCGACGATAGTGAGCCAGGAAGACAGGATCAGTCGTCCGGATGTGTACCGCCTGGATCTCCCGGATTCGCTCGTAAGCCCGGAAGCATCCAAACATATCGGTCCCCCCGTGGGACGCCCAGCGACCTCTGTCTCTGATCAGGTGGCGAACCACGCAGCGAAACCACCTGTTCAGGAAGTCGAGACTGTTTCTACTGCCAATGAACCCACTCGGGTTCCGGCAGATACCGTTGTCACAGAGACAATCCGCCCTCTTCATATGACGGCCGATGAAGCGCTGGAGTCTCTTTCACCGGACTTCAACCAATATGTGACGAAGAATGCATCCCGAAATCTTCTGCTTTTCAAAGGACCTCCGGAAATCCTTAGTGAAATCCGCCAGGATTTGGCAAAGATCGATACGCCAGCACCACAGATCCTGGTGGACCTGTTGGCTGTGGAACTGTCGGACGAGGCCAACCGCAGTTTGGGGTTGGACTGGACCTACGCGAAAGGGCGATTTGCGTTTTTCCAGCCTGTAGGAAATGCGGCACGCGATCTGACACCGGATAGTGCTGTTGATGGGCTTGCCACGTATCCCGGTCTCGGACAGGCCTTCTACCAGGGCGTCGGCAGGCTACCGGAGGAATTTTTCGTTCGTCTGAACACTCTCGTTCAGGATGGGAAAGGAACCATCCTGGCTAATCCCCGCACGGTGGCGATGAGCGGGCGGGAGTCGAGGATACAAGTCCGCAAGACGCTGAATTATTTCTTCAACGAAGGCTTTGACGTTGCCGGCCGGCCGGTGGTCAAGAAGAGTGATATTTCCGCCGACACGGAGGGGCGGATTACCCCAACACTCCTGGCGGACGGGAGAATCCATATGCTGGTAGATGTTAAGGTGGGGAGCTTCACCTTTACCTCCGATTCCGGGCTCCCGGAACAAACCCAGCGGGACTCTACGAGCGAAGTCGTGGTTTCCGAAGAGGAAACACTCGTGATCGGGGGGCTGCGCCAGCAGGAGATGGTTGAAACGGTGTCCAAAGTCCCGCTTCTGGGCGACCTGCCTATCCTGGGATGGTTGTTCAAGCAAGAACAGAAAGACGTCAAACAGAGTGTGCTGACTCTCTTCATTACACCCCACGTGCTGCGAGAAGGCAAACCGGCGCCGCCATGGCCGGAGGTGGATCTGGAAAACGGTCACAGGATTCCATCGGCCGATCCCAACCAGGCGAAACGATAGGCAGGAGCACGAAGGACCAGGCTGTGACAATCAATATTCTCGGATTGTGCGTTACGGAGAATTCCTTTCGATTCACTGATGTTGCTTCCCTTTGATTTTCGCTGCCGTGGTGCTCGTTTCGAACTTGCCGCGTCGCAAGGGTCATATCTGCTCGGCCGGCTTGCAGCTTAGACGTACTACTGAATGCCTCTTGCTGTATCAGGTCTTGGTGGGGCGGTTGTATTGGGGGATTTGTATCTGTTTAGCGAGTTGACCGGCCGACACAACCGGCCTTCTAACTGCCATTTTATTCTACCCCCGCCCTACGTAATGCAAGCGATTTCCTGCGAAAAAAACTCATGTTTATCGGCCCTGCCGGCCGAACTACTTTGTGTTGCCGTTCGCGAAAGTCGCGATCAAACGAGCAACGCGAGTGGGTATCATGGCCCCGCCGACGTACCAGAACCTGATTGAAGAGAACCAGCGGCTGCGGGAAGAAAACCGGCATCCTCTGCAAACCTCCAACGCCACCGGGGCCGCCGCGTCGCAGTTGGGCCCGGACCTGCAAGCGCTGATCGCCCTGATGAAAGACAAGTACGGCCTCAGTTACGGTGATATCCAGGGCCTGTTGGACGAGGCCTTCGGGATCTCGGTCAGCCGGGGCGGAGCCGCCCAGGTAGTTCTTCGGGTCGCCGAACGCCATGAACCCGCCCACGAGGCAATCCGGCAGATCGTTCGTCGTAGTGACATCGTCTATCCGGACGAAACCGGCTGGAAAATCGCCGGCTGGTTGCAGTGGCTGTGGGTGTTTTCGCGTGCAAAGTGTGCTAAGAGCGTGCACTCCCAGCCTGTGGCATTCAGCGAATGTGAAGATAGAGCTCTTCCGGAAAAGCACTTAGAGGCAATTCAAAAAAGACGAGGCCTGTGTCGGTCGGACACAGGCCTCGCGTTCACAGGATCTCTGTGATGAAGTCCGGGACGAGCTGTTTACTCGCCCGGGCATTGCGGTCATAACGGGTTATTGACCTTCGCCCTCGGGGGCCGGTTTCACGACGGTGATGTCGTCGTAGAACACCACGCCGGAGCCGTCCGGCGCCGGCGCGTTCGGGTTGCCGACACCGAGGACCATTTTCTTGACGGCGGACAGATTCACACCGGCGAAATCAGCCAGCGAGATTTTCCACTCGGTCCAGTCGCGAACGACCGCGCCCTCGGGATACCGGACGGTAGCCGACCGGCCGGAAGTGTCCTGTAGCCGCACGTATAGATCGGCTACATCGTTTTCCGGATGATCGACGCCGACTTCCGCGACCTGCCACTGCCCGCTGACGCCGCCGCTGGTCTGCACGCCCGAATACTCGGCCACTGTCACGGCGCCGGCGTTGTGACTGGTCAGGGCCAGCCCGATGTACACGCTGCCGATCATCGTGATCTCACGGGTCGAGCCGTCTGCGTCAATGATGGGCTCCCAGGTGGCGCCGTCGAGCGACACCGCGGCGGTGAACGTGTTGCCCGTGCGGGTCAACTTCACCCAGTACGGCGCCGCCAGAGCGCTGTCGGTGTTGTGCTCGGTCATGTCGGCGTTGCTGAAGTCACGCCAAGTGAACTGGATGCCGTTGGCCGGAGTAACAACGACCATGGCGTGCTTGGAGCCGGCATCGAGCGATTCGCGAATCATGACGCCGCACTTGGCCCAGTCATTGGTGTGTTCGAGGCTCTCGACCTTGGCCACGATGCTGCCGTCGCCGTTGAGCGATTTATAGACGTAGCGGAACTGATCGGCCGTGCCCCAGATATCGGCGCCGGAGGCGCTGACGGTGAAGCTGTCCGGCGTGTTCTGGACGAAACCGGCCGGATTGCCGTGGAACCAGAGACTCAGGTCCGTGACACCGTTGGCCATCCAGTTCTGACCCGTCGCCCAGGTCCGTTCGGCCTCGGAAACGTAGGGCGAAGCGGCGTTGCCGAAATACAGCGGCATCGCGTGGCCGCCACCGTGGACGTTGGCGGTTTCGAGAATCGATCCCTCGAAATACGGGCTGTCGGGACTCCAGATGTCATGGCCGACCAGGGCGCCCGTGCCGTTGCCCGCATTGCCCGGCGCCGGCTCGGTGTAACCGAGTCCGTCGATCCAGACCTGAAAGACGCGGTTGCCGACTTCGTTGGTGTAGCTCTCGAAATCGTCGACGATAATGAAATCGGCGGTGGTGAAGTTCCAGACGCTGCCTTGCCAGGGACTTTCCGGCTCGGCGTCATTGACCTCGTCGATGCGCCAGTAGTAGGTCGTGTTCCATTCCAGCGCCACAGGCACGGCATAGCCGGTCGCCTCCAGCGCCTGGCGGCCGCGATAGATCGCTGTGTCGGCCGGGGTGGCGTTGGCCACGGCTTCGGCGTCTGTGCCGAAGTACACATCGTGCTGGGCCGCCTTTTCACCGGCGCCCCACGTCAGCGTCAGGTCCTGGGCGGTGTCGGCCGCGTCGTTGGCGGGGAACGGTGCCCGCGCCCGCAACGGCGGCTGCAGCGGACCGGCCGACAGAATCTCACGCGCCTGCGTCGGGCTCTGCCAGTACAGTTGGGCGACGGCTCCGCCGCCGTTCTCGTAGTATTCCATCCGGATGGGATAGACCTGGCCGGCCTCCAGCTCGATTTTGCCCTTGACCTCGGTCGGGCCCTGATCGACCCACTGGTCGATCAACAGCTCGTCGCCGACCCAAAGCCGCGCGCCGTCGTCCGTGTTCGTGGTGAACGTATAGGTGTCGGCGAAGACGATCTCGATCTCGCCGGTCCAGCGAGCGGAGAACAGGTTCACGGGAATCGCCGGATCGGGCGAGCTCGTTCCGGCCTCCCCGCCGTCGGGCCAGTTGAAGTTGACTTCCGCGTCGATCCGCGTGACGGCAGGATCGCCGGAGAGGGTCATGTTGTCGAAGTATTCGCCCTTGATGCCGCCACCGGGGCCGAGGGTCGTGAAACTCCAGACCGCGCCAGCCTGCTTGCTGC
Source organism: uncultured Pirellulales bacterium (assembly GCA_964415045.1). Lineage (GTDB taxonomy): Bacteria > Planctomycetota > Phycisphaerae > Sedimentisphaerales > Anaerobacaceae > CAYPZL01. The sequence continues at coordinate 19,678 of CAYPZL010000069.1, read as the reverse complement.
CGTCACCGGCGATCTCATCGACGCGCCAGTAGTAGGTGGTATCGGGGGCGAGCTCGTCAAGGTCAAACGTCATCGCCGGCTGACTAACCTGGAATGCCGCCTCGGCGCCCGCGGCGACGTCAGCCTGATTCGTGCTGAAATAGAGTTCGTGTTGGGCGGCGTTCATTCCGGCCGTCCAGGCCAGGTCCGTATCGGTGGCCATCCACTTGGCGCCGTTGCGAGGCTGAGGGCTGTGCGCCGTCAGCGGCGCAGCGGTGAAGCTCCACAGCTCGCCCGTGTGAACGTTGCCGTCCGCTTCGATCTCGTCGACGCGCCAGTAGTAGGTCGTCCCGGGCTCGAAGCCGAACACGTGGTAGTACATGTTGAATACCTGCTGCGGGGCAACGAGGCTCTCCGGTCCCAGTTCCGGTGTGGTCCCGAAGTACACGCTGTGCTTCACGGCGGTGTCACCCGGTGTCCACTGGAGCAGAGGGGTGGTGACGTACTCGGCGCCGTCGGCCGGAACGGGCTCCCGGGCCTTCACCGCCTTGAGCCACTTCTCGTACAGGTAATCTTCCACCTCGGCTAGCTCGCTGTCGCTGAGACCCCGGCTGTAGACCAGAATCTCGGCGATGTCACCGTCCCAGCCCATGCCGCCGTTGAAGTCCAAACCGGCGATGTGGCCCTGGGCCATGGCTCTCTGGATGCCGTGCGTGATGTCGGTCAGCTCGCCCAGCAGAACGCCGTCGCGGTAGACGTCCATCACACCGGTCGCGCTGTCCAGTCGCGAGACGTTGAGGGTGAAGTCGGTAACGGGATCGTGCGAAACGTCCACGTTATGCCCGGGGCCGGTGTCGCTGTAGCCGCTCATCATGATGAACGTCTGCGTGACGTTGAACGCGCCCGGCGCGGTCAGGCCGTGGCCACCGGTTTCGCCCCAGCCGATAAAACCCTGATGATACTGAGGCCAGCCAGCGGGCTCGTGGCGGCTGCGGGTCACGGCCACAATGGTCATGTCCTTGTCGTTCGGGTTGTAATCGAACTGCAGGGCCTCAGCGAAAGAGTTGTGGAACGACACCGTGTAGAGGCCCGAGGGTGTGCGGGCGTCGCCGTAGATGGCGTCGCCGTTGCCGCCGGTGGCGTTGCGGCCGTTTGCCGAGCTGTCGGGCCACTGCGTGACGCCCGCGCCGATTTCCAGGTCGGCCAGCACCGTAGCATCGAACTGCAATTCCAGTCCGTCTGTCACAGGCGGAACGTCCGCGGCCTGGACCGCGCCCAGCAGCGTGACCAGCACCATCAGTGCGGCCAGAGGAACAAGTTTCTTACACATGCTGTTTCCTTCCTAAATCAAAGAAGCATAGATGTAGGGCCTTTGGGCGAGGCGGCCCACGCAGCCGCGTCATACCGAAAGACCGGTTCACTCAATTGGGGAGAAACACCCTGATCCGAGATTCAAGCGAGAAGGAGAGAACTTCAAAGTGAGGAACTACCTTGAACTACTTGCCCCTTGCCCCCGTTGGCGTGGGTCTGAATTTTCGCCGGTGATTCTATACTGCCAATACAACCTCCTTACCGTTCATAGTGTTAATGTAGTGAAAGATTCGTCGCGAGTCAAGGCGAATTTGCGAATCCCCCGGAAATTATGTCTCGCGTTTCGAGCCCCGCGTGACATGGCGGAATAATTGTTTAGCGTCACAACAAAGCGTTGCGATGCTGTGGTTATGGGCGAATAAAGAGGTTGCCGGGCAGTTGTTTGATGAGGCCCTTGAGGCGCAGTGACATGACGCCGGCGTTGACGGCGCCGGGCGGCAGATTCGTCTCGGCGATGATCTGATCGACGTGCAACGGCTCCGTGCCGAGTGAGTCGTAGATCGCCTGCTCGCTGCCTTTGAGCTTGAGCCTGGTCGCGTCGAACAGGGGCGTTTCGACGTTCTCGACAGCCCGTCGGCTCGCGACGGCGGTGTGCTCCTTAAGCTGGTCCCCTACATAGCCCAACGCCTCCATCACGTCTTCGACCGATTCGATCAGCCTGGCGCCTTCCTTCAGGAGCCGGTGCGGGCCTTTGCTGAGCGGAGAATCGACCTTGCCCGGAACCGCCATGACCTCGCGGTTGCTGTCCAGCGCCGTTTTGGCGGTGATCAGCGCTCCGGAGCGCAGGCCCGCTTCGATGACGATGGTCCCGAGCGACAGTCCGGCGATGATGCGATTGCGGGTCGGGAAATTCTCGGCCAGCGGCTCGTACTGCAGCGGCAGCTCAGAGAGGCAGGCGCCGGAGCCGCTTATCAGCTCGAAAAGCTTTTTGTTTTCGGGCGGGTAGGCCCGGGCCAGGCCGCAACCCTGCACTGCCAACGTGCGTCCCCCGGCCGCCAGCGCGCCCTGGTGGGCGGCGCTGTCGATGCCCCGGGCCAGCCCGGAAACGATGGTGAAGCCCCCCGCCGCCAGCAGGTGCGCCAGGCGGGAGGCCTGCTCCTGCCCATACAGGCTGCACCGCCGCGACCCCACGATCGCGATCCCGAGGTTGTCTTCCCGGCCGAGCGTCCCCCTGACGTACAGCACGGGCGGAGGGTCGTAGATCTGCTTGAGCACCGTTGGATAGCGCGCGTCTTCCATGTGGACGAGCCAGACGCCCAGCTTCCCGGCCCGCTCCAATTCCGCCTCCGCGTCGAACGCGCCCCGCGAGGCGGCGATACGTTCGGCCGTCTTGTAGCCGATGCCTTCCACCTTGGCCAGGCCCGCCACCGACGCGCCCAACGCTGCATCGACCGAGCCGAATCGCTTGAGCAGCCGCGCAAACGTCACCGGCCCCACCCCGTCGGCGCGAATCAGCCTGAGCCACTTGTCAACGTCTCCGGAATTCTCGGGAATCCGCATAACCGTCCCTCACTGGTCCCCCTCAACGTTGTCGCACAACCCTATCAAGAACCGTCCCGCTCGTCAAGCAAATCACCCGACTTTGGGGCATATTTGCGGGCCGCAGGGTTTTCACAGGCGGCATTGTTCCCATCCTGCGGACTTTTTCGGTATCGCTGTCACGAGAAATGGACTACAATCTCCGCAGGCGGTCGGCCGGGTGGGCCGGCTGGAGAACAGGCAATACGAATCGAATGGGTTTGGCAATAAGGAGAAATGGCATGCGGCGTTTGGCTTTGGCTTCGGTGCTGATCGGTATGGTGGGTGTGAGTTTCTCTCTGGCGGCGGACGGGGGCGCGCAGCCCAAGCAAATCGAGGTCCTGCTGATCGCCGGCGACGACGTCGCCCCGTATCACGACTGGCGCGAGATTTCCGAGAAGACGCGCGAGGTCCTGGCGGCGTCCGACCGCTTCGACGTGAGGGTCTGCGAAGACCCGATGATCCTCGATTCCAGCGCCGCCCTGAAACGCTACGACGTCATTGTGATGACGATGTTCCACCGGGGCACACCCAAGATGACGGGCCAGGCCCAGGAGAACCTGCTGAACTTCGTCAAGCAGGGCAAGGGCTTCTACGTGCAGCACTTAGCCAGCGCCTCGTTCGGCAAGTGGGAGGCGTTCGGCAAGCTGTGCGGGCGGCACTGGGTCATGGGCACCTCCGGCCACGGACCCCGCGGCGTCTTCGAGGCCAAGATCGCCAACGCCGACCATCCCATCACCAAAGGGATGAAGAATTTCAAGATCTTCGACGAGCTGTATTCCAAGCTCCAGGGCGACGAGCCCATCGAGGTCCTCGTCTCGGCCTACTCCGACTGGAGCAAGAAGGAAGAGCCGCTGGTCTTCACCACGAAGTTCGGCGAAGGTCGCTGCGTCCACAACGCCCTCGGACACGACTTCAAAGCCATCCTCAACCCCAGCATGCAAAAGCTCATCCGCCGAGGCGTAGAATGGGCCGCCACCGGAACCGTCGCTCGGTGAGGCATACCGCGTGAAGAGTGAAGCAAGGGCGCCGGCCCAACGCATCGCCCGGTGCGGATAGTCAGATTGCGCCTCCGGGTGGCAGCGTCAAGCGAAGCTTGGCGATGGCTTTCTCACGCAATCGCCTCTTCGCAGGGTGTCGTGCAGACGATGGAGCAGCAGCAGCGGGCGAAACCCTCGTCCACAATGCCGTCTACGTGTGCGTGCGGAATCTTGAACAAGGTCTTTACCGAGAAGCTTTTCTCCTGTACGTGATATCCATGAAGCAGTGGGCCGATTACATCACGGTGGATCCGCAGGTCTGTCACGGCAAGGCGTGCATCAAGGGCACGCGCATCATGGTGTCGGTCGTTCTCGACAACCTCGCCGACGGACTGACCGCCGACCAGGTCATCGCCAATTACCCGGGACTCTCGCACGAGGCGATCCGAGCCGCCATCGCCTACGCCGCCGAACTGTCCCACGAACGCATTCGAGGCCTGCCGGCGTAAACGGATCGACGCATGAGGTTCAAAACGGACGAGAACATCCCGTCTGAAGCGGTGGCGCTGTTGCGTGGCGCGGGCCACGATGTGGCCAGCGTTCCCGATGAGTCACTGGGCGGATGCCCCGGTCCGAAGATTGCCTCTGTCTGTCAGGACGAGGAGCGTATTCTCATAACACTCGATACGGATTTTTCCGACATTCGCACGTACCGACCGGCAGACTATCGTGGGCTCGTTGTCCTCCGAATCACCAGGCAAAGCGTCCCCGAAATCGTTCGCGTCCTGGGTCGGCTGCTGGAGGTCTTCGAATCCAACGACTGCCGCAGCCAATTGTGGATTGTAGACGAGCACCAGGACGTACAGCCAGCGCGTAAGCTGCCAGTGGAACCGCCGGCGCATCTGGATCGCAGTGAAGTTCCACTCGCGCCGACGTCGAATCACGCCGCATGTATGAATCGTCGCCGCGCACGTGTGCGAACCCCTGCGAAACGCAAAGCGCCGATTGGACAACGCCACGCACAGACCAAGCAGGGCCGACAGGCCCGGAAGAACCACAAGCGGCGCTGGCACGATGGCAGCGAACGCCCAGGTCGCGACAGACACAATCGCACCCGCAACAGCCAGAACCAGTCCGGCGACCCTCTCGGCCCAACGCGTCCCGTACACGAGTCCGTCCTCGTCCTCGTGCTTGACGGTCATCACATCGCACAGCATGGATCACCTCCGCGCGGAGAGTGCCAGGGTCTCCGCTCATCTCTTGCGTATCGGTGCGTTAACGTCTCCAAACCCAACTTGTCGAATTCCGCAAAACCGGTTCGCGCCAGAAGTCACACTATCGATCTCACCGTTTCCGCTCTCAAGTCGGCCAACCGCCGCGACGGGAGACAGACGGAACGTAGCGGGTTACCGGAGGCTTAGGCTGCCGGCGGTTTCGTTTTCTATTTTGGTTTCGTATCCGGCGGGGAGGTCGGCTCGGCAGAGGGTTTGGTTGTTTTCCTTCCACCATTTTACGACGATTGGGCCGTGCGGTGTCAGGAACCGGCCTTCGCACCAGTCCAGGCCGACGTCGGCGATCTTCAGGCGGACCACTTTGCGCTCGGTATCGACCGCGCTTACGCCGAGGACGTCACGGTACAGGGCATGGGCGACGTGGGAAGCGAAGCCGTGGTTGCAACTGGCGTAGGCGCCGACGTTCTCCCAGAGCGTTCCGGTCCGGTCGGCCATGTAGAGATAGAAATCGAGGATTTCGTTCTTGATTTTGGCCGGATGCCCGTAACGACTCAGCAGCTCCAGGCGAAGATAATTGCCGATGAAGGCGTTGGCGGGGTGGACCTGCGGGAACGCATCGTTCTCTTTTCGTTTCGGACCGAATTGCCGGACGAGCTTCTGCCAAAGCGCGGGGTGCGTCTGCGGCGTGGCGACGTCGAAGAAGAACGCGAAGTACTGGCAGACTTCCGTGCGGTTGCGCGTGACCTGGAGCCGGCCGTCTTTACGCACGGCGTTGTCGACGAAGAATTCGCCGTCGAAGGATTGCCGACGAATGACATCGCGGATTTGCTCGGCCTCGTCGAGAAGGGCCGGCTCGTGATACATCCGGCCCGCCGCCGCCAGCGCCGCCGCATACAACATGTTGGTCGGATAGCTGACGTCCTGCACGAAGCTGTTGGCCTTGGACCATTCCACGAAGACCCAGCTTTCCAGCTTCTCGAGCAATCCGTCTTCGTTCTTGAATTTCTGGAAGTATTCGTAGAGGGCCTCCAAACGCGGTCGCAGGGCGGCCACCATCTCCCGGTCGCCACTGCGGGCCTGGTATTCCTCCAACTCGACGACGAACCACAGAGCCCAGTTCGGGATGAAGACCCCGTCGTAATGGTCGGCCGGATAGCACATGGGCAGCATGCCTTCGGGCAGATGCGCGAAGCTCGGCGGCAGGAGGTAGTTCTCGAAGAAGTTCTTCTCGACGGTCGTGTTGCCGGCGAAATCGAACGCGACGCGCGACGTGAAGAAGCTGTCGCAGAGCCAGCCGGCCCGCTCGCGCGAGGGACAGTCCATGAAGATGTCGAGCGTGTTCTGCCGGAACGTCTGCCGGGCGGCCTCGAAGATGCGATTCAATCTCGGGTCGCTGCACGAGAACTGCGCCGCCTCGGTCTCGGCGCTGGCGTATTCGCGCAGATAGACGTGCTCGACTTCGCACTGGCCCTTCAGGGCATTCAGCTTCAGGTAGCGCAGCGTGTAAGGTTCGAAGGATTCGAGGCGGTACGTGCCCGGCTGGAGCTCGTAGCCGACGGCATTGACACAGCCGAGCCGCTTGAAATCGACGTCATTTTCCGCGAGCACCTCGTCGAACGTGACATAGAGCCGGGTCGGCGCGAAGCAACGAATCTTCGCTCCGATGAAACCGGTGAGGTTGGTGCCCAGGTCGAGCAGGCAAAACGTGTCTTCATGCAGCTCGATGGCTTCGGCGGGTTGATACCGTTTGTCGATTTTCTCCTTTGCTGCCGACCGAACACCCTGCAGCTCAAGCGAGGGGACGACTTCCAGCGCGTTCTCCGGATATCCCTTCAGTTTCGGCCCGATGTTCACGAGGGACCGGTCCTTCCATGGGCGCTCCACCGGCACGCCCTGCTGGAGCCTGCCGCGTGAGACGACTCGCAGCGGCTGGCGTTTCTCAAAGGTCGGGTAGGCGACCCGACGAACGAGCAGTTTCTTCGGCGAAAGCGGCGAGCAGGATGCCCAGGCCTCGTCTGCCGGCCGTTGTTTCCACCAGCGATCGTCGCCTTCCTTGAGCCGATAGTATTCGATGAAAGGCCGCTGAAAGCTGTAACGTTGCACTTTCTGCAGGCGGTGTTTCAGGATCGTCGCCTCGAAGTGAGCGCCTACGCCCGCCGTGGAGGCCAGGACTTTCCCGTTGGCGACGACTTCGGCCTGTAGAAATGACGGCTGGTCGAGCAGGTAGAAACTGTTGACGTTGTAGCCGGCCACCTCGATGGCCAGGGTATTCTCACGACCGTCGCGGGTCTTGAGAGGCCACTGGTCGACGCGATAGAATCCGTGGGGCCCGCGGGCCGGACCGTGACCGATGAAGCGTCCGTTGAGATACACGCGGTACAGCGACGACGCGGTGATGCGCAGCCCGCAGCCCTGCGGCTGCGGGCACTCGAAGACCGCTCGAAATCCCACGAACAGATTCTTCTCCGTTTCCCGGCCCGTCGGCCAGACGGGGCGCGCCGAGTCGAACGACGTCACCATCGTATCCGCCGGTGCCGGCGACGGGACAGCCAACGTGTAGAACACCGCCAAAACGCAGAGAATCATCGCGTGAGAAACGGATTTCAGCGGTTGCGTCATTGCTTTGCCTTTCATCTGTCACTACATCAGTTTCCTTCGCCGCTGCCATCGGCGCAACGAGATACGCTTCACCCTTCACGCGCCCCCTTCACGTCACGCCCCGGCCGCGTCCCTGGCCGCGGGGTTGCCGCAGCACTTCTTATATTTCTTCCCACTCCCACAAGGGCAAGGGTCGTTGCGGCCGATCTTCGGAGAGTGTTCGACAATCGGCACGGGCAGCCCGTACCCCGCCGGTTCCGACACATCCGTTAGGGCTTGCTGGGCGAGACGCTCTATTTGTTCCTGGACCATATACGCCCTGAGGGCGCGCGAATCCGTGACGTCCACCCCGGCTTGCTCGGCTTGCATCACGAAACTCTTGGCGGGCCCCCAATTTTCCCGATTCATGCCGGCCCTGACGATCTCGTCGCCCCAGCCGTGCACGGTGGCCCCCAGCGCATCGGTATCCGCCAGCAGACCTTCCGATCCCAGCCAACTCAAGAAGGCCTCCGTTACTGGCCCGATCTTGGCGAAGAGACTCTCATCTGCACTGACCTTGCGGGGAAGGATGTCGAACAGCAGCTCGTGCAGCGCTCGCTCGTCCCATTCCTCCGGATCTATGCCGAGATAACCGAGGCTGTAGTATACCAGGCACTCAGCAATGAAACTCGCACTCTCCAGCAATTCCACGGGCAGCGTTTCTGCGATGGCCGAGTTGACGAACTCCGTGCTCAGGAACCATGCCCGTTTGAAATCCACCTCCTCTTCGTCTTCGGCTTCTGAGTATTCTCCCTCATCGTCATCGTCTTGCCTGGCGAACCAGTCCCTGGCCGCTTTGCAATGATACGTGAGCCATTCCTCGACGGGTCGCTCCCACGGTTCCGGCGGCAGTGTGGAGTCCATCTCCCCGTGCAGGAGTTGCGCGGCCTCGGCATAGTCGCCTGCCAAGAAGGAGTCCTGGGCTTTCTCGCAAACGCGCTGCAGTAAATCCGCATGCTCGGTGCACTGGAGAAACCCCAGGGTCCAGGCGGCACTGTGGGTGTCCTGCGGGTCGATCTCGTTGCGGTCTACCCGTTCGAGCAGATCGACGCACATCTGGATGACTCGATGGCGTAAGAACGGGTTTTCTGTTTTGCCAGCCAGGAGGATCAATTCCCACAGATGGAACCATGCGCCCGACGAATCGGGTTCATTGGCGATGGCCTTCAGGACGGCGGGAAGAACGGCCGGCCCCAGTGTGCCGACGGCCGTTGCCAGTGCTTCTGCGGTCAGCTCTGCTTCGTCCTCGCCGGCCTCGACGAGTCTGTCTACTAAGAAGTCAGCGATTTCGTGGCGTTGCTTGTCGTCGAGCTTCGGGGCCGCCAGCGCGAAGATCGCCGGTACGTAGAGATCCGCATAGCAGACCTGCTCCGGCACGCTCTCATAGGCGCAGTCGTAGACGTCGAACAGTTTCCTGGTTACCGTGGGGTCGGTCGCCACGGCCTCGGCAAAGCGGCGCAGCGCCGGCCAGGGAATGTCGCCTTCGGTATGCTGGAGTTCGTTCCAGGGCAACTTGGGTTCGTTGGCGTCCATTGCACCGGCTCCTTCCGAATCACCTGATTTCTGGATTTCGTGGTACTTCCGTGAGGCTACTGTCTTTCGATGCAGCGTTCAAGTGGAATTGGCCACGGCGGCGTGGTTTTTGTGCGGGGCCGGAGCCTACGCGCGGACCCGGGTTCGCACGGGCGTGCGGCGCAGGCGGCAGTCGCGGGGCAGGACCGTGCCCTCGTTGTGCCAGCAGATGTAGCATTCGATCGGGCGAACCTGGCGGCCCTGACGCACGCAGGGCAGGGCGTGGGGGCAGCCCGAGCAGCGATAATCGCACCGTTTGCAGATGGAAAGCTTTCTCCGAATCGCGCTGAGATTCATCGGTTACCTCCTGCTCCCGCCTGTGGGCCGGTTCGTGGGGGCGCGTCCCTGCGTGGGCGTTTGTCGCGGACCTGTGCCGAGCACTGTGCCACCTCCAGGTTTGATCTGCGTCGTTGCGTACCGGGCAGCTACCGTCTTCATCGGCAGATTCGTTGTCCCGCTTGACGTCCGAAAGGGCCTTGCGGCGTAAATCTTTGCATGCACCGGGGGAGAGTCGCCGGACCATGCGGTCACGGATGTCGACAGAAAACTCGCCGGATTATTGAAATGCTTGCGGTTTCGGCGGCGTCTTAGTAAAAGGTGTGTGGAACAGGTGCGAAAAAGCAACGCTCCCAATAATCACTCTTTTTGGAGGCACCCAGCATGAGACACCAAACATTTCTCAAAGCGGTTGTGTTTTGTATCGTGATGGCTCTGGCGACCCAGGTCGGGGCCCAGACGACGCGCCGGTGGGGATTGTACGGCGACTGGCAAATCAAGGTCGATTTCGGCGGCCGGTCGTTCGAATCGATTCTGTCGTTTTCCCGGAACCAGGAGGGCAACTGGACGGGCCAGTGGATCAGCTTCTGGGGGATCAACGACCTGCAGGACGTCAAGTATGAAGACGGACAGCTCAGCTTCGCGTCGAGCCGGCGCGGCCGGGACGGACAGACCACCACGTCGAAGTTCGTCGGGAAGATCGAGCAGGGCAAGCTCTCCGGCACCCTCACCAGCGACTGGGGCGAGTCCGCCGTGGAAGGCCGGCGCAGCCCGCGCGTGCCCCGGGCAGTCGGGCAGTGGGAGATGAAGCTCCAGATGGGCGAGCGGGAATTCACTGCGATGCTGACCGTCAAGGCCGGCGCGGAAGACCAGCTCACCGCCCAGTGGCGCAGCGAACGGGGCGAGCTCGAGATCTCCGACGTGCAGTACGAGCGGCGCAGCCTCAGCTTCAAGATGAAGAGCACGAATCCGGACCGGCAGTGGGAAGCCGCCTTCGCCGGGACCATCTCGGGCAATACCCTCTCCGGCACAGTCAAGTCGGAACGGGGCGAGATCAAGGCCGAGGGGAAACGCGCCGGGGCTGCCGTGATCGGCACCTGGATCCTCGATGTTACGTCCGAGCGCGGCTCCCGCAAACAGAGACTGCGCGTCAACCCCGATATGACCGGCCTGTACGGGGCCATCCCCATCAAGAAGATTAACCTGGAGGACGGCCGCGTCGAGTTCAAGATGACCCTGGAGTTTGGCGATCAGAGCTTCGAGATGACTTTCGACGGGAAGCTCGAAGACACCAGGCTCACCGGCGAGCTCAAGACCTCGCGCGGGACCTCGAAGATCACGGGCACCAAGGTCGTCCGTCCCTCCAGAGGACGTCCTTCGCAATAGAGCCAACGCGTCTCTCCGAGCCTGCCGACCCCGCGCCGGCAGGCTCGTTTCCACCATCGGCCGCACAAGGCTCGGGCCGTGCCCTTTTTTCACCCGGTTGCCCATTTTTCACTTGACTTTTGGGAAACCGGAGTGTATACAGGCAGACGATAGGTTACATGGTCCTCACTATGGAGGAGGCCATTCCTTGTCGAGTCTGGCTACGGGACCATGCACTCACGGAGGAGAGTCCTCTGACAGGACGCAGAGGTATGGTAACAGGAGAAAGACCATCCCGGACGGCGGTGTCTCTACGCGTGTGCCCCTGTGAGTCGCCGGCGCCTGCGAAGGCGGCCAGCCGTCGGGCCGAAAGCCCAAATCTCTCCCGCATGTCGATTCCGGCCCGCAGTGCAACCAGCCCCATGCCTGCACGACGTCGCCGATTGCGAAAAGGACCTGCCCGAAACCTCGGTGCAGACCAACAGTCAACGTCTTTGCTTCTCTCCATCTCTCCCTCTCACTATTCCGGGGCGCGGCCTCTCCTGCTCGACTTTTTTTCTCTCAGGCCGCGCCCTACCCGGTTTTTCACTCCGAGAATCCGGAGATGGTTACAGAAAACGCTTGCTTCCTATGGAACGCCATGGCAGCAGCGTTTGTTGTTATTTTTCCCATCGCCCCGCACCGTGGCAATCCGGGGGACGCACAGGGGATGCTTCTGTTGCAGAGCACCAATCCCCTGATGCTGATAACTCCTTAGGACCATCGCATCGGCGGCCTCTGGATTGCCTGTTTTCTTTTTTCACTCGACACGCGCAAGTCCTCAACGGCGGACGTCGCGTCTTCTGCTGTCGGGCGTCTCGCCGCGACCGGGAGGCCTGCCCCGGGAATCGCCGGTAGCACCGACGAATCCGTCCCCTTCTCCGACATCGGAGACAACTATGGACGAATCGGGGACGCGCGTCAGGAAAGGCCTCGACAGCATCAGGTTCCTGACGTGCTGCATATCCGTCGCGCCCCACAGATCGAGCGATTCGTACCAGTAGCGGTGGGCCCAGGAGATCGGCTTTCGCCCGGCAGCGCAGGTCCGCAACGCTCCCAAACTCCTTCATTCTCCCACTCCTTGTGCAGAAGGCAACAGGACAATAGAGTCCTATGGGACAGAAATCTACCCTGATCCGTATCAATGGGATTGTACTCGGCCCCCCTTGCGTTGTCAAAGGCTGTCCGCCGGCGATACTCCTGCCAGGTGGGCCGGAACGTGCTTGAATCCCGGGCCCAAAAAAAGCGGCCCGAAACGACGGCGCCGGTTGTTTGGCTTGCCAGAATCTGCTATAGTACTCCTCTTTATGTCTTCCGTGAGAGGCCCCGACTACGCGAGGAGTCTCCGGAGGACCGCGACACTATTTCAATAGAGGAGTCGATGCATGGATTTGACCGTCAGTATTGAGGATACGCGCGAAACACCCGTACCGTCCCTCAAGGATCTCATCGCCGACGGGGTCATCACGCTTGACACGGCCAGGGACTGGCTCAGGACCATCTACGAGATTCGCTTCTTCGAGGAGAAGGTCTTCGAGCTGCTGGGCCAGAACATCATCAAAGGGGCTTCGCACCTGTATGCGGGCGAAGAGGCCGTCGCAACGGGAGCCGTCGCCGCCATCGAGCGTGGGGACGTAATCGGATCGACGCACCGCGGCCACGGCCACTGCGGCGCGATCGGCAACAAGTACGCCGACGACGACGACGACCGGCAGAACCACTGGAACGCGATGATGGCCGAGCTAATGGGCAAGGAAACCGGCTACTGCAAGGGCCGGGGCGGCTCAATGCACATCGCGGAGGTCGAGAAGCAGAACAACTTAGGCTCCACCGGCATCGTCGGCGGCAACCAGCCCCCGGCCGTTGGTGCGGCCCTGGCCGAGAAATTCAAGAAAACCGGCAAGGTCGTGCTCTCCTTCTACGGCGACGGTTCGACCAATACGGGCACGTTCCACGAGTCGATGAACATGGCCTCGACCCTGAAGGTTCCGCTGGTGGCGATCATCGAGAACAACCTCTACGGCATGAGCGTTCCGTTCTCCGGCAGCGAAATCGAAAACACGCTCTGTGCCAGCAACATCGAACACATCGCCCAGCGCGCCGTCGCGTACAACGTGCCGGCGATGATCGTGGACGGCCAGGACGTTGTGGCGGTCTTCCAGGCGGTGCGCAAAGCGGTCCGGCACGCCCGCGAGACCGGCACCATGACCATGATCGAATGCAAGACCTACCGCTGGTACGGGCACAGCCGCAGCGACCCCCGGGCCTACCGAACCAAGGCCGAGGAAAAAGCCTGGCACCAGCGCGATCCGATCACCATCCTGCGCGACAAGCTCGCCTCCGAGGGGCTCTGCACGGACGAGGAGCTCGATAAGATAAAGGATACCGCGTTCGCGACCATTGAGACGGCAACGCAATTCGGGATCGACAGTCCCTGGCCCAACCCGGCCGATCTCACCAAGGACGTCTACGTCGACGAGAGCTACCCCGCCGACGTCGTCGAAACCGACAAGCAGACTTCGGCCCGGGTCATGGAAGCCACCGGCACCTTTGAGACGGCCCTGGCAGCCTCCACGGCCAAAACCAAGAAGGAGCGGACCGAGGAAGCCCGCGCGACGATCCAGTCGCAGTTCGGCATGAACGTCATGACCATGGGCCAGGCGGTCGTCGCGGCCCAGGCCGAGGAAATGAGGCGCGACGAAAGCGTCTTTGTCTTCGGCGAGGACGTCGGCCTCTACGGCGGCGCCTACCAGGCCACGCGCGGGCTGGTGGCCGAGTTCGGCACGGAGCGCGTGATCGACACGGCCATTTCCGAGGCGGCCATCGCCGGCGCGGGCGTCGGTGCGGCGCTTCGCGGGATGCGGCCGATCGCCGAGATCATGTACGTTGATTTCGTCACCATCGCGATGGACCAGCTCGTCCATGTCGGCGCCTACAACCGCTACATGTTCGGCGGCAAGGCCAAGGTGCCGATGGTCCTGCGAACCGAAGGCGGGGTCGGACGCTGCATCGCCGCCCATCACTCCGAATCGCTCGAAGCTTGGCTCATGCACGCACCGGGACTCTATGTGGTGATGCCTTCGACCCCGTACGACGCCAAGGGCCTGCTCAAGGCAGCCATCCGCAGCGACAACCCGGTCGTCTTCATCGAGCACAAGGCCACCTACGGACAGGTAGGTCCGGTTCCGGAAGGCGAGTACATCATCCCGCTGGGCGTGGGGGACATCAAGCGGCCGGGCAACGACGCCACGATCGTCAGCTACAGCCGCATGGCCATGCGGGCCCTGGAAGCGGCCAAGGTGCTGGCGGAAAACGACGGCATCGACGCCGAGGTCATCGACGTCCGCACCCTCAAGCCGCTCGACATGAAGACGATTGCCGAGTCCGTCCGCAAGACCGGCCGGCTCATCACCGTCAGCGAAGGCTTCTGCTGGTGCGGGGCCGGACGCGAAATCGCCGGGCAGTTCATGGAATACCAGTTCGAGGACGGCTCCCGCGGATTCGACTATCTCGACGGCCGCCCTGTCAACCTCGCCGCCGCGGATGCACCGCCGCCTATGAGCGAGCCCCTGGAGGACGCCAGCATACCCAGCGTCGAGCAGATCGCCGAGGCCGTGCGCGGCTCGATCAACGGTTGAGAGGGCATTCACTGTTCCCCCATTGAGAATGAGGATTGCATAAATGGCGAAGGAAGTCAGGTTACCACAGCTTGGTCAGACCATGGAGGAGGGAACTGTCGTCAACTGCCTGGTGAAGGTAGGCGACGAGGTGAAGAAAGGCGATGTGATTTTCGAGATCGAGACGGACAAGGCCACTCTGGAGATGGAATCTCCGGGCGACGGCTTCGTGAAGCACATCCTGGCCGGGATCGACCAGACGCTGCTCGTCGGCGAACCCATGATGGTTCTCGGCGACAAGGATGAAGACGTGCCGCAGAGTTTCGTCGACGCGCTCAAGGGCGGCGCCCCCGCACCGGCGACAGCGGAAGCAGCCCCGGCGGCAGCGCCGGCCCCCGAACCGGCCAACGCCGAACCCGAGCCTGCCAAACCGGCGGGACGGATCATGGCCTCGCCCCGGGCGAAGAAGCTGGCCAAGGAACTGGGCGTAGACCTGGCGATGATCAAGGGCACCGGCCCGGCCGGCAAGATCACGGAGGCCGACATCCGCCAGGCCGCCGAAGGCAAGCCCGCCGCCCCCGCTCGACCGACCACGCCTGAGACGTCCATGCCCCCCGCGCCCGAGGTGAAACTCGGAAGCACCGTCCGCGTAAACCGCCTCCAGAGAATCACCGCCGAGCGCATGCTCAAGTCCAAGCAGGAGATCCCCTGCTTCTACCTCACCGTCCGCGTGGACATGACGGACCTCGTCGCCTTCCGGGCCAAGATGAACGAGGCTGGCGGCGTGAAGGTCGCGTTCAACGACTTCATCATGAAGGCGGTGGCGATGGGCCTGGAGAAATTCCCGCTCATGACGGGTCAGCTCGCCGGCGAAACCATCAAGCTGGCCGACGCCATTCACGTCGGCCTGGCCATCTCGGTCCCCGACGGCCTCGTGGCCCCGCTCGTCAAGGACGTCAACAAGAAAGACATCGAGCAGGTCGCCCGCGACAGCCAGGCCCTGATCGAGCGGGCCCGCAACGACAAGCTGGACCTGTCCGATCTCGAGGGCGGCTGCATCACGGTCAGTAACCTGGGCGCCTTCGGCATCGAGTCGTTCATCCCGATCGTCGTGCCCGGGCAGTGCAGCATCCTGGGTATCGGCCGAATCGCCGAGACCTGCGTCCCGGACAACGGCAACATCCTCGTCCGCAAGCTTATGAACATGACCCTGTCGGTGGACCACAAGGTCGCCAACGGCGCCTACGCCGCCCAGTTCCTCGACTTCGTCAAGAAAATGTTGGAGGACCCCTCCGGCTTCGCCAAGTGTAAAGCGTGAAACGTACGCCGCATTGCGAGTCGCCGATTGTGCCTCAACTTCGTAAGCCGAGATCCACAATCTCACTCGCGTAGGAAGGAGTGCCCGAAATGGCAAAGAAAGTGGAAGCCACAAAACTGCCGAACATCAGAAAAGCCTCGCCGAAGGTGCCGGTCATCGGTGTGTTCGCCACCGGCGATCCCCGTATCGACCAGGAGAGCCGCACGCGGTGCCAGAACATCGTCCGGATGGCGGCCGAGACGATCAGCGGCGCCGTGGTTTTGCCGGACAAGACTCTGGTGCCCGTGGTCTACTCCACGGTGCTGGTCGATGGCGAAGCGCAAGCGGACATCGTGGCGCAACAGTTCCGCAAGGCAGGCGTGGACATCCTCGTCTGCGTGCCGGACACGTGGGCATTCCCGCAGTTGACGGCGATCTCGCTTCTGCAGCAGTTCCCCGCGAACACGCCGCTCAATATCACTTGCGGCAACAGCGGCCCGAAACCCGGCGTCGTCTACGCCCACGCCCTCAACGGCGCGCTGGCGCAATACGGCCGCATGGCTACGCTGAACGTGGGCACCTGGCCCGACACCGGGCTGGACCCGAAGATGACCGAGCAAACGGCGCAGAGCCTGATCGACTGGTGCTATGCGGCCGTGACCGCCGTGGCCCTGCGGGGCCGGCGCGTCGTCATCTTCGGGCACGATTCGATGGGAATGGAAACCGCGCTGGCCCATATCCTCCCGACGCGAAACACCTTCGGCCTCGAAATCACGCGGCTCGACATGAAGCTGCTGGCCGACATGCTCAGCAAGAAGGCTTACAAGGAGAAAGAGCTCAAGGACCTGCGCGGCTGGATCAACCGCTACGTCGGCAAGCGCCTGGAGCTGCGCAGCGACGAAGACAGCGAACGCTTCGACATGTCGCTGGCGATGTACCTGATCGTGCGCGACATCATGGCCGACCTGAACGCCGTCGGCGGCGGCTTCATGAGCCAGCTCGAATGGGGCAGTGACACCCGCGGCCTGCCGCTGCCCGTGGCCGACGTCATGGAATCCTTCTTCAACAGCACCTTCGACCACACCGGCGGCAAGGCCCCCCAGCCCTACGCCACCGAAGCCGACGTGCAGGGGCTCCTGACCATGCTCTTCATGACCTACCTCAGCGGGGGCAACCCGCCGCTGTTCATGGACTTCCGCAAGGTCTGGGAGGCCTGGGAGATTCGCGATCTGGCAGACAAACTCGGCCTCAAGAAACTCGACAAGAAAGCCGACTGGTATATCAAGGGCCTGGTCGACGGCGACAACTCGGGCAGCGCCTCGTTCGATTGGGCCGCCCGCCCTGGCGCCACCGTCAAACAGATTATGGACCGCGTCAGCATGCCTGCGGCCGACGAACATTACTTCCCGGGCGGCGGCAACTCGGTCACGTTCATGACGCCGGCCGGTATCGAAGGTATCGCCGCCCGCATGGCTTACAGCAGTACCACCGGACTGTTCAGCCTCATCTGGGACCAGGCGAGCACGACCGAGGTGCCCGAGGAACTGGGCAAGGCCATGTGCAACCTGACCACGCCGACCTGGCCGCACACCTTTGTCGTGCCCAAGTACGCCACCATGCTCGAGTACAAGCAGTTCCCGCCGGCCAACCACTTCCACATGACGTGGAATCTCCCCGTGGCCCGGCTGCAGCACTGGATGGACATGGCCGGCGTGCTGAGTGTCACCCCCTGGGCGGCGCGACCGGCGTTCGTCGAGGGCGTCGACCGGACCGAACCGCTCATCCACCTCATCAACGGAGGCCAGGACGCCTACAAAAGGCTGATCGCCAAACGCTGATCCCGACCCAACCTGGAAAAAATGAACGGGCCGTCTCCGTGACGGCCCTTCTTTTTTTTTTTGCGCTTCCTGTGAGCACGGGCGGGAACTTGAGGGTGCTTGCGAAGAGATACTGCCGCAACGCCCATGCCCCGCACCCACGGATGAAAACGCAACCGGAAGAGCTCGGCGATATCGTCGCGTGGGAAATCAGGGCCGTCGTGTCGCACGGCAACCCCCAAAATAGGAAAAGCTGCAAGTCGGAGACTTGCAGCTTTCTTAACGCGTGCCAACAACCCAGAGATGCCTCGCAAACGTGGCTCAAGACGAAGACTTCCGCTCACGATTACAGCGGAGTGGCGTGGGCCCTCGCATCGGTTTTTGGGCTTGACGCGGGCTTTTCGGTCAATAGAGTAGCAAATGCAGATGCACGGCGCCGCATCTGCCGATTTGGACGGGGCCGCAGACGGCCCATTCATCGGATCAGAAAAAAGGAGAAGATCATGCCCGTAGACCGTCGCACGTTCCTCAAGTGTTCCCTCGCCACGGGGCTTACCGTGGGTTTTCCCGGCATCGCCACCGCTCAACGAGACAAGACGTACCGAACCGCCCTGATCGGCAGCGGGTGGTGGGGTACGAACATTCTGCGCGAGGCGGTCGCCTCGGGCCGCTGCAAGATCGTGGCGCTGGTCGACGTGGACCAGCGGCAGTTGGCCCAATGCGCGACCGAGCTGGCGAAGTTGACCAGCGACAAGCCCAAACACTACGAGGACTATCGCGAGATGCTGGCGCGGGAGAAGCCGGAGATCGCCATCGTCGCCACGCCGGACCACTGGCACCCGCTCTGCACGATCGCCGCCGTCAAAGCCGGGGCCCACGTGTACGTGGAAAAGCCCATCGGGCACACCATCATGGAAGGCCGGGCCATGGTCAACGCCGCCCGCGCCGCCGGCCGGGTCGTCCAGGTCGGCACGCACCGCCGCGTCTCGCCGCACAACGTCTCCGGGATGAACTTCCTGCGCCAGGGCGGGGCCGGCAAGATCGGGATGATACGCTGCTTCGTGCTCTACGGCGGCGGACCGGAGAAGCCGAAAAAGAACTTCGAGCCGCCGAAAGAGCTGAACTGGGACACGTGGTGCGGGCCCGCCCCGCTGCGGCCGTACAACGGCGACCCGGAGAACCCCTGGCGCGGCGGCATTCACCCGCGCGGCTTCCGCCAGTACCTCGACTACGCCAACGGAACGCTCGGCGACTGGGGCGTGCACTGGGTGGACCAGGTGCTCTGGATCATGGAACGGAAATGGCCCCGGGCGGTGCACTCGGCCGGCGGCCGGCCCATCAAGGGCGAGCCCATCCTCACCGACGAATACCAGACCACCGACGCCCCCGACCACCAGGTCGCGACCTATACGTTCGACGACCTGACCGTGACGTGGGAGCATCGCCAGTTCGCCGGCAACCCGGCCGAGAAAACCGAAAGCGTCGGCTGTTTCTTCTACGGCACGAAGGGCACCTTCCACATGGGCTGGCGCAACGGCTGGACGTTTTATCCGGTGGGGCGCGGGCAGAAGGAGATCCACGAAGACCCGCAACTGAACCTGCCCGACAATCAGAACATCAAGGAGCTGTGGGCCGATTTCCTCGACGCCATCGAGACCGGCCGGCGCCCGGTCTGCGATATCGAGGCGATCCATTACTCGACCAACCTCAGCCTGCTCGGCATGCTCTCCTACAAGCTCGGACGCAGCGTCACCTGGGACGGCGCGAGGGAAGTCTGCCTCGGTGACACAGAAGCCAACAAGCTCCTGCGCCGCGAGTATCGAAAACCATGGGTGTACCCGGAGGCGTGATTGGATTTGCGATTTGCTATTTACAAGTAGAGTTTTGCAAAATGGAGATTAGGCTTATATTCTTCAAGGAAACCGTTGGTTTGATTTCCTTGAAGACGGAGCTTAAACATAAATCTGTAATCCACCGG
>CAYPZL010000068.1:0-25712 GCA_964415045.1 uncultured Pirellulales bacterium | reverse complement strand
GTTCTGGAATTATCTAATGAGGCACGGAGTCACAGCATGCTAAGCGAGCACCCGCCGCGAACCACGTAAGCTCATTCCTTGAAACGACTTATGACGCAACAAGCAAACCGCTTCACGGTAAGAGTGCGCCCCTCACAACTGCCCGGCTTTATGATGCACCTTTTATCCGTACAAATATATTTGCCTCCACGTACACCGGTGTGATAGAATATAGGTTTCTAAAGACCGTATCCTAGTTGTATAGGAAAGGTGAGTATAGAAGTGGCTCCCAAGCGTAAGAAAACCGCCAAGAAAAAGGCCGTAAAGAAAACGGCTGCGACGCGTAAGACGGCCAAGAAAAAGGCCGTGAAGAAGACCGCCAAAAAGAAAGCTGTGAAGCGCAAAACGGCCAGGAAAAAGACCGTGAAGAAGCAAACGAGGTTGCGCGGTCTCAACGCCGCCGATCGGGAACGCTTCAAGGAAATGCTGCTTCGCAAGCGTCGGGAAATCTTCCAAAACGTCTTTGAGATCGAGGGCGAAACGCTCAAAAAATCCAGGCTCGATGCCAGTGGCGACCTTTCGAGCATGCCGATCCACATGGCCGACCTGGGGACGGACAATTACGAACAGGAGTTTGCTCTGGGCCTGATGGACAGCGAACGACGGCTTCTGGCGCAAATCGATGCGGCGCTGCAGCGAATCGAAGACGGCAGCTACGGAATCTGCCAGGGCACCGGAAAGCCGATCCGCAAGGCGAGACTGGAAGCCCAACCGTGGGCTCAGTACTGCGTTGAGTATGCCCGCATGATCGAGCAGGGTCTGGTAGACGAAGTCGCCTGAGAAGCGGGACGGATAGGACCCGCCTCAACGGTTTGCCTTTCAAGAATCGGCGCACCGCAGTTGTTTGCGATGTCTTTGCCGTTGTCCCATGGAACCGAACGATCACGTTGACGACAAGCCGACTCGACGGGGTTCGACAATCCCGTGTCCCATTTGCAACCGCGCCGTGGACGTCTCGGCGCGGCGTCCGAAGTTCTTCCCGTTCTGCTCGCAGCGGTGCAAGCTCATCGACCTCGGAGCCTGGCTCGACGCCGCCTACAGGGTCCCCGCCCGCCCGGACGAAACAGACGAGGGGCCGCTCCAGCAGGGCGATCCAAATCCAAAAGCGGAGACGTAAGAAAGCCGCCTGGCAGAAAATCCCATGGACGAGCCGCGAAAAAGACGATAACATACAGCAGGTGGGTCGTCATCGGGCGGCCGTACGAAGCGGATCAAGGACATTGAAAGGAAGCAAGATGGTTGATGAAAAAGGGCCCGTGCTGCCCTTCGGCAGCTTCCTCTTTCCCCGGCTTTTTCAAGCCTTTCGCATGTCCATTCAACCCACGAAGCTGATTCTCGCGTTCCTGGCTTTGGCGACGATCTGCCTGGCCGGACGCGTCATGGACTTTAGCCAGACCGTGGTGGTCAGCCCGAGCGGCACGACCGAACTGGACGAGTATGTACTTCCCGGGGGCGAGGTCAACGAACATATCGCGCTGTTCCACGAGGCCGGGCAGCGTGACGGCGTCTTCACGACGCTGTGGAACTTCGGGGCGAAGCGTTTTCACGCGGCCTTGATCGCCCTTTCCCGGCGCGACATTCTGGGAGTCACCGGAAATATCGTGGCGTGTTTTAGGGCGCTGGCCTGGGCGTTTCAGTATCACCCGGTCTACAGCCTTCTTCTTTTCGCCCTGGTGCTGGCCGTGATGTCGCTGGCCGGAGGAGCCATCTGTCGGGTCGCGGCCCTGCAGTTCGCCCAGGGACAGAAGCCCGGCCTGACCGAAGCGGTGCGCTTTGGCGTCAGAAAGTTCCAGAGCTTCTTCACCGCCCCGCTCACGCCGATCGCCATCATCCTGGTTGTGGGCCTCTGCATCTCCCTTCTGGGGCTCATCGGGAATATCCCGGTGGTGGGCGAGTTGTCCGTCGGCCTGCTGCTGCCCCTGGCCTTCATGGGGGCAACGCTCGTTACGATCATCGCCATCGGGGCCCTGGTGGGCCTGAACCTGATGTTTCCCGCCATCGCGTATGAGGACTCGGACTGCTTCGACGCGATCAGCCGCTCCTTCAGCTACGTCTACGCCAGGCCCTGGCGCATCGGCTTTTACACGGTTCTGGTCGCGATCTATGGCGCCATCTGCTATGGCTTCGTGCGGCTTTTCTGCTTCTCTCTGCTTCTGGTCACCCACGTGTTCCTGCGCGTGGGTTTCCTGGAAGGCAACGAGAAGCTGGGCGTCATCTGGCCCGGCGTGGATTTCACCAACTTTCTCGGAGCCGCATCCGTGGCCCCGGAGTCGTGGTCGGCATGGCTGGCCTACTATCTCATTCGCGTCTGGGTCCTGGTCGTTGTCGGACTGATGGTCTCGTTCCTGATCAGCTTCTACTACTCGGCCAACACGATTATCTACGCCCTGATGCGCAAGGGCGTGGACAAGGTTGCCCTGGAGGAGGTCTATACGCCTTCCGATGAGATGGCGGCCCGCCCTGCGGACGTGCCGAGCATCACGGACAGCCCGCCTGAGGAGGCCGCCGCACAAACCGAAGACGCGGACAGCAAGCCTGAAACGTCCGAATAATCAGAGACACCCCTCGCTCGGCGCCAATCGCGGGCTCTCCCTGTCGCGCGAAGGACTCAACCCGCCCCGCTCCGGGACCGATGATATAACCGAGGTCGTTCGGCGACCGCTGCGTCCTGTGTTGACGTGATCTCTGACTACCCGGCCAAAGAGCCAAGAGAGCAGTATAGGAATATGCCCGAGTTGAATACGGACTTTCAGCACCAAGGCCGCGAGGAGAATGACGGGCCGGTTCCCGCTCCGCCGGGCCGGTTCCTTCTGACGTTTCGCAAGCCGCTGGTCATCCTGGCCCATATCCTCGCCTTTGCCGCCTCCCTGATGCTCTCTTTCCTGGTCGCCAACAGCATGCAGTTCCGGCGGGAATGGCTCATCGAGCAGTATCCTTTTTTGCTGCTTTTTTGTCTGGCCGTCAAGCTGCCGGTCTTCGGATTCTTCAAGCAGTACCGGGGCTGGTGGCGCTACGTGAGCATCTCCGACCTGCTGGGCATCCTGAGGGCCTCGCTCGCGAGCACGCTGATCATCGTGGCGGTCTGGTTCGCGGTGATGCTACACGTGCCCGCCGTGCGCCGGGCCCTGCCACCCGGCATCGCCGCCATCAGCCAGGGCGTCTTCATGGCTGATCTCTTCGGCACGATCCTCCTGCCAGCCGGATTGCGAATGCTCATCCGCCTCTACCACGAGGAGTTTCGCACCGTCCAGGGCCGCCAGTTGAAGCGATTCCTTATCGTCGGCGCCGGCAACGCCGGCGAGGCCCTGCTCCGAGAAATCCAGCGCATGCCTGTCCTCCAGTACGACGTCGTCGGTTTCATCGACGACGACCCCGCCAAGCAGGGCATGAACATCCACGATATTCCCGTCCTCGGCACCGTCGAGCAACTGTCCGGGATCTGCCAGGAGCGCGACATCGAAGAGATCGCCATCGCCATGCCCTCGGCGACGCACCAGCAGCTCCGCCGGGTCATCCAGGTCTGCGAAGGTACCAAGATCCGCTTTCGCACGGTGCCGTCCATCACCGATATCGCTTCCGGCAAGCTCCGCGTCTCCCAGATTCGCGACGTCGATATCAACGATCTGCTGGGACGGGCGGTCGTGCAACTGGACACCGAGCTCATTGAGGATTTCGCCCGGGACAAGACCATTCTGGTCACCGGGGCCGGCGGCTCGATCGGTTCGGAGATGTGCCGACAGATATGCCAGTTCGCGCCGCGCCGGCTCCTGCTCGTCGAGCAGGCCGAGAACCCCCTTTTCTATATCGAGCGAGACCTCCGCAAGCACTTTCCGAACGTGCCGATGCACTCGCTGGTCTGCAACATCACCGACCGCCCCCGCGTCGCGGACACGTTCGCACGACACCGGCCCGAGGTCGTCATCCATGCCGCCGCCCACAAGCACGTGCCGCTGATGGAGTCCAATCCCGGCGAGGCTGTCAAGAACAACGTGGTGGGCACGCAGATCGTCGCCGACGCCGCCGACAAGCACGGCGCCGCCCACTTCGTCATGATCAGCACCGACAAGGCCGTCAACCCCACCAGCATCATGGGCGCCTCCAAACGCATTGCCGAGATGTACATCCAGGATCTCGGCAAGACGAGTGCCACGCAGTTCGTGACCGTCCGCTTCGGCAACGTTCTGGCCTCAGAGGGCTCCGTCGTGCCCATCTTCAAGAAGCAGATCGCCGAGGGCGGGCCCGTCACGGTCACCCACCCCGATATGAAACGCTACTTCATGACGATTCCCGAGGCCAGCCAGCTCGTGTTGCAGGCCGCCACCATGGGCAAAGGCGGTGAGATCTTCGTCCTGGATATGGGCGATCCCGTGAAAATCGTCGATCTCGCGAAAGAGCTCATAACGCTCAGCGGCTTCCGCCCCGGCGAAGAGATCGAAATCGTCTTCACCGGCCCGCGCCCCGGCGAAAAGCTCTTCGAGGAACTCCGCATCGAAGGCGAAGACATGCAGCGCACGCGTCACCCAAAGATCAGCATCTGGAAGAACATTCCCATGGACCGCGGTCGGCTGCGGGCCGGCATCGCCGAACTCGTCTCCACGTCCGCCAGCGCGGATCACGGGGCGATTGCCGCCCGCATCAAGCAGCTCCTCCCCGAATACGCGAACAACAAGACCTGAGCGCGCCTCGCCACCCGTTACGACTCGCTCTCGGCCTCTTCCGGAGTTTCGGCCGCCTTCTCGGCGCCAGCGGCGGCCTCGGCCTGCGGCGCGCCCTTGCTCTTCTTGCCCGCGGCGCTCTTGCGGTGCTCCACCTTTGGCAGCCCCAGGACCGATTGCTCCTCGGTCCAGCGCTCTTCTTCTTGCAGTATCTTGATACGCTCGGCTCGCGTCAACACGTTGCGGTGGCGAATCAGTGCGTTTCTGATCTTAAGTGAACTGTCGATGGACATGCAAAACATCTCCTGTTACTTGATTTTCATTCCGTAGGCGTCACTGAAGTAATTCGGTGCAAACGTTTCGTAACCGGTCGGCGCCTTGTACTGGGCGCCGAGCCGCACGATTTTCTGCTTCATCGCGTACCCGTCGCTGTCGGGATTGTTCGGGTTTTCGTACAGCGTACCACTGGTCACGAGCATAAAGCCATCTTCGCCGGGCAAGACGGCGGTGTTGAGGCCCCGCTCGGAAAAATACTGCCGCAAGACCGAAACGGCCAGAATCTCCGTCTGGACCCCCTTGCTGGCAAAATACGACCGTACGGGCTCCAGGTGCGTCCGCACCGGGTACTGGGCCAGCACAATCACGTGGTCGCCGGTGGACGCCGCTGGCGTGGCCGTGCCAGGCCCGCCACCGGTTCCCGAGCCGGCCGCGCTGGCCTCCGCCTCACCGGCCCCCGCCGCCGTTGTATTGCCATCCGGCGCGGTGCTCGGTGCACTCGTGCGCACCGGCTGCTGCGTACCGGCGAAACGGGCCTTCTGGTCGATCTGCCCCAGGCGAAAGGCGATCAGCACCACCAGAATGAGTCCGAGGCCGATGGCCACGCCGAGCTGCCAGGGGATGGAAATCTCGATGCGGCCGTCGTTTAGCTGCACGCGCTTCGGCCGCAGCCACGTTTGGCTGGGCCCCTGCACGGTCTTCGGTTCCGGCCGTTCCACCACCTTCGGCGGCACCACGGGAGGCGCTGAGGGCGTCTCAGCGGGCCGATGGACCGGTTCGACGCGTTCCTTCGGCTTGGGCGTAACGGCCTGCCGCAGCCGCTCCAACGCCGGACCCACCTGTTTGACCGACGCGGTCCGTATCCGCGCGAGCTGCGGGCGCAGCGACTCTAACACCTTACGCCGCTTGGGTTTAGCGTGCGTCCGGCTCATCGCCTCGTACAACGCTCGTTGTCCTCTATTGCGTCTGCTCACGGTGCGACTCCTTGCCACCGCCTCGATTCTGGGCCGCAGGACGTTAGACTTCGCCCCCGGCCGGACCGTAAACCGTTTGTTTATAACTGATTTCGCCCCCTCTTTCAACGACAAAATTCCCCGCCCGATTCTCCCGGCCGCCAAACCACTGCCCCGAGGCAGCGCAGCCAATCTGGCGCCACATCGATGGCTTCCTGGATCCTATCGAAGAAGCGCAGTTTGCCTCTATCTCAGACTACGACAGCCGCTACGGCGCTTCAGGCGGTATCGCTGTAGCATTGCCATTCGACTTTTCCGAGCTTTTTGAGGGCGTAGGCGATTTCGCGGAGGTAGTCGCCGTAAATGATCTGGGTGTGGAAGCCCTCCATCTCGGCGACGAGGCGGCGCCAGTCGCCGTCGACGGCGATTTCGATTTGGGAGCGGCAGGCCGGGAAGTCCGGCGACTCGATGACGGTCCCGCGAAAGCCCTGCCACTTCGTGCAGTGCAGATTCGGGATGACGACGGTGACGATTTGGCCCTTGCGGTATTCGACCCGGCAGGCGGCGCCGTAATCGGATTCGTAATGCGTCATGATCGTGGCCGGCTCGAAATCGGTGCCGTTCATCCTGCGCGGCGCGGCGCAATGGGCGACGGTAAATATCCCGTCATGCGGGAAATGTGAGTTACAGACGAAGGTCGGCCGGCTTGCGATCCAGCGCATCAGGACGCCGGGAAAGGTGTGTGACAGATCGGTGTGGCAGTAGGCCGTATAGCCCGCGTCGTTGGCCAGGCTCAGCACCAGGCACGGCGGCGTGTCCAGCATCTCGATCACCGGCTTGCCCATGCACCGCCCGAAACCGAAATTCGAGGCGCCCGTCTCGGCCATCAACTGCTCGCACACGCCCAGCGCCGCAAACGAATTGACCACGAACTTGCGCTGCGTCTTCAGAGTGACGTTCGGCGTCGCGAGCAACTCCTCGGCCCGGCGTTTGGCCTCCGCCATGAACTTCGCATCGCCGCGGGCCTTCGCCAGACGCTCGGCGAACTGCTTCTCGGTGATGCTCTCGATCTCGTAGCCCCATACCTCCTTCGCGCATACGGGGCCGTTCGTTTGCGCCGGCTCGCTGTAGGCCACCAGCCCACCGATGGCGAGGACTTTCGTCCCCCGGGCGTTGGCCAGCCCGCAAAGAGCCCGCAGCCGCCAGAGCAACTCGTCGTACTCGTCCACGACGATGTCCTGCGTATCGGCATTGGCGTCTTCGTTTCGCCCTTGCCTCCCGATTCGGTAGTCCGTCACAACTTGCCCAACACCGCCAAGCTTGTCGGGAAGGTGTAGTCGCGGGGCAGTAGGTGGATCCTTAGGTGGCCGGCTTCGCGGTTTGCGGGCTTGACGCCTCTGGCTTTGGCGAGCGGTTGGCCGCCTGCGATGATTGACCACCGCCGGCGAGAGCACGGCGTCGCCGACTCGTTGCCCGTTGACGTACAGCTCGTGGTATCCGACCGAGGCGACGTACATCGCGGCGTGCTCGGGCCGGGCGTCCAGGCTGAAGGTCTTGCGCAGCCATGGATCGGGCACGTGCAAGAGGGGAAATATCATGACCAGAAACAGAACCGGCCGAATTGCTTCACCTCGCTGAAACCATCTCATCCTTGTCTCCCTTTCCTTGCTCCTATGCGGATCTCACACGCCGAGACGTCACGCGCGCGGTCGCGGGCGCCTCATTCACGGTGGCATTATAACCTCCCCGAGGAATCTGGACTATGCGAAAAGGCCATGTGAGCCGAGCGAAAAGAAGAGATGGCAACCCTCAGCACGTGCTATGGGCGGTCGCTGTCGTCCGTTGGCTGCGGTGTCGAAGGCGCGGACGGCTGGGGCTCTCGCAGCGCGACGATGAGCGCCACGGCCACCCACACGCCCCCAGCAACGACCAGCAGCGACGCGAACACCACGAGTATCACGACGATAGCGCTCATCCCGCCCCTCCTGCGCGTCGCGCGCCCATCCAGTGCCCGAATGCATACGCCAACAGCGCCGCCGCCAGCGCCGGAATAATGGCGGGCGTCTGCATTACATCGGAGAAGACGAACTGAGACAGGATTGCCACGAGCGCACCGACGATCATAGATAAAATGCCTGCCAGGGGTCGCGGTCTCTTGAGCCACAGTCCCAACACGAGGGCCGGAAGAATGGCCGGCGCCCAAATCGTATAGCAGACCAGCAGGCCACTGATAATCCCCGGCACGGCCACGGCACCCACGGCTGCGGCCGCAGCGATCACAATCGTGGCGGCTCTGCCGATGTCCAGCGCCGCCGCGTCCGGCACGCGGCGAAGCGGCCGCACAATGTCCTGCGTAAATGCCACTGCACCGGCGTTCAGAAGCGAATCCAGACTCGACATGATGATCGACACCATCACGGCCAACAGCAACACATAGCCGCCCATCGGCATAACGGCCTTGACCAAACGCAGCAGAACATGGTCCTCGTTTGTCCCGCCCGGAACCAGACTGCGCGCCACCAGACCCAGCGAGATCATCACCAAGAACCACACAACGCTGAACAGACCGGCCAGGATGAATCCGTTGCGGGAGACCCGCGTTGTCTGCGACGCCAACGCGCGATTCGCATACGGGGGAATCAGCATCTCGCCCAACAGAAACGCCGTTACCAACCCGACGATCTTCAGGGCTGAGGTCGAGGCCAAACCTTCAGAGGTCGCCGCGACTCCCTGCGCGAGCAACGTTGCGCCTCCCCCTTCAAGGTGAAACGCCAGCGTCACAAGGAGAACCACGGGCAACAAGATCGCGAAGGCGGTGAACTGGAAGGCATCGGTAATCACGCTGGCTCGCAGGCCGCCGGAGGTCGTGTAGAGCGTAGTAATGCCCACCACAATCGTCACTGACGACCACGGGGGCAACCCGAAGAGGTCGTTGAGGACCACGCCGCCGGCCTTCGCCATCACGGCGGCAAACCCCGTACACAACCCCACTGACACGACACCAGCCAGAACGTGACAATGCGAGTTGTATCGCTGTCCAATGGCGTCGCCTAAGGTGTGGCAATCGTTGAGAGCGCGAAGCCGTGGCGCAATCAGGACGCCCACGACAACGTTCTGGATGGCATAGGCCAGACCGATACCGAGAAAAAGAAATCCGCTCAGGAAGCCCTTACCCACAAACCCGATCGAAAAGGCCGGCCCCACATAGGTCGCGCACAAACTGCCGAAAATCAGCGCCAGCGGAAGGGCTCGGCCGGCAAGCGAGAATTCCGCATACTCACGAGCGGCGCGGGCGCGTACGGCCACGAACGTGAGAACGACCACGTAGCCCACAACGAGCGCCACCGACAAGACCGTATGCACCGCGCTGTTCCCTAATCCGTATGCCGCCTCCCGCCCGGCGTGACAGGGCAGAACCCGAGACGAGCAGTCGCTTATTCACGCCCTTCCTGGAACATCTCCTCTTCCAGCTCGTTGATCACGGCGTTCAGCTCCGATTCCGTCCGAATCCACCCGGACCGGCCGTCCACCAGAAACGTGCGATACCACTGGATGAGGTTCTTGGCAAAATCCTCGTCCTTGCAGTAAATGCCAAAGGAAATCTCCCCCGCGTGCGAGCCGGCCTTGCGCGGAATTTGCGGAAAGGCCAGCAGCACCGCGCTGCGGGACAGGAGGAATTCGATATCCGAAACCTTGCTGTTATAGATGCGCAAGCGACCCGATTCGATGGCCTCCGGATACTTGCGAAACAGATGCCGCGCGGCGTTGGAGAACCCGGGCACGCTGAGATTCATCGCCCGATGCACGCGGACATCCGGATACTCCTCGATGATCGTGTAGAGCTGGCTGAGATAATCGTCCATCGGCTGACGCTCGCCCTCGAACAACATGCAGGTCCACAGCTCGCCGTGCCCCGTGGCATCCAACTGGTCCTCGCACATTTTCTTGGCGGCGTTGTAAGTCTCGCGCCGGCTGCCCAGGACTTTCAACTGGCGCTCCATGAGGACCTCGGCCCACACGGGCATGTCGCGCGGCAGCGATTCCGGCGGACACACACCCAGCCGCGTCATCAAACGCAGAAACTGCTTGTGGTCCGACCCGTAAAAACGCCGGCCGACCACGCTGCCCACGTTGCCATTGCATTCGAGGCCGTACTTCTTGTGGTAGCCGAACGAGAGCCGGTGAACCTCATATCCGCGCTCAACCAGCATTCTCTCCAGCTCGCCGATGAGGAAAACCGCCTGCTTCTCCGGCGCCTTGTCCATCGACAGGTGAACGTTCGGGCACAGAACGATGGGCCGCTTGCCTAACATATTGGACAGGGCGGCGAACTCGTCGGCGGCTTCCTCCAGCTCCTGCCGGCTATCGTAGCGCTCCACGCAGACGAACACCACCAGCACGTTTTCAAACGTCCGCCGCGGCTGCGGCGGCGAAATGGTGATCGGGTCTATTCTTGAGCTGGGCTCTTTATCGTCAAAATAGCATGAAGAGCATTGATAACAATCCAGGATCATATCACTACTTCTATCTCGTCACTATCCAGACTACAAATTCGCGTGGCTGCGGCTGCGACTTCGCGTTGACGCCTTGCCCTTCTTCAGACGCGACGCGATTCCGGCGTCAACGCGCGAGATAAAAAGGCCTACGTCCGGCGTCACCACCCGGTCGCCAAACCCGGCGCTGTTCATCAGCCGCACCACCTCCGTGGCTTCCCAGAACTCCTCCGAATCGTGGATGCGACCGGCCTCCTCCCGCGTCAGCGATTTCAGAAAAGCGGGCAGGCAGCCGTCACGCAGCGCCGCCGCGTAGTCGGCCAATAACTCCTGAACTTCTCGATTCACATTCGCCATTGCAGACTGCTCCTGTCAGGAAGAAGACAATCAGTCTTCGTCGGTGTAATCTTCCAACATCTTCCGCAACTTCAACACCGTGCGAAACTCCAACATCTTGACGGCCCCGACGGTCGTCTTGAGCTCATTGGCAATCGCCCGGTTCGACATCCCCTGCATCCAGAGCTCGATCGCCTTTCGCTCCCGCGCCTTGAGCTTGCCCAGCATCCGATGCAGAATCTGCTTGAGCTCCGCCTGCGACATGAGCTCGCACAGGCCCAGCTCCGGGGCCACCAGGTTCTGCATATCCTTCTGAGACAAATACAAACTTCGATTCATCCTTCGATACACCTCGCGCAGCCGTTTGCGCATGTAGTACAGGTAGACAGTCCGCAGCAGGTGCCGCTCGTTTTCGACATCCCGCAAATGGTCCGGGTTTTCCCAGATATCGGCGTACACATCTTCCAGTACATCCTCGCACTCGACCTCGTTGCCGAGGTAGCGATGCAAATGCCTGATGAACATGCCAAAGGTCAATCGCACGAACGGCTCCATGGCCCGCCTGCGCGAGTCAGGATCCGGAGCCGCCAGTCCTTTTAGAGCGTTACGCAGCCGCTTGTCCATACCCGATCACTTCGTTCCCTGCTTCTCGGTTTCTTCGACATTCGCTGCCGGGGACCGCCCCACGCGGGCACCCGTCCCAGGCAAACGGAAGACGCGGGGTGCCAGACCCCGCAATTCCTCATTCTATCGCAGATATATGAACAACTCAACTGCCAAGCTCCGAAACATCTTACTGCCCCGGCAAACCCATCGGTCGGCCGGTGATTCTACAGCGTATTCGGGGACCGACGTCCCCCATTTTCCCGCCTTCCGGGAGCCTCGAATGCAGGCCCGCACAGCTCGGGCTGGTCCAACTCGCATTCGAGCCACGCCGACGACATCAGCGCCAAATCCGCAAAATCAACCCGGCAATTGCCGTCGAAGTCGCCGGGCTACTTGCCAGGAGAACGAACAGCAGAATTTGGCGCGCTTGCATCGCCATCATCATCCTCTTTGTTTGCCGGAGGCGGTTCTTTCGCCCCGATGGCGGCGCCGGAGCCCCCGCCGGTCGGTGCCCATATGACGCCGGATTCATTGATACCTTGTGTACCCTTACGTGGATCGGTCAGGCTTTCGCTCTCCTGACCCTTCTTCGGTTGCGTCAGCAAAGACTTCCCAGAAGCCCCCGGAGCGGACGTCTCTTTCGGAACGCTCCCGGCGGGGTCTTGCTGGACCGCCGGCTCCTCGTCTTCGGCCAGACGACGCAGCACTTCTGCTTTGCCCTGCCCGGCCGGCTTCGTCGTGGCGGCGGCAGGGGTTTGTGACGAATCCGTTGTGCTGACCTGCGCGTTCGGCCCGGCGTCACTCTGGCTGCCCGCGGTTACGTCGGCCTCCATCTTCTCCAGGAGCGACAGCATGGTTCGGGCGGCCTCGGCGTTCTGGATGTCCCGGCTGGCCAGTTCCAGCGGCCGGCGGGCATACTCCGTCTCGCCGATCCCCAGCAGGTGGTATCCGAGCAGAAGCTGCAGGTCGCCGTCGTAGCCGAACTGCTCCAGCTTGTCCAGAAGCCGCTCGATCTGCGCGAACAAGACGTCGTCGTCCGGATACAGCCCGCGCGGATAGAAGATTCCTTCCTTTTCAGGCGACATACTCTTGAAGGCGTCGCGCAGGACCTGTGCCGCAGCCGAGTATTGCCGGTCGGCAAAAAGGGCCTGCGCGTACGCGAAGGGGAGAATCACATCGTCCGGGGCCAGCTTCATGGCGGCGAAGAACTTGGTCGCGGCCGTGCTGTAATCTCCGGACTCGAAGCTCTTGACGCCTTCCTCGAAACGCGTGTCCGCCAGCGTCTGCTCGGCCGGCTGTTCCTGCTGCTCCTGGAGGCGTTCGCGCAGGTCGGCCGGGGCGGGCTGCTCGGTATACGTGGCCGGCTCCTCACCGGTGTAGTAATTGTACGTGTAGTAGTTGTACGTGTCGTAGGTGGCCTCGCGCGGGACCGGGTAGTACCCGTACCAGGCGTAGGGATGCCAGCCGTACCAGTAGTAGCGCAGGTACGAGTAACCGAACGGCCAGTAGCCTCCGAGGCTGACGAACACATACTTGCGGTGATAGTACGGATACACGCAGCCGAACGTCGCGCGGGGGCCCCAGGAATAGTAAACGGGATAGTGGTATCGCGGCCAGATAATGCGGTGGCACATGCGATGGTGGCGGTCGTAATAGGTGTGGACGTGGTGCGGAGCGTGCTGGATCAGGTGCGGGCGGTCGTGATACACAACGTGCGGGCGTCTGAGCCGGCTGACCGGGTCGTGGCGGAGCGGGCTGCTCAACGAGCGGGTTGCGGACGGCCTGCGGCTGTAGTCCCTTAGCCGGGAGTCCAGGGCCGTGCGGTCACGCAGTTCCGTGCCCACGACGCGCTCCTGCCCGGCCAGCGAGACGCGGCTGTCTGCCGTGGCTCTGGTGCTGCGAATATGATCCCGTAGTCCCGGCCGGCTCTCACGAAGTCCCGGCCGGCTCTCTCGCAACCCGACCGTGCCATCTCGAAGAGCGGGCTTGCTATCTCGCAGCCCGGCCGTGCCGTCCCGCAGGGCGGGCCGGCTGCTCCGCACGCCCGTTCCACCGTCCCGTCGCAGCGGCGACGACAGGCTGCGCGTCTGAGCTTCCACCGTCGCCGGATTCCTGGCCGGCGAAGAAGTCTGCCGTTGGGCAGTCGGCTCCTTGGCCCGATCCGTCAGACGCCGCACCAGCGAACCGCGACGGAAACTTGTCCCGCTCGACGAGCCAGACTTCGACGGTTGCTCGGAGATCTGGGGCGTGCTCGATCGCGCGGAAGAGTCGCGCCGCACCATACCGGGACTGGACCGCCGCACCGAGCTGGACACAGACTGGCGATTCACGGGCTCCGTCCCGGACCTTATCACAGGCTCGCGCCGGGCCGTCAGGCGATCCGTGAGCGACTTCCGCGCCGCGCCGGTGTTCTGCGAATCGGTCGGTCTGGCCACCATGCTGCGTGTCGGGTTCGAGCGAAATACCGAGCTCCGCGTGGGATTGGAGCGAAACACAGAACTGCGCGTCGGGTTGGACCCTGAAACCGAGCTTCGCGTCGGGTTGGAGCGGAACACCGAACTCCGCGAGGTAGAGGTAGAGCTCGACGACGGGCTGGTTGATCGCGTGCTCGAAGAGGACGAGGAACTGGGTCTACGGATGATGGTGGAAGATCGCGACGGGACCGTGCTGCGACGCGTGATGGACGGCCTGCTTGAGGATCGCGAGGTAGTAGGAGCCGAAGGCCGGCCCGTGACGATCCGGCTGGAAATTGAACTTCGGCTCGAACCCGACGAGGTCGAAGGACTGCGCGGCGAGGTGACCGACCGCGTGATCGGAGACGAGCTGGGCCTGCGAATCTGGCTGGAGGACCTGCTTTGGAAGGAGGACGACGGCCTCCGGCTGATACTGATGGACGACCGCGAGGAACTGAGCGAGCGCGACGTGCTGGCCGAGCGCGACTGTAACGACTGCCTGTGACTGGACATGCGGCTCGAAAGCGAGCTGCGACTGCGGCTGATGGACGGCCGCGATGGCGCCGAGCTCGGCCGCGACGACGACGTGCTGGACCGCCTGTTGCTACTCGAGCTGCGTCGCGATAACTGTCCCTCCACCGACGAGGCGGCCAGCATCGTCAGGGCCAGCACCAGAGCTAACACCGCTGCGCTCAAACGTCTTTTGTTCACAACCACAAACATCTTACGGCTCCTTTCCCCGGCGGTCTGGCACCCCGGCAAACCCGGACTCCCCTTCCGGTGTTGCCGCCGGTTCGACGCGTCCGATGAGATCGGGCGGCACGTTACAATACTTCGAAGAACAAAGAGCGAACTGCCGTAACTCTACTTATATAAAGACCTTAAGGTTTGCACAGAAGAAAATCCAAATCCCCCGCCGTCGTGCGGACCTCCGGGTTGGATGCGTCCAAATGCCATACTCAACTCCTGTACAGACCTTCTTTCTCCGTATGGTTAAGGCACGTACAGGGCGGCCGGTAACGTAAAAATCGCATTTTTTTCGGATGTCGAGGCGCAGCCACAGCGTATCCGGCTGGAGAATCCCGGCCCACGTTCTTTCGTGCCGTTCGGGGGCCTACGGTGTGAATTCGTACGCGCCCATATCGGGGGCGGGTCCGTGGGGGCGCACGTTCCCTTCGAGGTCGTCCGGCGGCGCCGAGGCGGCGTCGGCGGCATCGATGGCGGGCGAGCCGGGCAAGAGATGGAAATCCAGGTTCGCAGGATCGACCAGAAGCGGATCGGCGTCGATATTGCCCTCGCCCCACAGGACCGTAGACTGGGTGCCGGAGACGGAGATGCCGTCGCGCCCGCCCTGGATGTCGCTGCAGGTGACGGTCACGTGCGAGCCGCGGTCCTCGATTTCCGTGTTCGAGCTGTCGGCCAGGGCAATCGGCGTGTCGCAGTCCCAGATGATGCAATTGAGGACGGTGGCGGTACCGCCGCCCGGATTGAGACGATACGGCGGGCCCCAGCGGCCCAAATCGAACAGACGCAGACCGCGGCCGCAGCCGACGATCGTATTGTTCACCAGAAGGGCCTCGCATGAATTCTCGATCGCGATGCCGCCGTTGCGACAGTCGAAGATCACATTATTGATGAGCACGGGCTCGCTCTCGTCGCGCAGGACGATGCCGTGGTCGTCGGTGCCGGCGATGAAGTTGCCGTTGATCACGGCCGAGCAACGGGTCGGATTGATCGCATCGTCATGCTCGGGGTCCAGGAAGACGTTGTGCTGGATCAGCGGCGCCGGCGTGCTCTCGCCCCACAGATCGACGTCGTCGTTGTCGCCGCGCTTGCCTGTGAAGAAGCAGTCTTCCACGCATACATACGAATAGCGCGTGTGAACGCCCTGCCCGATGGACAGGAACTGACAACCCTTGACGTGGGCGCTGGCGTCGCCTCCGTAGACCAGGTCGTCCGAAATGATCGCCAGCGCATCGCCCTCGGCGTCGGCGCTCTCGTCGGGGAGATTCCGGAACGTGCAGTCGTTGACGTCGAGATGGCTGGCCAGCACGACCACCGCCTCGTGGTAGTTCCGCTCGCCCGGTTCGTAGTAGTCCTGGTGCGCCCCCTCGCAGTCGGCATACTCGACGATGCAATGCTCGAGCTTGCTGTCGAGCGCGGCGATCAGGCGGATCTGCTTCCAGCGCGTCCCGTCGCCATAATGCGTGAATCGAATGGGCTGCTCGGGCGTGCCTTCAGCCAGAAGCTGCCCGTACACGAAGATGGCCACGCCCGGCTTCATCAAGATCACCGTTCCCGGCTCCACGATCAGCGCCGTCTCGTCCGGGACGATGACGCTCTCCTCGAATACCCACGCCCCCGACAGCGTGACGATCTCCGTCAGGACCCCTTCCATGTGGTTGGCCGGCGGCACGTAGACGATTTCGATGGACCCGGCGTCGACTTCGTTGGCGTCCGCGTCCAGGGCCCGCGCCGTAATCGTGTTAAGACCGGAGACAAGAGGCACCTCCGCCTCCCACGTGCCGTCGTTGGGATCGAAGCTGGCCTGGACGTCCTGCACCGTCACCGTCACGGCGTTGGGCGCCTCCGTCGCGCCGCGGAGCGTCACGGCGTTGGCGTCCACAATCCACATATCCCCGTTTCGCAGCGTATCCGACCCCGTTTGCAGCGCGGCGGCCAGCGAGAAATCGCTGCTGGAAAGCGAGATGTTGTGTCCCTCGATAGCCAGTACGTTGTCGCCCTCCCGCAAAAGCTCATC
This sequence comes from uncultured Pirellulales bacterium, assembly GCA_964415045.1. Taxonomy (GTDB): domain Bacteria; phylum Planctomycetota; class Phycisphaerae; order Sedimentisphaerales; family Anaerobacaceae; genus CAYPZL01. Next base: position 9,140 of record CAYPZL010000068.1, on the reverse strand, counting down.
GGCCGCTCCGAGGTTGATGGTCTCGGGCGTGCCAGCCTCGTGCGAAGACGCGGTCGTCGTGTGCGTGGCGGGCCCCTCGGGCATGTGCCGCCGGGCGACCTCGACGCCGTTGAGATAGGCGATGAACCCGTCGTCGTAGTCGATCACCAATTGCAGCGGCCCTTCCGCAAGCGCAGGAGAAACGCTGAAAGTCTTGCGGATGTAGACGGAAACATATTCACCCCGCATGTCGTCGAGGACGGTGGCGTCGTCTTCGTCACCATAACCGAATCCACCGGGGCCTGTTTCCCAGGCCGAATCGTCGAACTCGATCTGCGTCCAGCCCTCGCCCGGAGCCTCTGTGCCGCGAAAGAACCGCCAGGAGTCCCCCGCCGGCACCAGCTCGGCCCCTCCGGAGCCCAACTGAATCGTCATCGCCCCCGCCCCGGCCGAAGCAAGTACCAATGAAATGAACGCAATCGAGACACAGAAGGCCTTCATGGACACGTCCTCCGAAAAAGCAAACCCAAGCGCCAAAGCCCGACCTCCGCATTATACCAAATAACCGACCCCAAAGCCGCGACATTCCCGCCAAATCCGCACGCCGGGTCACCCTTTCCGCCCGGCTCTACTCCTGCCGGCCGGACGCTTCTGCCAACTCGTCCACAAACTCCGGCGACACAACCGCTCCGAGGCTCCAGGCCTTCCGCACATCGGCCCATGCTCTGTCGTACTCACTCAAACGATGATTGGCGAACGCCCTGTTGACGTACGCCTGCGCGAGGCCCGGATTCAACTCGATGGCCCTGCCATAATCCGCCAAAGCCTTCTCGTATTCCTCCATCGCATAATACCATGTGCCACGCCCGTCATGGGCAGCGGCGTTGTTCGGATCAAGCACGAGTGCTCTGCTGTAATCGTTCACGGCCAGCCTGAAGTCACCTTTCTCGTAGCGTGCCCTGGCGCGACTGAAATAGGCCAACGCATTGCGCGAGTCGATCTGGATCGCCTTATTGAAATCAGCCATGCTTTGCTCATCCTCGCCCAGCTCTGCGTACGCAACGCCGCGGCCTACGTAGGCGTCGGCGTAGCCCGGGGCTATCTGGATTGCGCGTGTGTATTCGGCGACGGCCCGCTCGCAATCGCCTTTGCCCAGATAGACGTTGCCACGCATGAGGTACGCCCGATGGTTTCGCGGATCGCGCTTGGGTACGCGGTTGCAGTCCGCCAGAGCGCGATCATAGTCTCCGCTTTCGCAGTAGGACCAGGCTCGCGCACCGTAGGCCTTTACGTCGTCCGTGTAAATCTGGAGATACTCGGTGAAATCAGCGATCGCCCGCGCGTAATCGCCCTTGCGGTGATACGCCAGTCCGCGATTGTAGTAGGCGGTGGCCAGCCACGCGTCCATTTCGAGCGTCAGGGTGAATTCGCGAACCGATTACATGCCGTCTCGCCTCTTGACGTCGTAGCAGAATAGGGTGTCGTGGTAGCGGAGGTAGAGGCGGGCGTCGAGCAGGACGGGGTGGGCCCAGGCGTCGCGGACGCGGCCGGTGACGAGCGGAAAGCGGCTGACGATCTTCAGCCCCTCGGGCTCCACCAGCGCGACGTTGCCGCGTTCGTCGAGGCAGTAGAGGCGCCCGTCGGCGTAGATGGCGGCGCCGGTGGTCAGGTCTTTGAGCTCATGTTTGATCCGGCCCGTCTGCCAATCGAAGGCGAACCACCACTTGTCCTGGCGGTAGCGGGCGGCAAACAGCGTGCCGTCCACGAGCACGGCCGCCCCGGTGACGGCATCGATCGGCGCCGTCCAGACGTGCTCGGCCGTTGTGTTCTTCGGCCCCACGAGCAAACGATACTGTTTGCCCAGCTCAGTATACGGCGTCATGTAGAACACACGGCCGGAATCGTAGATCGGCGTCGCGACGTTGGTCCCATAGGGGCTCTTGAGCGGGACCGTCCAGAGCAGCTCGCCCGTGTCGGCGTCTACACCGAAGCCGTGGGCCGAGGAAGTGTTCGAGATCAGCCGGCGTCCGCCGTAACGGAACAGGATCGGCGAGCAATGCGACGTCTTGTCATCTCCCAGCGGCGGCGTGGCCCAGACCGTCCGTCCTGTCCGCTTGTCCAGCGCGGCCATGAGCGCCTTCCTGCCTCCCGGCGTGACGATCACCCGGTCGCCGTCGACCAGGAGACATTCGCTCAGCGCCCAGGTGATGTTCTTGCCCTCGAATCGTTCGAGGATGTTCACGGCCCAGATCTCCGCGCCCGAGGCGGCATCCAGGCAAACGACGCGGCCGTGCGCGTTCATGTTGTAGAGACGCCCGTCGGAATACGCGCAACAGGCGCGGGCCCCCGGGTAGGGTTTGACCCATCGTTTCCCATTCTTCGTCTGCCATTTCGGGTTTCCGTCCCGGTCGAAGGCGAAAATCACCAGGTCGTCGCCCACGTCGCCCGTGATGTACAGGGATTGGCCGACGATAATCGGCGACGACCACCCCAGGCCCAGGCCGTCAATCTTCCAGAGAAGTTCCGGCCCCCCCTCCGGCCAACTTTGCAGCAAGCCTTTCTCGTCGGAGATTCCATCGCGTCGCGGGCCGCGCCACTGCGGCCAGCCGGCCTCCGGGGACGGGATAAGTCCCTCGCCGTGCGCAGCACCAGTAACAACCGGCAGCAACAGGACACACCAAACCGCTACCGTGCGCAGCGCACTTCCCCGGCGTCGTGTCAACATGCCTGGTCCCCCATTACGGATTCATCGTCGCGAAGCCCTTGACGTCTTGCCCGCGCCGGCCCAGGCAGCACACCCGGCCGTCCACGGTGGTCATGTAGATGCAACCACCCGCGGCCGCCATGCCGTCGAACACAGGCGGGCTGTCCAGCTTGTATCGAGCCAGTTCCTTACCCTGCTGCCTGGAAACCGCCATCAGCAGAGCCCCCTTGTGGCCCGCCAGGGCCTCGGCCTGGGCGGCTAAATCGGGCTGCACCGCAGGATCGTCGATCCGCTTGAACGTCTGCTCCTCGTCGATCACATCGGGCACACCGGCTACGAAGAGCGTTTCGTCAGCCAGCACCATGGCCCGGGCCAGCAGAGGAAGCTCGGCCGTCCAGGCGTGCGTCACGAAGAAGTCCGCGCCGGAGCCGGCCTTGCCCGTGAACTGCAAGGCCCGGCCGATTCTACCGGCCGCGGCGGCAGCGCCCACGACGGTCCCTTTGTTCTTTCGGCCCGACGCGTCGCGGGCGTCGCCGGCATCGAACGAGTACCACAGGACCAGATCGGTCGTCTCGAAACCTTCAGGCGAGACACTCGAAGCATGCTTTCGTATCTCCGCGTCGCTCAGCGCATGATGATAGATGCGTACCTCGTCGATCAGACCCTTGAACGGAAACGGGGCCGCGTAATCGCCCACGGCTCCCCCGCCCTCGTCGGCGGCAATCTCCATCGGCTGGCTCGGGTCCGCGCCGATCAACGCGGGTGCGGAAGCGGAGCCGGCGAGCCGCCCGTCCACGTAGAGCCGCAGCTTCTTCTCGGCCGTTAGAACACCGGCAAGGTGCACCCAGCGTCCAACCGCTCGTTTGGCCGCACCGACCGAAGCGAGCTTCTCGTTCGTACGCACCGCAAAGTGCGGACGACCGTTCTTCAAATACAGCGTGTACCCCTGAACACTGCCTCCGCGCGAGACGACCACGCCGCCGGGCTTTTCGGCTTTGATCCATGCCTCCACGGTCAGGGCCTTGCCGGCCGGGTTCAAACTGGCCGACTTGGCGATACGCACGCAAGAGCCTTTTGCATCGTCGGCAGGCTGCTCGGTGAGAAGCGACGCCTTGCTCGCCGCGAAAAGATGATGCTCGATGGGCGTGGTCCAGCGGTAATACTGGGGTTTGCGTCCGAAACCGTAGACGTTCTCGTCGTCGAACACGAGGATACGGCCGGCGGGAGCCGCCTTGCCCGCCAGATAGTACCCGCACCAGCCGCTGACGAAACGACTGCCGTACATCCAGTACGTCCGGTGCCAGTAGCTGTCATCGAGGAATCCCGTGGGACTGAACAAATGCGCGTGGTCGGGGTCCTGTATCGGCGCCGGCGCGCCGCGGTCGGCGTCCGTTCCCTTCGGAAAGGCTTTGAGCGGCAGGCGCGTCCCGTCCAACCGGAAGGGCTGCGACCGCATGTAGACCAGATCGCCCTCGCTCGACAGGATGTCCGGTAGAGCCACAGGCATGTTCAGCCAGCTCACGTGCGTGTGAATATCCTGGCCTGTTTGCGGATCGACGTCGGTCATGACGGTCTCGGAGAGCTTGCGCCCCGTTTTCGGATCCAGCCGCAGCAAACGCAAGCCTCCGTCGAGAAACATGGATCGCCCGGCCACGCAGTAGAGAACGCCGTCGCGGATCAGCACGCTGCCGTGGACGGGCCAGACCGATTCGAGTTGCTCGAAGGCGACCGTGCGCTGGTCCATCGGAGCGGCCCGAAACCGCCAGGCCAGGACGCCGTCGGAGGCACGCAGGCTGTAGACCCATCCGTCGGCCGAGCCGAAAAGGACGCGGCCGTTGCGGAACGTCGGCGGAGAGTCCACCCGGCCCCCCGCCGCGAACGACCACACCGCTTCGCCCGTGGCGGCGTCGAGGGCATACACCCTGTGAGCGTCGATGCTCGCGACAAATAGTTTTCCCCCCGCGACGACCGGGCTGGTGAGGCGTCCTCCGACGCGGGCCTGCCACGTGCGCTTGAGCCTGTATGGCACCGAAGCGCTCGTGGCGCCGCTGCGCCGGGCGTTGCCCCGATAGGTGGGCCAGTCGCCGTCCCGGGCGGAGCCGGTGCCGGCGGCGCCATATGCCGGGCCCTTCTCCAGGCGCGCCGTATCGTCGATCCGCGCCGGCACGCGCGGCCCCTCCGAAGCGGGCGCCAGGGCATTGAAACCGAACAGCTTCGTCTCCAAGTAGCAGGCGCACGGATGCTGTGGTGCATAGAGCAGCCCGTTGGCAGGCATGAGGCCGTACAGGCACGCGCCGCGCACCCAGTGATGCAGCGACCACGTATGATCGCGGACGTCGATGAATTCCGTGCCGGTGCGCGACATCAGCAGGTACTTGTCCGTCGCCTTGCCGCGATAGCAGCGATGATGAAACCAGTACGTATCGACGCCCGGCGGGAATTCGCATTTGACTTCCCCGGTATACGGATCGCGGGCGCTGAAAACGCCGACCGCGCGGCCGCTCGTGGTCTCACCCGTCCACACCAGGCCGTCGGCCACCAGCAGATCCTCTGCCGAGCGGTATCCCGAGGGGGGATGGTAAGCTGACCAAAGCACCTGCCCCGTCTCGGCCGAGAGCGCCGTCATAGTGTCCTTGCCGCTCATGTACCAGGAGCCGGTCTGCTGGCCGGCGGTTTCGCCGCCGGAGAAGAGCACAACGCCGTCGTAGACCAGCAGCGTCGGTGCGTAGAACGAGCGCAACACGTCGGTGCAGGCAATCGGCTCGGACCGCCAGACTTCGTCACCGGTGAGGCGGTCGAGGCTGACGATGCGGCTTCCATCATGGAAGTACACGCACCGCCCGTCGGCGGCTAAAGTCACGGGCAAGACGGTCCGTTCCGAGGTCCACAGCACTTCGCCGCTGCCGGCGCGAATCGCCGTGATCGTGCGGCGCGGCGTCTCGGACCAGAACGCCCCGCCATAGGCGTGCTTGATCGCGTTGAGATTGGCAAATTCCGGCGGCGCGGCGTCCTTGTCTACGAGCAGAAAGAGCAGGCCGTCCCGATGGATCACTTCTTCGGTCGCGCTCGTTCCCTCGTACGTCCGCACGACTTCTCCCGTGGCCGCGTCCAGCGCCGTCAGGGGCGCGTCCAGGCTGACCGTCACGTACACGCGGTCGCCCGCTGCCACCAGACGGCGCGGCAGGTTGGCCGGTCCGCTCTTGAGCGGCCACAGGTGCGTGTGCCATTTGCCCAGCGGCCGTTTCCACAAGACCGTGCCGTTGTAGGCGTCCCGGGCGATCAACGTCCACTGCGGGGGCACCAGAACCGACGCGCGCGACGCTTCGTCGAAGATGTAGAAGACGCGCCCCCCGGCCGAAACCGCCCCGCTGACGCTGGACATGCGATCGTGGTGACGGGCCCAGCGGGGACTGCCCAGCCACTGCAGACGCCGGGGCGGGCCGACCACGGTGTCGTGAGAAACCGCGTTGTTGGACGCATCGTGCAGGTAATGGGTCCATTCATCGAGCTGCTCCGGGCGGGGCTTTACCCGCTTCACCCATGCGCCGCCCTGCTTGAGATAAGCGACGCCGTTGGGACAAAGAACGCGAAGCACCTCGCTTTGCGGTATCGCCCCCGGATCCTCCGACACGACGAGGTTGACCAGATTGTCGATATAAGGCAGGCGCTTGCCCTCGAGCCGGTCGGCGGATACCCGCCCGTACAGACCCAGCGAGGCGATGCGCTCCCGAGCCGCTCGCACGTGGGCGGCGTCGGCGTCCAGGCCGTGCACGAGATATGCTTTGTCCGCCCCCAGGGCCGCCGTGAGAGCGCCGGCGCCGCAGCCGACGTGCACGACGAGCCCTCCTTTGACACCCGTGGCCTCGAGAATCGCGCGGGCCTCGGATTCTACCGATTGCGCCGGCGCTGCGGAGATGCGGGAGACCAACAGGATGGAAATGACAAGCGTAGACAGTGACAACCGCTCCGGTGCTTTCATGGCTGTGTACCCTTCCCTATTGCAAGTGATGGAGACCATTGACAACCGTACGCAGGCGATCTCGACGCGATCGGAACGTCCAGCTCGCACCGGAGGATCATACGGCGCATCGGCGGCCCGTTCAACCATGATTCCCGGCACACGCCGGGCGAGAAGGAATGCGATTGACTCTGAGCCGGGGCCAATCCTGCTGAGGCACACCGGACCCCGCCGCCAGGGAAACGCTCCGCGCTCATACGAAGGGGACGCGCCCCTGACGCGCAGGTGCCGTCACGAGCCGGAGCGGCCCGGCCAAAATGAGAGGGCACTGCTCGGAAGGGTGCACCCCCTGTAGTCCCATGGGCTACAAACCGAACAGTGCCCCGTCCATCCGTGGACCTGCGTTACACTACACCATCCGTGGATTGCCGTTCTTACCGGGTGGTTCCATCCACCCGGCCGCATCCGTGCAGCGACGGTCAGCCGTACGTCGAGCGGATTTGACCCAACGAGTTCTTTCTGTCAGCGACGCTTGAAACACCCCCCGTGATAATACCTTCGCCGATACCCTGCCACCTCATCTGCTCCGGCCCCCCGGCGCGCGTACCGGAAGCACCAATCGTGTCGTCGCGAAAATGAGAGGAAAGGAATTCGATGTTGCAAAGTCGAACCGATGCGGGCCGGAGCCCGCATTGCTAATACGCCGTTCCTTGTTGGAAGGCGCCTCCGTCTGTAAGATCATTGCCATTCCGCCCCCTCCTGAGGTCGAATGCAATTTCCATTTGGCCCGTCCATGGGCAAGCCGCATCCTCCCGGCTTTTCACCACCCTCGGATCACGCTCGCGGTGCATCGCAAACAAGCGCGCGATGCCCACCAGCGCCGGACATTATAGTGCCGCGAGGCGTTTTGTCAATTAGGAAAATTACGTATTTTCATCGCGACCCGGCCCGTCGGGCCTTGAAACAAAACTCACTGCATCCAGAATAGAAAATCTCGTTCCTTGCGAGACAAGAGCCTATGCCATGATATAAGCTCGACTTGCAGGAAGAACCGTGGCCTGTATCGTGACGTACGGCGCGGCGACGTGTAAGCGGACGCGGGTCTGCACGAGACCCGAAAAAAAGTTACAGGCGCAAAAGAAAAACGCAATCCACGTCCTCGCAGTGGATTGCGTTTCTCCGGTCATGGTATTACACGCGGTCTTGGCGTGTCGTCGCGGCATTAGAGACGCCGCCGCCAACAGCCGCGTCTAATAGCGAATCTTGCCCCACACCCATTTGCGGAATTGCCGGATCTCCTGGAGACCTTCTTCGGTCGTGGGCCGAAAGCCCCCGCCACCATAATAGTTGCTCATCTCTCGAGCGCGTTTGATCGTCTCGGCGGAACTCCACTTGAGATGGCTGACGTGGCCGTCGGCCCAGGAGACGGTAGTTCCGTCGCCGTGCCGCACGGGCGGATCGTCCCACCACACATCCTGGTTGTAGTGCACGGCGAAGCTGTCCGGCGTCATCGCGCCTTCGTCGATGTAGACCATGCGCTGCGCCGCCGGCGGACTGCCGATCTCACTGCGTCTCTTGATCCAGAGCACGGTGTTTCCGTCCCGCGCGCCGACGGCGGTGAGATGATTCGTGTTGTTACCTACGCTCGTGCCGGCGCGGACCAGGCCGTTCATGGCGTCCACAATCGCATACGTGACGGCCTCATTGCGCCTTCCGGTCGGGCATTTGTAGCAGCCGTACTCATTCGCTACCGGCCACAGCGCCCCCTCCCGGATGGCCTGTTTCTGTTGCTCTTCGGTCCGCCCGGTATTGTCCACGTTCGGGTTGTTCCAGTTGTTGCCCCAGCCTCGACCGACCCAGGCGCGCTCGACGATGTTGCTGGCGCTGCCGTTCTCCGTATGCCCGCCCCCCGGGGTGTAATGGAATCCTCCGGCTCCATTGACGAGCTTGCCGTCGTTCTCATCGATGTACATCAGCCAGGCCAGCGTCAGGTTCTTGAGATTTCCATGGCAAACGGTGCGCTTGCCCTGCTCCTTGGCCCGCTGCAGGGCCGGCATCAGGATCGCCATCAGGATCGCAATGACCGCGATGACGACCAACAGTTCGATGAGTGTAAAGGCGTGTTGCTTCGGTCGCATGGCTTCACCTCCTATCCCCTTCGGGAAAATGTCAGTTACCCACGGCTTCACCGCAAAACTCAACCGCTATATATACCCTTGGCACTCTCATTCTACAACCTCGGCCCTGTCCGATGCAACCCCATTTCACAGAAATTCCTCGCACACCGGCCAACCAATGCGAACGTCAGGGCCGGCCTACAGCGCGACCTCAGGCACAACAAGGCGACAACATTTCGACTGAGAACTGCTCATGGGCCTTGCCTCGTTTGCCGACAGATGACCGGGACGGCGTCAGGCTGCCCGTTCGATCGGCAACGATTCTGGAGGGGGTGCTCGCTTAGCATGCTGTGACTCCGTGCCTCATTAGATAATTCCAGAA
>CAYPZL010000067.1:0-25753 GCA_964415045.1 uncultured Pirellulales bacterium | reverse complement strand
GAAGATTTTTCCTCCCTAAAGTAAGCCTAATCTCCATTTTGCAAAAGTTCAGTAAAGATTCAAAACTCGAAACTCCCAAAGGGTGACTCGGTATGGCCGAAGAAGAGAAACAGGAAAAGAAGCTCATCATTGACGAAGACTGGAAGAAGGAAGCCCAGCACGACAAAGAGGTCTTGGCGGCGAAGGAGGCGGAAGAAAAGAAAAAGAAGGCCGAGGAGGCCGAGCAGCCCCGGGGCCCGCTGCCGAAGGGCGACCTGGCCGGACTGATCAGCATGCTGACGACGCAGGCCCTCTTTGCCCTGGGCGTCCTGCAGGTCAAAGGCCAGGAAGGCCGGCAGCCCGACCTGGAGATGGCCAAGTACAATATCGATATGCTCGAAGCGCTCGAAGAGAAGACGAAGGGCAATCTGACGCCGGAAGAAGAAAAGGCCCTCAAGAGCACACTGAGCGAGCTGCGCATGGGATACGTCCAGGTCTCCGACGCCGTGTCACCGTCTTGACGACTTGTCACGTGCCGGGGACGCGTTGTCGTCCAGGCGTCGGCCGCTCCGGTCGTAGCGAGAGAGATTGCTTCGCTGCGCTGCCGATGACGTTTGGCGCCACGGGGACAATCGAAAACCGGCGCGATGCTGTTTTGCCGAGAGGACCGAGAACGTTGACCGACATTCTGGATACAATTATCACAGATAAGCGCGAGGAAGTGCGGCAGCGGCAGTCTCGCATCAGCCTGGCCGAGCTCCGGGAGCAGGCGGCCGGAAGGGACAAGTGCCGCAACTTCTACAAAGCGGTAACGAAGCGCAACCCGCGCGGCATCAACGTGATTGCGGAGGTCAAGAAGGCCTCGCCCTCGGCCGGCCTGATCCGCCCCGACTTCGACCCGGTCGCCATCGCGCAAACGTACGAGCGGTGCGGCGCCGACGCGATCAGCGTGCTGACCGACGAGAAGTACTTCCAGGGCCGGCTCGAATACCTCGAGCAGGTCAAGCAGGCGGTGTCACTGCCGGTCCTGCGCAAGGACTTCATCATCGACGTCTGGCAGGTCTACGAGGCCCGGGCGGCCGGCGCCGACGCGATTCTGCTGATCGCCGACGCACTCAAGCCGGGCGAATTGATGGACCTGATGATCGCGGCGGCCGAGCTGACGCTGACGGTCCTGTTAGAGGTGCACCACGCCGACACGCTCATGGCCGTGCGCAGCCTCATCGGGTTTCCCAAGAAGGGCTACAGCGTGCTCGGCGTCAACAACCGCGACCTGACGACGATGACGGTGGACCTGAATACCACGGGCCGGCTCGCGGGGCTGCTCGAACATACGAACGAGCTGGTCTCCGAGAGCGGCGTCAAGACCCGCGCCGACGTCGAGAAGCTCAAGACCATGGGCGTCAAGGCCGTCCTCATCGGCCAGACCCTCTGCGCCCACCGTGACATCGAAGAGAAATTCGCCGAGCTGTTCGGCTGAGCCCGGGCGTGACATCATGCTTTCAGAAAGATCGAACGTTATGAATATCCTCCTCATACTCGCGGTAGGACTGGCCGCCGGCATCCTGAGCGGCCTGCTCGGCATCGGCGGCGGCATCCTCATCGTCCCCTGCCTGGTCTTTCTTTTCGGGCTCACCCAGCACACCGCCCAGGGCACGACGCTGGCCCTGATGGTCCCGCCCATCGGCCTGCTGGCCGCCTGGACCTACTACAAGCATGGCCACGTGGATATCAAGATCGCCGCCCTGATCTGTCTCGGCTTCTTCTTCGGCGGCCTCCTCGGCGCCAAACTCGCGACCTGCATCAACGCCGCCCTGCTGAAAAAGTTCTTCGGCCTCGCCCTGCTCATCACCGCCATCAAAATGATCATGGCCAAGTAGCTTTTCGTCACGGTGCCCTTGAACCGGGTGGGCAAGCCCGCGGCGAGATTTCCTCTCGCCTTTACTTGCCACCCTTCTTCCGGATTTTGGCCCAAGTGTCACGAAGACTTACGGTTCGGTTGAAGACCAGCGTCTCGGGCGTGCTGTCGGGGTCGGCGCAGAAGTAGCCGATGCGCTCGAACTGGTAACGGCTCAGCGGCTCGGCGCCGGCCAGGGACGGCTCGACGCAGCAGTCCTTGCGGACCTCCAGCGAGTTCGGGTTGAGGTTGGCGGTGAAGTCCTGGCCTTCCTCGACGTCGTCGGGATTTTCCTTGGTGAACAGGTTGTCGTAGAGCCGGACCTCGGCCTTGAGCGCATGCGGGGCCGAGACCCAGTGCAGCGTAGCCTTGACCCGGCGGCCGTCCGGGGCGTCGCCGCCGCGGGTGGCCGGGTCGTAGGTGCAGTGCAGCTCGACGACGTTGCCCTCGGCGTCCTTGACCACGTCGGTGCAAGTGACAAAGTACGCGTAGCGCAAGCGGACCTCGCGGCCGGGGGCCAGCCGGAAGAACTTCTTCGGCGGCTCCTCCATGAAGTCGTCGCGCTCGATGTACAGCTCGCGCGAGAACGGCACCTTCCGCGTGCCGGCCGACGGGTCCTCCGGATTGTTGATCGCGTCGAGCTGCTCGCTCTGGCCCTCGGGGTAGTTGTCGATAACGACCTTCAGCGGCTGCAGCACCGCCATCACGCGCGGCGAGGTCTTGTTCAAGTCCTCGCGCAGGCAATGCTCCAGCAACGCGATGTCGACGGTGCTGTGGAACTTGTTGACGCCGATGACCTTGCAGAAGTTGCGGATGGCCGCCGGCGAATAGCCGCGCCGGCGCAGGCCGGAGATCGTCGGCATGCGCGGATCGTCCCACCCGCTGACCAGACCCTCCTGCACGAGCCGAAGCAGCTTGCGCTTGCTCATCACGGTGTAGCTCAGGTTCAGCCGGGCGAACTCGATCTGCTGCGGGTGCTGAATCTTTTTGCCCCAGGGCCCGGAGCCGTCGTCGGTGCGCCCGTCGTTGATCGCGTCGAGGAACCAGTCGTACAGCGGGCGGTGGTTCTCGAACTCCAGCGTGCAGATCGAGTGCGTGATCCGCTCGATGGAATCTTCGAGCCCGTGGGCCCAGTCGTACATCGGATAGATACACCAGTTGTCGCCCGTGCGGTGGTGTGAGGCGTGGATGATGCGGTACATCACCGGGTCGCGCAGGTTAAGATTCGGGTGCGCCATGTCGATCTTCGCGCGGAGCGTGCGGGAGCCGTCGGGGAACTCGCCCTTGCGCATGCGCTCAAAGAGGTCGAGGTTCTCCTCGGCCGAACGGTCGCGGTAGGGGCTGTTCTTGCCCGGCTCGGTGAGCGTACCGCGATACCGGCGCGTCTCTTCGGCGGTGAGGTCGCAGACGTAGGCCTTGCCCTGCTTGATGAGCTGGACCGCGTAGTCGTACATCTGCTGGAAGTAGTCGGAGCCGAAGTAGAGGTGCTCGCCCCAGTCCCAGCCAAGCCAGCGGACGTCTTCGGTGATGGAATCGACGTACTCCTGCTCCTCCTTCTCGGGGTTGGTGTCGTCGAAGCGCAGGTGGCAGCGTCCGCCGAACTCGGCGGCGATGCCGAAGTTCAGGCAGATGCTCTTGGCGTGCCCGATGTGCAGGTAGCCGTTGGGCTCCGGCGGAAAACGCGTGACCACCGCCCCGCCCCATTTGCTCGTCCGAAGATCGTCGGCCACGATCTGCCGGACAAAGTCCAGCTTTCTCTCCTCGCCCGCGTTGCCGCCTGAGCTGTTATTCGATACATCCTTCTCGTTATTCATGTTCCAACCACTCAAACCATTCAAAATACCGTCGTGCATCGCGAAAAACGCGCACCCTCAGCCCGTTCGCTGGGGATCCAAGGCTGAACCAGCCTCAATCTTACACCCAACGGGCCGGATCTGTCCATGCAATAGTCGCCCAGCCCGTTTGTGTTCGCGTTTATCCATTTGCGTGGCGGCGAACGTGCCAGTAGTCTGTGCGTTCGCATCGCGGTCGATACTGTCCGTCGGTTGCTGCCAATGATACGAATTGGGCTAAATTCGTGGGCGGTCTTGTCATCCTGAACGCAGTGGAGGATCTGGCCTGCGGCCGGCACCAACCTCCTGTTCGGTAGCCGGATCCTCCGGCTTCGCCTCAGGATGACATCGACGCTACCGCCCACGAAATTTTCGTAATCGGTATGACACGTGAGAACGGAACGCGAACAGGATTATCCGCAGCGAGAGAGACTCGGATATCGAGGCGATATTCGAGGTCACCCGACTGGCTTTCGAGAATCATCCGATCAGCCACCAGACGGAGCAGTTCATCGTCAATGCTCTGCGAGCCGCCGGCGCCCTGACGATTTCGCTGGTCGCTGAGATCGACGGAACCGTCGTGGGGCACATCGCCTTCTCGCCTGTGACCGTTCTTGGCGTCAGCCGCAAGCGCTTGCGGTGTGCGCGTCGAGCCATTGTTTGAAGCGTGTGGCCTCGTCCTGCTCCAGGGTGATGCGGCAGGAGGGGCCGGCGACGTCGCCGCCTCCGACGGCGAAATGGACGACGAGTTTTCCCTTGCGTCCCGGCTCGACGTGGGTCATCCGGTCGACGTTGATGTACGTGCAATCGCCTACTTTTACTATGGTCATGACAGACTCCGCATTGGCCTTGAAGACCGGGGCCCGTGATCCGTCGTTCGATTTCTCGGCGTCCCCGACCGTTCCGTAATCATCGGGATGGCCTGAGCGACCAGGTCCAGTGCGGCGCGTTTCTTCCGCGAGAGCAGCGAAACGACCGGGACCGCCAGGACCAGATAAGCCAGCAGCCCACCCCACATGCCGCCGCGCATCCAATGCTTCGCATCCAGCAGCGCCGACAGCGAGAGGATGTCGTGGCGCAGATCGAACAGCACCTTGGCGCCCACGATCATCGCGAACAGATAGCAGAAGCTCGCGGCGATCCGTTCAACGCTTCTCCAAGCACTCCCGTTCCGCCGAAAGCATCTGTCGTAATGGTCGTTACGGAACGTGCCGCATGCGGTTGATTCTACAATCCCCGCGCCACAAACGCCACAAAGAACCGCCTGACCGCCCTTCCCGTTACTCGAATGAGACATAATCCTTGTGGGATAAGACGGTGTCATCCTGAGCCGCAGGCGAAGGATCTGGCCTTCGAACGAGAAGTACTTCAAGCCCGCAGCCCGGATCCTTCACTTCGCTGCGCTACGTTCAGGATGACATGCTGCTCGCGAATCACTCAGAATCCGTATCAGGGCGCAGTTGCGCTTGCGGCTTGTTCCGATGGGCCGTCGTCCGCGTGGGCCCAAGCCCATCCTGGGACTCAGCGGGAGACGCTGTCTTCCAGTTGGGCCAGGATGGTCCGGGCCCTGACAACCTTGTTTCCGTTGGGGCCGGGCCAGTTGATTTCGGCGTTGTCTTTGAGCAGGCCCTCGATCTTCTTGCAGGCGACCAGGACGGTAGCGTGGTTCTTGTTGCCCATGTGCCGGCCGACCTCCGAGGACGACATGTTCGTGTGCTTTCGCGTCAGGTACATGCTGAAGTGCCGGGCCAGCGAGATTTTGCGGCTCTTCTTGGAGGAGTGGAGACTGGCGGGCGTGACGCCGAAATACCCGCCGACGGCCGCCTCAATATCGGAGACGTGAACAATCGGGTCGCACCGCTCGATGTGCTCGGCCAGGACCGCTTCGGCCGTGGCCAGCGTCAGCTTCTCGTTCTGCAGCGCCGCGTAGGCGATCAGCCGGGTCAGCGCCCCTTCCAGCTCGCGCACGTTCGTCCGCACGCGCTCGGCCACGTAGCGGACGATCTCCTCGGGCAACTCGCGCACCGTCTTCTTGCGGCCTCGTGAGAGCGCCCCGGTCATCATCCGGCGCGAATACTGGCGGCAGATCTCGCAACGCGTCTGGAAATCCGGCGCTTCGATCTTGACCACCATGCCCGAGACGAAACGATTGACCAGCTTCTCCGACAACTGCCCGATCATCTTGGGATGGGCATCCGAAACCAGGACCACCTGCTTTCCTGCGAGGTTGATCGTGTTGAACGTGTGCAGGAACTCCTCCTGGGTCGACGGCTTGCTGGCCAGGAAGTGTACGTCGTCAATCGCCAGCAAATCCGTTTGCCTCATGCGACGCCGAAAAGCCTCCAGCTTCTTCGTCTTCAAGGCCAGCACGAATTGATTGGCGAAATCTTCGGCCGACAGATAAAGCCTCTTGGTGCGAGGCCTGGTTTCGGCCACGCCGTTGCAGATTCCCTGCAACAGATGGGTTTTGCCGACGCCGTATCCGCCGTGAATGAACAAAGGATTGAACGGGCTCTGCTGCTCCCGAACCACCGCACGCGCCGCGCTGTGCGCCAACTCGTTCGATGCACCAACGACGAAGGTGTCCAAAGTCAGCTTCAGGTTTGTATTCCGGCGCGCCGCGGCACGGGGCTTGGCGCCGTGCGATTCGCGCCGGGTCTCTGTCCCGGCATCCGCTTTCGTATCCACGGGGCTGCGCCGCCGGTTTCCGGAAAGCTCCGGGTCGATCACGAAAGACAGCTCCAGCGGTCTCCCCATGACCGACTGGGCGGCCAGCCGGATGTCCCGCGCGAAATGCCCCTCCAGCCAGCCGGCCAGAAAGGGATTCGGAACGCCTACCTTGAGGTATCCCTCCTCCAGCGAAAAACGTGCACAGCTCTGGAACCAAATCTTGTACTTCTGCCGGCCGATTCGCTCGGCCAGCGCCTCCGTGATCGCGGTCACCTCGGACCCCGTTGCCCGGGAAGCATCATCCGTGATTGTACCCTGCATCAAGATCTCCCTGGCAGTACCAATAACGGCACTGTTATCGCCACCACACATTTCATTCCCAGGAAAGGTCCTGGGCCTCTAACGAAAGCCAAACACTACTGCTGCTATTATTTGGAAGAGCGCGAGCAAATCAACACGTATTTGGCTCGTTTCTTTTCCACGTCATAGAGTGACTTGAAAGCACTGACTTTGCGCACGAAAAAAATTTGTTGCTAACAAGTTTTGCACGTCGCAAGTTGGTTTTGTGGAAAACCCGTGCATTGGCACCGCTCGCTTTTTGTAGTCTTCCAGTACTGGTAACGCCGAAAACGCCGAGCCGGCGACCTTGCAATTGCCACGCCAAACGCATATAGTGTACGCTGGTCCACCGCAATCCACAACGACGTTGCTAACACTTTCGAGAGTGAGGACAACTATGGGGACAGATGTGAGCCGGCGCGATTTCCTTCGGATTATCGGTCTCGGCGGCGCGTCGCTCGCTATCGCGGCGTACAACAGCACAGGCTCATTCGCATCCTTGCGCGGCCCCGGCAAAAGAACGAATATCATCATCGCGTTATGCGACGATCTGGGGTACGGCGACCTGGCCTGCTACGGGCATCCGCACATCCGGACGCCGAACCTGGACCGGCTCGCGGCCGAGGGGATGCGGTTGACGGATTGCTACGCGGCCGCCCCGGTGTGCTCGCCGGCGCGAGCCGGCATGCTGACCGGACGCACCCCCTACCGCTGCGGCGTCTACGACTGGATCCCCGCCAACAATCCCATGCACCTGGCCCGCAAGGAGATCACCGTCGCCACGCTGCTACGCGATCGGGGCTACGCCACCTGTCACTGCGGGAAATGGCACTGCAACGGCAAATTCAACTCCGCCGAGCAGCCCCAGCCCGGCGATCACGGATTCGACCACTGGTTCTCCACGCAGAACAACGCCCTTCCGACACACCACAACCCGAACAACTTCGTTCGCGACGGCGCGCGTGTGGGGCCGCTGAAAGGCTATTCCTCCACGCTGATCGTCCAGGAAGCCATCGACTGGCTCCGCGACGGGTGGGATCGCACCAAACCGTTCTGCCTGTTCGTATGGTTCCACGCGCCGCACGAGCCCATCGCCACGGGTCCCGAGTTTATGCAGATGTACAAAGGGCACAAGGAAGCGATCTACTACGGCAACGTCACGCAGATGGACCACGAGTTCGGCCGGCTCATGCAGAATCTCGACGATATGGGCCTGCGCAACGAGACGTTCGTCATGTTCACCAGTGACAACGGGCCCGAGACGCTCAACCGCTACCGCGGCGCCCACCGCTCGTTCGGCTCGCCCGGGCCGCTGCGCGGGATGAAGCTGCACGTGTACGAAGGCGGCATCCGCGTGCCCGGCATCATCCGCTGGCCCGGAAAGGCCAGGCCCGGCGCCGTTTGCAGCGAACCGGTCAACGGGACCGACGTTCTGCCCACGCTCTGCGACATCGCCGGCGCCGAGGTGCCCACGGACCGCCCCATCGACGGGACCAGCATCCTGCCGATCTTCCGAAACGAGAAGCTCAAGCGCACCGTCCCGCTCTACTGGCGTTACGACCGCGCCATCAGCAAGCCGTTCACCGTCGCCATGCGCCGGGGTCACTGGAAGATCATCGCCGACACCGCGCTGACACAGTTCGAGCTCTACAACCTCAAGGAAGACCCAACCGAAAAGAACGACCTGTCCCGGTCCCAGCCGCGCCGTCTGGCCCGAATGAAAGACGCCCTCAAAACCCTCCACGCCCAAATCGACGCCGAGGGCCCCAAATGGCCAGGGCAACAATAGCCCAACCGATCCTGGTTGCAGACTTGACATCGCCGCCAACAGAGGACTGACGAAAACGAAGGAATCGGTCGTCTTGCCTCAAGTGCGATCGGATCATGGCCGATAGAGTATACGACGTGTATTTTTGCGAGAGTGCTTCCAGGGACTTTGTGCCCAAGAGGAAAGCCACAATCATAGGAGGTTGAAGATGATACCAGACCTTTCGCCCGACGCTGAGCTACTGCTTCAAAAACTGGCGGACAAAGCCCGCAGAGACAAGAGTATAGGGCCATATCGCATTACCGAGGAATTGCTGAAAGAACTGGGATTTGACAGCGAAAAGGCCTTGGCGAAAGCAGTCAATTGCCTGCATGCTCATGCTCACGACTTCAAGGCACAATGGGGCAATGGACCCATCGTGCGTATTGAGGAGGAAAGCGACGAGTTGGTTCCCGGTCCGTTCATGAAGGACTGCTGGGGCTATTACCGAGCGGAGCGCCGATACGCCGCCGAAATCGAACGCGAGAGAACGCAGGATTAGTCAAATATGCGGTTGCACAGCGTGAAAGGACGTACGCTTGCCCAGGATCTCAAAACCTCGAAGTTCGCCCTTGGCCTCATTTGGGAGACTCTGACGTCGTGCCACCCGCCCGAGCGCGGAGAGATTGGGGTACTGTCAAGCCAAGTGGTTCGAGTAGGTCCGCGAAGTACTTCTGCGTATATATGGCCACGTCAGCCAAGACGACTCTCTGCATATCGTTGAGTGGGAGCGCCGTGGGCCTTTCCGGCAATGCCACGCCATGAGACCGTGCCCGCGTCCAAGCCTCTTCGTCCACGTTCTCGAACGTTTTCACCCAAAGGTCTTGAAGAAGTTGCGGATACGCTGCGCCGAAGCCGATACCCCACGATAGCCACTCATCGAGCTTGCGCTCTGCGAGTATCTCATCAAGTGGTACCTTCTGTATACAAAGGTCCTTTAGGGACTCAAGCGACATATCCGCCAAGTTCACCCTACAGGTTCCCCGGGCGTTATACCATCGCCACGTCCTGCGGACTTGACGCCGCCACCTGAGGGCCAACGAAGAACGGTATCCAAGGGGACGGGGGATCGGCGAGAGTATTCAGGTTTCGGGGCGATTGTGGTATGCTGGAAGGCGCCTGTGACGCGGGTCTCGTTCGGTGGTGAACGTTGGCGTCACGGATTAACCTCCCAGCCGGGGGATGCAGGAGCCTATGCACCGAAGTCAGAACCATATTGTCCGCACGACCACTTTCGTTTTGGCCCTCCTTCTGATTGCATCGAGTCTTGCGCACGGCCACGCGGCGGAATTGCGTCTCTCCCGGGACGCCGACCGGTACGTTGCGGGGGTTCCCGCCGAGGTGATGGAGAAGGACTGGATGATGCAGGACCATGGTCCGGACGTCTCGGCGTGCTTTCGCAGCGGCGACGGGGCCGCGATCGAGTCGGCCATGGTGGAGAAGGTGTTGCTCGAACTTCAGCGCCGGGGCGCCCGGCAAGCGGCCGGGGAATTTCGACGGAAGATGGAGCAACTTCGCACGCAAAACGTGCCCGGCAACAGTCCCGCGTGGCGCACGCTGTACCGGAAGGCGTGCCGCCGGCGGCGCAGCGAGCGGCTGGGCCCGCTTGTGGCGACGTACCCGCGCATTGTCTACACCAAGCACTACAACTTGGGCGGAAGTCATTACGCCTACACGGAGAATCCCACGGACTCGCAATACCCCGAGCGAAAGCGGGGCAACGCGGACTGGCGGATGGGCGCGGCGCTCTGCGTGCTGGAGGTATCGGCGGACGGCTCGACCACCAGCCGCACTTTGCTTGAGGAACCGGACGGTCTCATTCGCGATCCGGACGTCTCCTACGACGGCAAACGCATCCTCTTCTCGCGCCGCGACACGGCCTACGAGGACGATTTCCACATCTACGAACTGAACGTCGAAACCGGAGACCTCCGCCAACTGACCTTCGGCCTCGGCTTCGCCGACGTCGAGCCGGTCTATCTGCCCGACGGCAACATCCTGTTCAACTCCACGCGTTGCGCGCAAATCGTGGATTGCTGGTGGACCGACGTGACCAACCTCTACGTCTGCGACGGCGACGGCCGGTTCCTGCGGCGCCTCACCTTCGACCAGGTCCACACGAACTATCCGAAGGTGCTTCCGGACGGACGCGTCGTCTACACGCGCTGGGACTACAACGACCGGGGCCAGATCTACCCACAGCCGCTCTTCGTCATGAACCACGACGGCACCGCCCAGACGGAGTTCTACGGCAACAATTCCTGGTTCCCCACGACGATCATGCACGCGCGCGGCATCCCCGGCAGCCACAAGCTCATCGCCGTGGCCTCGGGACACCACTGCCACCAGCGCGGCAAGCTCATTCTGATCGACTGCGGGCGCGGCACGCAGGAAGCCAGCGGCGTGCAACTGATCTGTCCCCCGCGTGAGACGCCCGCCCGCCGCATCGACGCCTACGGGCAGGATGGCGACCAGTTCCAGTACCCCTATCCGCTGGACGAGGAACACTTCCTTGTCACCTGCGATCCCGTCGGCAGTCCCAACCGGCAGTACCCCCGCCCGTACGGGATCTACTTCATGGACGTCGAGGGCCGGCGCGAGCTTTTGGCCTGGGACGCGAAGATCTCGTGCAACCAGCCGGTGCCTCTCGTGGAGCGTCCCGTTCCGCCCGCGCGGCGCAGCACCGTCGATCACGCGCAGACCGAGGGCGTCTACTACGTTCAGGATGTCTATCGCGGTCCGGGATTAGCCGGCGTGGCGCGGGGGACGATCGCGAAGCTGCGCGTCGTGGCCCTCGAGTATCGCGCGGCCGGGTTTGGACGCAACTACAGCGAGGGAGAAGGCGGCGCGGCGCTGTCCAGCACGCCGGTGTCGGTCGGCAACGGGTGCTGGGACGTCAAGGTCGTGCTTGGCGACGCGGCGGTTTACGAGGACGGCTCGGCCTGCTTCAAGGTCCCCGCTCGAACGCCGGTCTATTTCCAGGCGCTCGACCGCCACAACCGCGCCGTCCAGACGATGCGGTCCTGGTCCACCCTGCAGCCGGGCGAGAGATTCTCGTGCGTCGGCTGCCACGAGGGCAAACATGACACGCCCGCGCGCGAGAGCCACACCCTGGCGATGAAGCGCGGTGCGCAGGAGCTGGACCGGTTTTACGGGCCGCCGCGCGGGTTCAGCTTTCTCAAGGAGATTCAGCCGATCCTCGATCGGCGCTGCGTCTCGTGTCACGACGACCGCGACCAAAGGCTCGACTGGGATCGTCCTCTCGTCGAGAGCGGGAGCAACCCCGTCGAGGGGCGCGCATTCAGCCTGTTGAGCCATCCGAACCACGATCCCACGGCGATGCGGTACTGGTCCGACAGCTACCTCGCGCTGACGCGGGCCGGCCGGCCGCAGCGTTGGAAGGACAGCATCCAGGGACAACCCAATCGTCTCGTCTCCTGGGTCACGGCGCAGTCGGCGCCGCCGATGCTGGCGCCGCGCTCGGCCGGCTCGACGCAAAGCGGGCTCTACGAGATGCTGGCCAACGCCCACGCGGGCGTGCGCCTCGACCCCGATGAGCTGGACAGGATCGCCTGCTGGATCGACTTAGGCGTGCCCTATTGCGGCTCCTACCTGGAGGCGGGCGCCTGGCCGGAAAAGGCCAGGGCCGAGTACGCCTACTACCAGCACAAACGCGATCGCATGGCCGCCATCGAGCGGCAAAACATCGAGATGCTCCTGCGCTTCCAGCGCACCGGCGCCGCGCCGACCCAATGGACCACCTTCGACGCCGGCGGACCCGCCGCCAAAATCGCCTTCATCGAAAAACACCTCGCCACCAGCCAAAACACCAACTGACCTCAGCGCCGTTGGACAACTTCTCCCCTCGGCCCGTCTCGACCAAGCAGAGGCTGGAGGATGGCTATGGGAGATCGGGTGCGCCGCGGGCAGCGTGCCACACTCTAAGGATGTGAATGGTCTCTTGCCTCTCATCCACATGGTACACGATTCGATACGGCTTCAGGATGATCTCTCGAAGACATTGCTCCGCCTTCTCGGGAACGGATCGATTGGAAAAGGGCAACTCGGATGCGATCTCGATGCGGCCTACGATACGATCCGCGAGACGGGCGGCGGCGCCCGGGTCGTCCGTGGCGATGAACTGGACGATCTGCCTGAGGTCTTCGGCGCCTGTTTGAGACCAGACTATCTGGAAAGCCATGTTTTGAGACTTTGCTTCACTTCCTCGTGGGGAACGACTCTGCCGGCCTTCACATCCGCCAGGCCCTTGTCGACGCCGGCGAGGAAGCGAATGCGCTCCTCAATCTCCTCCCAGGTCGCCGAGTCCGGCAGTTCCTGGATCGTTTTGATGGCCAGGTCTTTGCTCGTCATGACATTAGTATACCATCGCCGGAGCTTTCGGACAAGGTCCACTGTAATCTGTTGCTTCGTCGTGGGCAGCGGGGGCGGGTCTATTGGTGCGTCAGGATGGCGGTGTAGGCGCCGTCGTGGTCGAAGGGTTGGGCCGAGGGCAGGCAAAGGTCTTCGTCGGTCAGCGTGAAGGCGGCGCGGTCGGCGAGGAAGGCGGCGACGACGTCCTGATTCTCTTGTCTCTGGATGCTGCACGTGCTGTAGCAGATTCTGCCGCCCGGCTTGACGAAGGCGGCGGCCTTTTCCAACAGCTCCCTCTGGGTCTGCGCCAAATTCTGCACAGCCTCGGGGCAGATTCTATGGCGGACCTCGACGCGTTTGGCCAGGACGCCCGTGTTCGAGCAGGGGGCATCGACGAGGACGGCGTCGAATGTGCCGGGGGCCGGGGGCATTGGGGATTGGCGATTGGGGATTGGGGATTGAAGATTGGGGATTGGGGATTCGAGTTGGGTGTAGGGGACGACGGTTACGCTCTTTAGGCCGAGGCGGGTGACATTTTCGTGGACCTTCTCCAGACGTTTGGCGTCGATGTCGGTGGCGACGATCCGGGCGGCGTCTCCCGTGGCTTCGGCAAGCTGCGCGGTCTTCGTGCCCGGCGCGGCGCACAGGTCCAGGATCGTCCAATCAGGCTGCGGGTCGAGCCGGCGCACCGCGCCGGCGGCCGCCGGATCCTGCACGGCGAACCGGCCCTCAGGGAAGCCGGGAAGCTGCGTCACCGACTGCGGGCTTGTGATTTTCAGCATGTCACCAGGCAAACAGGCGCCGGTCTGGGACACGATCTCCGCCTGCACACCGGCTTGTTCGAACCGCCACAACAGATCCTCTGCGTTCGTTCGCAGGGTGTTGGGTCGAACGTAGACGCTCGGCCTGCGGTTGGAGCCCAGGCAGATCTGCCGCGTTTCTTCGGGGCCGAAGGTCTCGATCCACTCGCCGACCAGCCACTTCGGTAGCGAGAAGCAGACGCTGAGAAACTCGGCACGCGCGGTATCGGGATCGGGCAGGAAATCGACATCAAACTCGCACCCTCGATCCGCGGTCTGCACGAGCGTTCGCCTCGTGCCGGCGCCGGCGAGCTCGGCCTGGCGATCAGCGATGTGCCGGACGACCTGGCGCAGGACGGCGTTGACAAAGCCCGTCTGTTTCCTGCCCCCGGCCCGCCTGGCGTTGTTCACGGCTTCGTTGACGATCGAATAGACCGGCGTGGCGGTGTTGTATACGAGTTCGTACACGCCGACCCTGATGATGCTCCGCAGGTTGGGTGCGATGCGCTCGACCGGTCGCCCGGAGAATTGAAGAATCACCGCGTCGACAGCCCGAAGGTTGCGGATCGTCCCGTAGACCAGATCGGTAGTGCGCTGTCTCTCTTCGGTCTGCTCCAGGAGGCTCTCCAGCACGGGAGCGACGTAATCCCGGCTTGCGTCGAAGCGGCGCAGGACGTCGGCCGCCACCGCGCGCGCCGATTTGAAGCCCCCCCCGGCCATTTTACTGCTCCACTTTCGTCAGGCGGTCGCCCGGGCGGACGCGCCAGCCGTTGATGAAATCGCGGAACTCCATCAGGTGCGAGTTGGCGGGCTTGATCTTCATGATCCCCAGTTTGCCTTCGCCGCAAATCAGGTTCAGGTCCTCGTCGAATGTCCCGGGAACCGAGCCGGGCGGGTTCGGACCCCAGATCACGTCGGCCAGCGCCAGCGTCACGCGCGTCGATTTCTGCGTCTCTTTGGAGACGTGACACGCGGACGCCCCGGGCCAGGGCCAGAAACCGCGCACCTTGCGCGACAGAACCGGCGCCGGCTCGCCGAAATCCAGCACGCCGTCGGCCTTGCGCAGCTTCGAGGCGAAGGTGGCCTCGGCGTCGTCTTGCTTGACGTACGTGGCCGTGCCGGCTTCGAGTTGCCCCAGGGTATCGAGCAGCAGCGGGGCCGACAGCTCGGCCAGGCGGTCGTGAAGCTGCCCGGCGGTCTCGTGGGGGCCGATTTCCGTCTGCGACTGGCCGAGGATGTCCCCGGCGTCGATCTTATCCGCTAACGTGATGATGCTGATGCCGGTGTGCGTCTCGCCTTTGACAATCGCCCAGTTGATCGGAGCGGCGCCGCGGTACTTGGGCAGGAGCGAGGCGTGCACGTTGATCGCTCCCTTGGGCGGCAGGGCCACCAGCTCGGGCCCGATCTTCTGCCCGAATGCGATGACGACGATGACATCCGGCCGGCAGGCGGCGATCCTGGCGACCACATCCGGCGTGTTGACGTTCTCGGTCTCGATGAAAGGCAGCCCGCGGGCCCGGGCCCAGCAGCAGACCGCCGTGGCGCACCGCTTGCGGCCCCGACCCGACCCCCGCGCCGGCTGCGTCACCAGAAGCGACAGATCGTGAGGCGACGCCGCCAGGGCATTGAGGCAGGGAAGACCGAATTCGCCGCTGCCGAGATAAACGATGTTCATGGTAAATGGCCCACCAGCAAAAGCTATCCGCAATCGTCAATCCGCAATCGTCAATCCGAAATCGACAAGGGATTCGTCACTTGCCCTGCTGCTCCCGCGCGAGCTTCTTCAATTGCCGCCGGTTGGCGATTTTGGCGGCTTGGCCCATACGGCTGACAATCGTCCGGCCCTCGAGGTGGTCGTTCTCATGCTGCAGGCAGCGGGCGTAGATCCCATCGGCCTCCTCGGTAAACTCGTTGCCGTCGAGGTCCGTCGCGGTGACCGTGGCCCTTGTGTAGCGGCGGATCTTCGGCCATATCCCCGGCACGGAAAGGCATCCTTCCTCCTTCTCATCGAGATCGCCCGCCGGGGTCACGGTGGGGTTGATGTAGGCCCGCACGTTCTCGCGCGTGCCGTCCAGGGAAATGATGAACAGCCGCAGACCCACGCCGGCCTGTGGAGCCGCCAGACCCATCCCCTTGTTCGCCAGCATGATGTCCGTCATCTTCTCCACCAACCGCCGAATCGTCTCGTCAATCTCCCCCACCGGCTCCGCCGGCCGACCCAAAACCGCCGCCGGATAATGCGTGATCTTACACTTGTCCACATCAATGTGGTCCATTGCCTACACCTTTCTTAACCGTGCCTCCAGCACGTCCATCAAATAACAAAAGGATCGATTCTTTCCCTTGGCCGTCTCGACACGGAATCTTTTTAGAATCTCATCCATAAAATCAGTGATCGAATCAAATTTCCTGGGCATCAGACTCTCAAACTGCTCCTTTGTGAGGTCATCCGTATGGCGATGACGATTCGGCGAGATGCCAAACTCCTGCCGGGCTTCGTCGTCCAGGCCGGCCAGGTACCAGCCCTCGATTTCTCTCACCACCACGATTGCCCACGTAGGGTCGATCCGTTGCTTGTAGGTCTTGAGCAAATCTTCCTTTCTCGCGGTCACACATGGATAGGTGTCGATATCTTCCAGAAAAAGATAATCAGCTTTCCCGTCGCGAACAGATTGTAGAGCCCTCTTCACGTCTTCCTTCGACCGTTGGGCGTATCGCCACGGAACGACGGCCGCGTATCGCTGTCCAAGAATGGGCCGTATTATCACATTGAAGAAGCGTTCATCCGTGTCGCCTTCGAGAAACACATAGATACATCTGCACATAACAGTTCAAATCGAAAGAACATCTTGAACGAATAACTCATCGAGACCCAGCTCGTTCTTGAGAAATACCTTCACCGCCTCCTTTTCGGCCGGCTTCGACACTGTGGAGAAGCCTTCCTTGTCCCTCGACAGCAGCAGCAAGTTCTCCACTCCGGCGTGTCTTACGACTTCAGGGCTGTGCGTCGTAATAATGACCTGCTTGTTCCGGGCCGCATCCTTCATCAACGTCACCAACCCGGAGATCAGATGCGGATGGATGTTCCGCTCGGGCTCCTCGATGATGACCACGTCCTTGTCCTCGAAGAACAACGCGATGATAAGGGCGACCACGTCAACGGTCCCATCCGACAGCAGATTCGCAAGGAGGTCCCCCTCGTAATACTCCTCGCGAAGCCTCAAGAGGACAGACTCTCCCAGGTACTTCTCTGTCCCCACCTCCGCCACGAACGGGAGCAAGTATCGCACGAGATTGTGAAACTTGCGACTCTTCTCGGGGTCAGCGAGAATCTTTTTAAGAACGAGGGCCAGGTTCTCGCCGTGTTCGTCGAGGGCGGCTCTTCCTGCCGTATCGTGCGGTCTCTTGACCGCGCGCGGGTCTATGTCATAGACACCCACCCGCCCGAAAAGGTTGCCGAACGGCCTTATCATACCGAAGAGACCTAAATGCGGCAGCAGCGCATTTGTTGCTGCGCCCGAAAAGACCTCACGCAGTTGTTCGATATATGCGTGGAGTGTGAGAGATGAGGAAGGGCCCAAGTGGCTTCTTCTGTCCTTGATCCGCTCCGATATGTCTGGGGGACTGATCTCGACCTTTCGCTTACCCTCGGACATGAGGATCGCGATCTCGAATTCAATCTGTTCGTCCTCCGCGGTCGTCCGCAATCTCTGCACAAAACGTTCATCTCCAACGCGCAGCCCATTCGGAAGACTCCCAGCCTGAAGACTAAACTCATATGTCGTCTCATACGCAAAACAGCCCACCTGTCCCGGCCACGTCATTTTCTGGTCGGAGACGGTCCGCATCCGTAAAGGCTTTGAAGAACCGACGTTTCTGTTCAGAATCGAATCGGGCCCACCGTGGAGGGAGATCGCATCAACAAGATCCTCCTGCTGGACGGTTCGCAGAAATTTGAATATCTCGACGAAGTTTGATTTTCCGGCGGCGTTGGCGCCTATGACGACGTTGAAGGGGCCCAGGTTCAAGTCGAGGTCTTTGAAGCTTTTGAAGTTGGAGACCTTTATGTTTGTGATGGCCATGGGCTGGACCCTTACTGTTCGTCGAATTCGTGGCCGGCGAAGGTGTTTCCGAGGTAGCTCTTCTTGACGAGCTCGTCGCGGATGATCTCGGCCGGGGGGCCGGCGGCGATGACTTTGCCGTGGTCGATGATGTAGGCCTTGTTGGCCACTTCCAGGGTCCGCTCGACGTTGTGGTCGGTGATGAGGATGCTCACGCCCGAGGCCACGAGCCGGCGAATCTCCTCCTGTAGATCCTCGACGGCGATCGGGTCCACGCCGCTGAAGGGCTCGTCCAGGAGAATCAGCGACGGGTCGGTGACCATGGCCCGGGCGATTTCGAGCTTTCGTCGTTCTCCGCCGGAGAGGAAGCGGCCCTGGCTCTTGGCGACCTCGCGCAGGCCGAAGCGGTCGATCAGCATGTCCGCCTTGCGGGTGCGCTCGCCCCGCGTCAGCGACATCGTTTCCAGGATAGCCAGGAGGTTGTCGCGGACGCTGAGCCGCTGGAAGATGCTCGGTTCCTGCGAGAGGTATCCGACGCCCAGGCGAGCGCGCTTGTACATGGGCAGTTTGGTGATCTCCCGGCCCTCGAAGGCCACCGTTCCGCGGTCGGGGGTGACCATTCCCATAATCATCCTGAAGGTGGTTGTCTTTCCGGCGCCGTTTCGGCCGAGCAGGCCGACGATGCTGCGCTGATTGATCGTGATCGAGACCTCATTGACGACGGCCCGGCCGGAATAACGCTTCACCAGATTGTGGGTTTCCAGAAGGGTAATGCCTACCAAGACGACACCTCATAACCGTATTTTCCCGTCAGAGACCGCATTATAGCAGCGCGACGCGGGCAGGCAAGCCGCATTTGCGGCCGCCCCGGCCCCGCAGCCGGGGGCGACGGCCTCTGCGACGACCCGAAAGCCAAGAAATCTTCTGGCAATCGGCCGCTTTTTCTGCTATCAAATGAAGTTTCATTGCGTACCAGAAGTCTATGTCTATGGTTTGCGTATAGATAGTCTATGTTTGCGATTTTGAGCGATATACATTCGAATATCGAAGCCCTGAGAGTGGTCCTGGCGGATATCGAGAAGCGGGGCATCAAGACGATCTATTGCCTCGGCGACGTCGTCGGCTACGGGCCCAATCCCAAGGAATGCCTCGATTTGATCATCGAGAAAAGCCAGTGGTGCGTGCTGGGCAACCACGACTACGCGGTTTTTTACGAGCCGACGAACTTCAACTACGGGGCCGAGCAGGCGAGCTTCTGGACGCGCGAAGTCCTGGAGATGGACGACCACCGGGCCCAGAGCGACAAGCGCTGGCGTTTTTTGGGCGAGCTGCCCATGCGTCACTCGATCCAGACGCAATTGGGCCCGACGGCGGCGACGGTGGATTTCGTTCACGCCTCGCCGCGACGGCCGATCAACGAGTACATCTTCCCGGATGACGTGTACACCAATCCGGCCAAGGTCCGCGTGCTCTTCGAGCGGCTCAAACACATTTGTTTCGTCGGCCACACGCACATGCCGGGCGTCTTCCTCGATGAGCCCGATTTCTATCTGCCCGACGAGCTGGGCGGCGTCTATCCCATCATCGAGGAAGAGAAAGCCATCATCAACATCGGCTCCGTCGGCCAGCCCCGGGACAAGGACAACCGGGCCAGCTACGTCTACGTGAAAGAGAACAAGGTGCACTTCGTCCGGCTCGAATACGATTTCGAGACCACGATGAAGAAGATCTACGCGATCGACCGGTTGGACAACTTCCACGCCGAGAGGCTGCGCGACGGGCGGTAGCGCGGACCGCGCCGCTTAGCCGTGATATTTGCCACTATTTGAAACGAAAGATGATATGAGCTTGAGAACCGCTTTCATCCTGACATTGGTCGGTTTTTGTCTGTTCTGCGGATGGTTGGTGTATGAATCGGGGGCCCTGCGGCCCGCGCCGGCCCTTTTCGCATCCGAGCAGGCGAGCGAACCCGGCTGCATTCTCTTGCAACAAACTACCGCCGTCGAGCCTCCAGCGGCGGCCGAGACACCGGCACCGGAAAAGCCGGCACAGGTACAGGCGGGCGCGACGAAGTACTTCGGAGCCATCGGAGGCACGGACCGGAAGATCTCCGTCGGTTCGGTCGATCCCGAATCCGGCTACAAGTTCATGCTGGAGCTCGACTCCAGGGGCGCCGCCATTCGCACCGCCACGTTCAGCGGGTACGACAACCGCGATCACAAGGACCCGCAGCCGCTGGTTTTTCTCTCTCCCGTGCAGTTGGGTACCGGCCGGGAGATCCTCTCGATGGCCAACCGGGGATTCGTCCTCGTGGACCAGGGGCAGAAACTCGACCTCAGTCGCCTGAGTTGGAAAACCCTCGGCACGGAACCGGCCGACGACGGCGCCACCACGGTGTCCTTCGAGGCCACCATCGTGGACGACCAGCAAGCGGAGGTCCTGAGGCTGACCAAGACGTATCGCGTCCGGCCCGATACGTTTCTGCTGGAATGCACGCTCGACGTCGAGAATCTCACCGGTTCGCCGCAGAAGGTGCGATACGACCTGACCGGCCCGGCCGGACTGGGCAGAGAAGGCTTCCGCTCCGATATGCGCAAGGTGGTCGGAGGCTATAGAAACGCCCAGGGCCAAGTCATCAGCGGCCGGCGCGACAAGAAAGCCCTGCGCAAGGCCGAAACGGCACAGGAAAGGGAACCATTGCCGAAAAGAAACGGCGGGCAGTATCTCTGGACGGCCGCCGTGAACAAGTACTTCGCCGCCATCCTGGTTCCTCTGCCCGACGCGAACCAGCCTTATTGCGACTGGGTGCCCGGCAGGAGCGGGCGGTTTTACAACCCGGACGCGGATCACAAGGCCGACAGCGGCGACGAGACCATCGGAATCGATCTGTCCACCGCTACCGCGACGCTCGATCCCGCCGGCCAGACCGGCAGCGCCCGAACGTACAAGTTCGAGCTCTATCTCGGGCCCAAGGACAAGAGCCTCTTCGACAAAAACGAACACTATCGCGACCTCGGGTTCGTCCAGACCATCGACTTTTTGGCCTGCTGCTGTCCGTCGAGCATCATCAATCCGCTGGCCTTCGGCATCCTGGCCATCATGAAGGGCATGTACGGATTCATCGGCAACTACGGCGTCGTCATCATCATCCTGGTCTTCCTGATGCGGCTGATCATGCATCCGATCACCAAGAAGAGCCAGGTCTCCATGAGCAAGATGAGCAAGCTCGCGCCGCGGGCCGAGGAGATCAAGAAGAAGTACGCCAACAACAAGGCCGAGATGAACAAGCGGCTCATGGAGCTCTACCGCGAGCAGGGCGCCTCGCCGATTACCGGAATGCTGCCCATGTTCGTGCAGATGCCGATCTGGATCGCGCTCTGGAGCGCCGTGTATACGAGCATCGACCTGCGCGGGGCGGCCTTTTTGCCCATCTGGATCACCGATCTGTCGGTACCCGACGCCCTGGTCAGGTTCGCGACCGTCACGGTCCCCGTGCTGGGCTGGAAAATCGAGTCGCTCAACCTGCTGCCGATCATGATGGGCGTGGCGTTCTATCTCCAGCAGAAACTGATGCCCACCCAGGCCAACGCCTCGACGAATCCGCAGATGGCGCAGCAGCAGAAAATGATGATGATCATGATGCCGCTGCTGTTTCCGTTGATGCTGTACAAAGCCCCCTCCGGCGTGAACCTCTACATCATGTCCAGCACCTTCGCCGGCGTGATCGAGCAGCACGTCATCCGCAAGCACATCCGCGAGAAGGAGAGGGAAGAAGCCAAGGGTCTGGTCTCTGCAACCAGCAAAACCGGCGGCAAGGCCAAGAAGAAAAAGCCCAAGCCATTCTACAAGTACTGAGCAAAGCAAAAATCAAAATGCAAAATTAAGGAAGTCATCCGCCCCGGGCGGATTCCACGATTTTGATTTTTGATGTAGAGTTTTGCAAAAGTTCAGTTTTGATCTTTTGATTTTTCCACTATGTATGACTTGGCCGATACGATTGTCGCCGTCAGCAGCGCCGGCGGAGGGCTGCGATCCATCGTCCGCATCACCGGTCCCGAAGCCCTTGCGGCGTGTCAGAGCGTTTTCTCCGGCGCGGGCTGGGCGGCTCAAGGCCCTCACAAGACCAATGGAATCGTCCGTGGCGCCGTGCGCATCGACGACGAGCTGAGCGTCGAGGCCCTGCTCTATTTGTTCTACGCCCCCCATTCGTACACCGGAGAGACGCTGGCCGAGCTGCACGTCCATGTCGGCCCAGCCGTTGTCGAGGCGCTGGTGCAGCGTCTTCTGGCCGACGGATTACGGCCGGCCGGACCGGGCGAGTTCACCGCCCGCGCCTACCTCAACGGAAAGATCGATCTGGCCCAGGCCGAAGCGGTCAACGAGGTCGTCAGCAGCTCGAACCGCTTCCAGTTGGACGCCGCCGAGAAACTGCTGAGCGGGCGTTTGAGCGGAGCCGTCGGCGAAATCCGCACCGCCCTGCTCGATTGCATGAGCCTGATCGAAGCGGGTCTGGACTTCAGCGAAGAAGACATCGAATTCATCAGCGCCGCGCAGGCGATCGAGCGGCTGGGCGGGATTCGCCGGCAGCTTGAAGACCTCCTGGCCGGCAGCATCCGTTACGAATCTCTGATCGATCTGCCCGCAATCGCAATCGCCGGCGCGCCCAATGCGGGCAAGAGCAGCCTGCTCAACGTACTGTTGGGCCAGGAAAGAAGCCTTGTTTCCGAGGAACGAAAGACCACGAGAGATGTGCTAAGCGGAGTACTTGGATTGGAGATTGGAGATTGCCGATTGCGGATTGGAGATTCGCACCACCGGAATCCGTCAATCCCCAATCTCCAATCCCCAATCTCCAATCCCCAATCCCCAATCGGCAATCGGCAATCTCCAATCGACTGCGTTTTGTTCGATTGTGCCGGTTTGCTGGCGACGCCGGAGAGCATTCTCGACGAGCTCGCTCAGCAGGCGGCGCTCGAAGCGCTGCACGGCAGCGCCGCGGTGATCTTCTGCGTCGATGTCGCCAAAGCCGACTGGGAGGAGGACCGCGCGGTCCGCGCGTTGGTCGGCCCAAAAACGGTGATCCACGTTGCGACGAAGTCCGACCTGCTCGCGCCAGACACACTGACCGACAAGATCGCGGCGTTGAGCCGGACATTCGACGCCGAGTTCCTTCCCACATCGTCCGAGACCGGCGCGGGCCTCGACAAGCTCAGGAACCGCATTCGTTCTGCCCTTCTCGATTATCAGACCCCGGCGGCCGATGCGATTTCCAGCGGACACGCGATGGCGCTGACGGTGCGCCACAGGCAGGCGGTCACCAGCGCCACCGAGAGCGTCACTGCAGCGGCCAAGGAGATCGAGCAGGGCAACGAGGAGGTGGCCGTGATGATGCTGCGCACCGCCTGCCAGGCCATCGCGGACATCGAGCAAGAACACATCGACGAGCAGGTCCTCGACCGAATCTTCAGCCGGTTCTGCATCGGCAAGTGACAATCCCCGCCTGGGGATTGTCATCCCGTTCGGCTTCGCCTCAGGATGACATAGAAGCTGCCGCGCGAGAATTTTCCCTAATCCGTATTACGGCCGGATAAGGGATTGGACCTCGCGCCGAGGCGCAGAGGCGCCGGGTTTCAAAGGAGGTTGCAGCGTTGGTTTTCTCCGCGTCTCAGCGTCTCTGCGCGCGTACATACTCGGTTCCGGCCGACGCCCGGGCTGGGGACATCATTGCGAGTCTCACGGGTGCAGGCAATCCGCTTTCGCCGGCACTTCTGCCTCGTCGCCCTTCCGCGCCGGCGCCGCTTCGGCTTGCAGGTATTCTTCACGGACCCTGGTCCGGCGTTCGGGGGGCCATTCCCTCGGGAAATTCACGCAGGCGAACTCGCCGAAATATTTGACGGCCGCGTAGTCGTACACCCGGGCCGCCTCGACCTCGTCGTCGAAATACCCGAGGTGATGCGGCCGGCCTTTGAATCGGTAGTATGCCTTCCACTTGCCCATGGCCTTGTCGAAGGTGACGCCTTTGAAGCGGGAGGAGCCCTTGCGCCGCTTGCGCTGGTTGAACCGATTCTCGTTGCGGGTGCAAATACGCAGGTTGGATCGGCAGGCATTGAGTTTGTTCCCGTCGATGTGGTCCACGACCTTGCCCGCAGGCGGCTGCATGATCTGGCGGTGCATGAGCACCTCGCGCCCTTTCTCACGTCGGCAGGGGTACCCATTCGTCAGACGCCAATGGTATCGGTTGAGCCACTCGTAATCGGCCGCGTCCACCCAGGCGTAGCCGCCCCCGGAAAGCGAGATCAGGCGGACGCCGGCGTCGGCCGGAGGCATGGGCTTTCGCTGGTAGTTCTCGCACGCCACCCCCGGCACATCATGCACCACCCCCGGCCACCGCGGATGATTCGCGCACTTAGGCACCACCGCCTCGCCCCGCCACTGCGACCGAGGCCAACCCTCCGGCTCCACAAGGCAGTAAACGCAATTGTCACAACAAGGTCCAGACATGATGTCTCCCTTCCGCAAATGATCAAGAACAATACGAAACCGCAGATGAACGCGGATGAACGCTGATGGTCAGAAGTTGTTGGCGATCCGGCGGATATCGACTTTGGGCTTGGCGAAGTTCATCAGCAGGCAGAGTCGAAGCTTCGTCGCCCGCAGATAGTTCAGGCACTGGGCCAGGTGGATGTCATCGAGCTCTTTGACCGCCTTGAGCTCGACAACCAGACTCCCTTCAACGAGAAGATCAGCCGCGTACTCACCTACCACTTGCCCGTCGTAGTAGACGGCGATCCCATGCTGCTGCTCGACCTTCAGTCCCGCCTTGCGAAGCTCATGGGCCAGTGCATTCTCATACACCTTCTCCAGAAACCCGCACCCCAGCACATTGCTGACCGTGAACGCGCATCCAATCACCTTCTCCGTCACTGAACTCATCCTGTCTCGTTCCCATCCGCGTTCATCAGCGTTCATCTGCGGTTCCTTTCACTTTCCAAGACATACCAAGCTCCTTCGCAAACCGTGATAATTCGTCGAATACCGGCTCGGGCACTGAGGTCTCTCTCTTCACAGTCCTGTTCCTACGTAACAGTGGTGAAAAGAGTATGAAACCGCAGATGAACGCGGATGAACGCTGATGTTCACAATTCTGGCAATGCCATACTCAATTCACAATCAAGATAAGTAAGCTGTCCCTGGAATCACCACCGGGCTATGCTCTACCGTTGTCCCTGCTGTTTCCCGGATTTCGACGCATCTCTTCTCACAGGTCCTGGACAATCTTGCGCGGAGGGTCCCCCCGCAAGTAAGACGAGGCCGTCGCGATCACCTTGCACAGATCCCGAGTGCTCGGTTCGAGGCTTGCGGCGAACAGCATGTCTCTGGACACTTTCGCCGCAGACAGATTGATCTGCGGGATTGACAGGCTTGGCTGGCTTGATCCCCGAATACCGACAACCATGCAGTGCTTTGATACCGGCAGGTAGACTTCTTCGAAGTCTTTGGGGGCCGCCGGAACAGGGTAAGCGTCCTTCTGCTCATCAACGCAGAAGACGCAGCAGTCGCCCAGTATGAAATGCGACGAGTGGGCCCTGATTATATGCCATGAGTCGACTACGATCGGTCTCTCCTGCGGTTTTGCATTGAGTACTCGTGATAATCCGCTCACCTGCCCTTTTTGCGTTGCTTTGTCGAGATCCAGGAGTGGTTTTGCCTTGAGCAGGAACTCTTTGACCGTCTTCCCAAGATCAACCTGAGACGCACACTGCATCGCGTAGGTACGTAGACTTTGCCATCCATCAGGGGTTCTCTTCAACGCGGCAAGAATGTTGTCCGTCTGATTCTGCGGAAGACCAGAAAGGACGTCCAACAGGATTCTATCCCAATTGGCCTCGAGATAGGCCGATCCCGCCCGCTGGGCGCTATCGGAATCTGCTGAACTGGCCATCTCAATCAAGACCACCGGCATAGCCGGTGGTATGAGGAAGGCCCCTAAAAGGGGC
>CAYPZL010000066.1:0-25924 GCA_964415045.1 uncultured Pirellulales bacterium | reverse complement strand
AACCCAAACCGCCATCAAAAACTCAGATTTTTCACCCGCGCCGAAAGGACACCGTGAATCAGCGTTGTCAACAATCGTGCAATTGCGAATCAGTGTTTCACTCTGAACGAGAAACACTCCCGCCCCACCTTCGTTGGACTGGTTCTGCGCAATGAGGCAATGACTCAAGACCCCATCCGCATACCGCAGACACACTCCGCCACCCGTGCGAAATCTCACTTGGTTATTCACAATGGTGCAGCCACTCAAGGTGACGGTGCCGCCGAACTCGCAGTGTATTCCCCCTCCTGCATGTCGCACCTCGTTTGACTCGATCCGACAGTCACAAATTACAGGGCTTCCGTTGCAGCAGTAGATTCCGCCTCCATAGGAAGACCCGCCCTCGCACTTATTGTTCGCGATGAGACACCGGTCGATGCATGGGTTGCCCTCGCAAATGTACACCCCGATTCCCCCCTTGCGCTTGGTGGACAGGACAGACGGTCCGCCATTCCCGGTGATTCTGCAGCACAGGATGCTCGGACTGCTTCCTTCAATGTATATGCCTGCCCCCTTCTCCATCCAGCCGCCTGTGATCGTAAGGCCCATTAGAACGGAGTCTGCATCCTCTCCGTTGCGGAATGAGAATCCCCTATGCGGCTCACCTTCGCTCCCGCCGCAGTCGATGATCGTCGCGGTCACTGTGCCCGAATCGCTGGGGTCGGCACTTCGGACGGTGACCGCCCTGCCCATGAAGTCGATGTCGCGGTTGCCGGGACCGGTGTAGGTGCCGGGAGCGACCAGGATGGTGTCTCCGTCGTTGGCGTCGTCGATGGCGGCCTGGATGGTGTGGAAATCGGCCGGGGCGTCGTGGGCGACGCGGATGATCCGGCCGAGGGCCGCCGGGTAGAGGGTCAAGATGAGGGTGCAGACGGTGGCTGTGATGGCGGGTTTCTCGCTGCCGTTCATTTTCCGCTTCCTTCCAAGCACTTTTCCGCGTGGGCCAGGGACCCACTCTCCCGGTTCGGGCGGCTCGCGGCGGTGCGGCCGCACAGACATTGGTCGGCGAAGGCAGGCAGGTATGACAGGTGCTACGAGAATATGATGACGGCTAAGAGAATGATAAGGCTCCAGAGCCCGCCTTCATTCCGCAACTCACCGATATTCTACTACAGCCCGACCGGTATTTGCAAGGGTTTTTTCGATCCGGTGCCCGAGCGCTCCCTTCAGGGCCTCCGGGGTTCCGAAGCCAGGCGTAGTGCTGGTTGCCGGCGCGGGAGTGCAACTCGAATCGCCGCACGCATGCCGGCACAATCCGGCATCCATCGCATCGGCGAGACGCGTTCTCTCCAGCGCCCGGGCCGTGAGTCGATCCATCAGTGGTTTGCCACGGGTATTGTTCCGTCGAGCCACGTTCCACCCCGCGCAGGAACCGACCCGGGATGGCGATCATCGTGGATCCCCTTTGGCGAAAGAGACCCGTCTCCGGTCAGGATAACGTAGCGGAGTAGTGAAACCGGGCAGCCGCTGCAGCCTTGCCTTCGTAGTCAAGTCATCTGCGGGTTTCCGTTCCCGGCAAGTGCTTTCTCAATGAACCGTAGGTGCAAGCTCGTTGATACCCCCGCAACGGCTGCCAGTTTCACCGGTTCTCGGCGAGACATTCACGTGGAAAATCCTTTTGACCGGACCTACCAGAGTATTGAAATGGGGCCTGCAAAACGCGTTGCTCCAAGGTCGTCGCGATCAATGACCGAGAGCAGGGAGAAGCACTCCGTTCCCACTTCTCAAGACGGTTCAGGGCCCCGTTGTATTTCAAAGAAGCGCGGTATTACGGACGAACCGCGCAGTTAATACTCACACGTAATTAGTACCTACTCCTATTGAACCACGCCTGTTCTGCGAATTCCAGCACAATCTGGATCAGAAAAATTCCGGCGCGATGGCACGGCGGGCGAGGACGAGTGCCGACCCGCACAAGATGGGCAAGTTACACAAGGCAGGGCAAAACGAACAGGGAGGGCACGGCATACCCGAGGACCGACAGCGACCGGAAATCGGGAAACCGCCCCGTCGCCGGGACGGGGAAAAAAGACATACGTAACAGCGACGCCGCGACTCGTTACGGCCCGGACCGAGCCGGCGGCGATCCCCGGCTCAGGTGGAATCGACCGGACCCGAACCGGCGCGCCCGTTCTTCGGCATCCAGACCCCGTCGAATATCGTGGCCAGACGCTTCTGAATGCCGCGCCGGACCTTCTCCGCGGATGCGCCCTGGGGGCGGGCCGTCTCATGAAGAAACTCCGAGACCAGCGCCTTGTAATCGGCCGCCCCCCGGCTGTCCGGAGCGTAGCGCAGGACCGGCTCGCCGGCGCTGGGCGCCTCGGCCAGCCGGACGCTGCGATGGACGACCGTATCGAAAACGAGGTCGCCGAAGATTTCCCGCATCTGCTGCTGAATCTGACGGCTGAACGTCGTCCGCTCGTCAACGAAAGTCAGAAGCAAACTGATGTTCTCCACAGAATACGGATGAAACCGCTCGCGAATAATATGTACCGTTTCGAGCAGGCGCCGAAGCCCCTCCAGCGCGTAGTAGTGCACCTGGACCGGCACCATGACGTCGGTGCTCGCCACCAGGGCGTTGAGCGTCAGCACGCCCAGCGAGGGGGGGCAGTCAATAACGCAGAAATCGTAGGTATTCCGAACGTTCTGCAATCCGGCGCCAAGCAGCAGTTCCTTGCCGGGCACGCCGGCCAGTTCCAGCTCGGCGCTGGCCAGCAGCACGTTGCAGGGAACCAGATCGAGAGACCGAACGTTCGTCTGAACAATCGTTTTGGCCATCGAGTCGGCGGAGCCGGCCAAAACATCGTAAATGGTGCTGGCGAAGAAGTCCGGGTTCTGGCCCAGGCCGATCGTCGCGTGGGCCTGCGGATCAAGGTCGATCAGCAGGACACGTCTCTGCAAATCGGCCAGGGCCGCGGCAACATTGATCGCCGTGGTGGTTTTTCCGCACCCGCCCTTCTGGTTGACCATCGCAATGGTTCTCATGACATCACCATCCTCTGTAAATGCGGGCGCGCTCCGACGCGCCCATACCTCCTTCAGCCTCCTGCCCTCCTGCTCCTATCCTGCGCAGAAGTCCTTCTCCACGTCCGGCGTTGCAGGTCTCCGCGGGCCTCCACCCGCAGAAACCACTCCGGTGGTTGCGCAAGTGCGCGCTGTGCGCACCGCCACATCGAAACGCCAGTCCAATAACCCGGGTAGACTCCTTCTCCGTACCGCCTCCATGCTCTATCTAAAGTATATGCCCGCGTTGAGAGGATGTCAATTGCCGGATGCCCATTTCCCAACATATTCTGGAAACGGCAACCGGCCCTGCATTGAGACTCCAGGAAAAGCGGCAGATGCATCACATCGATTGTCGGTCCTGGGGCCAAGTGGGACGGTCGCCCTGTGTCTTCTCGACCGGTTCGTCGCTTTCGTCTTTCCTCTCCAGCAGTCTGTCGAGCATTTCGCGGTTGCGTTCTTCAAGCTCCTCCATGCGCTTTTGCAGCCGCTCCATCTGCTCCTGGAGCTTCTCAAAGGCATGATCTTTCTTCTCCAACCAATGTTCGAGAGCCGGCGGGGGCACGCGGATGTTTTCAAAGTGCTTCCGCCAGACGTTGGGGGCAGGCGGGCTGGGCAGGTGAAATTCCCGAATCTGCACCCGTCGCTTCGACGACTCGCGCGCGTCCTCCAGAGCTTCCTCGGCGGGGCGGCGATATTCCTCCGGCAGCGCGTCAAGCTTTCCGACGGTGGTGCTGTGCTCGGCATCTCCCGAGCGCACGATCACCCTGGAGTCGTCGTCGTCCGGGTCCCCCTCAATGGTGACCGTGAAATCTTCGCCATCCGTGGAGTGATGATAGGTGTAAAACTCTTTGAAAAACTGCTTCACGTCGAAGTTCACATCGGGAATCTGATCGAAGGGAACCTCGATCCACTCCCGCCCCTCCGGGCCGATCTTGAAGACTTTTCCCGGCCGCCAGGATGTCACACTCTTCGGCTCCGGCGGGTATTTCAACTTTCCCTCTTTCGGCAGTGGCTTCAAGGCCAACGTCAGGGTCTTTCGCCCGCCCAGGTGGATGATCTCAAGCGATACTTCTGTGTCGACATCGAGCCTGCGCACCGCCTCGACGAGCTGGCTCGAACTGGTGATTTCCTCACCCTGGAAAGCCGTAATGATGTCATCGCGTTCCAGTCCGGCTTTATCGGCTGCACTGTCAACGGTTACGTTGCTGATTCGGACCCCCTGCCCCGCGTTCAGACGCAGATGTTTTGTAAGAAGCTCCGGCAGCGGCACCGGGTCCAATTGCACACCGATGTAACCGCGATCCCCGTCGGCATACGATTGCCCGCCGAGGACCAGCAGAGCCATACAACCCAACAGAATCGTTCTTCTACTCATAGTCGTCTTCCTTTCATGGATTCTTGCGTTGCTCACAGGCCGCCGTGGTAGGCGGCAGGCCTGACCATCCCTTCCCGCACCCCCTCGATCAGCCACTGGTTGCCCGTCCCGTCGGTCACGACGTACCAGTCCAATTCGCGCGTCATCCAATCGGCCGGGTCACGCCCTGTCAACAGCGGGCTCGGCGTCGATCGGACCGGCTCGTCGGAAACCCCGGCGACCACCGGCGGCCTCCCGGCCATGCCGGCCGGCGGGCCCGACTCCCATACCAGCACAAAGTGCAGGAGAAGACCAAGAACAAGACCCGCCGCCAAGCCGGCAACAAAACGCAGATGGCCATCTGCTCTGATGATTCGGCGCCACGAAGATCGCTCGCTCTGTTGCCAGGCGTGGCCGATGATGTCCTCGGCCGGCCCTGCCGAACGGACCGCCGAGGCAACCGCCTCGCGGCTGCATTGGTGCAGGGTCCGCAACTGCTCCAGCAGCTCTTCGGCCTCACTATTGCACTGCAGCTCCTGCTCGAGAATCCGTCGCTCGCCGGGTGATATCTCCCCGTCGAGGAACTTGCCGATCAGCAGTTCCAATCTTTCGTCGGTCACGCTCATCTTTCCTGTACCTTACAAGCGGTCTTGCCTATAACCTGATTTTGAACCATGCGTCGGGCTCGCACGAGGCGAATCTGCATCGTCGTCACGGGAACGTCGAGAATCTTCGCCATCTCGGCGTAGCTCAGCTCGCCGCAGTGGGCCAGCATGAAGACCTCCCGGTACTTCTGCGGCAACCGCTTAGCCGCCTCGAGTATTCGCATGCACAGTTCGTTCTTTTCCGCTGCCTCCGGCGGCATCTCCTCGTACGCCGGCGCCGCCAGCGGCGAAGCGGGACCATCGAGCAAAACGGCCTGCTTTGCCCGTCGCCGACAGTGCTTCAACGCTTCGCGCCGCGCCAGAATCGCCAGCCAACCTCGAAAACGCTCCGGCTCGCGCAGTGTATGGATTTTTGTAATGACACGAAGGCACACATCCTGCAAAACATCGTCAAGATCCTGCGCATCGGCCAGCACACCGTAGAGCAGCCCCCGCAGCCACGTCCAGTTCTGCACGAGCAGCAACTGTACGGCCTCCCTGTCGCCCTGCCGGGCGGCACGCGCCAATGCCCATTCGTTTTGCTCCGGCTCTGCTTTCATATCGATCTTCACTCAATATAGATGCCTCGCAGAGCATGGTCATACACAATTTGCCGGTTTTGTTGGAATGATTCGACCGCGCCTCGCCGGTGAAGACGCCGCCCGCGCCGCTGTAGGGCGGGCTCTCAACCCACGCGGAAAGACCTCACGCACACAAATGCGTGGGCCAATCCCCGCGCGCCGGGACTACAATTCCGTGTGCTGATAAAGGGCCCGCGGACACCGATGCCGCTTGGGCCTCCTTCTCAATCTTCTCGCCGACGGTCGCCTACTCGGCGGGGAGCAGATAGATGTTGCGGAACTCGATGGGACTGCCCTCGCTCTGGAGACAGATCCATCCGGATGTCACGGTGGCCGCTGTGCCTTCGTTCTGGAGGACGCCGTTGACGAAGCAGCGAATGGTGTCGTCCTTGCAGTGAATGTCGTAGCTGTTCCACTGCCCGGCGGGATTCTCGCTGGTCGGCGCCATCTTCTCAACGACGACGAACTGCTTTTCCGGGTTCTGGCGGTCCACGCCGTCGACGGTGATGCCGGTGCCTCCGATGAGCACGAAGTCGCCGGCACTGCCGGCCTTGAGCTGGCACTCGATGCAGGTGGGCCATACCTTGTCGGGACCGCTGGCATGCAGCAGCACGCCGCTGTTGGTGGGCTTCTCCACCCAGCGCCACTCGAGATGCAGGTGGTAGTTCTTGTGCCTGGTCTGCGTGCGCATATACCCGTTGGGCACTCCCTTGCAGTAGATCGCCCCTTCGCGAATGCGCCAGACATCATTCACATCAACCGTAGCGTCGGGGACAAACCGCTCCCAGCCGGTGAAATCCTCGCCGTTCCAGAGCACCGTCTTCTTGCCGCCGGAAAGAAAGCCCAAACCACCTTCGCAGCCCGCCAGGGTAAACAGGGAAACCACGACAAACATCCACAATCCGACTTTACCAGCGACTCGCGTCATCTTTGCGCCCTCTCTTAAAGACAAAAGAACCGTGTTTTCCGTTGACTCATCACGGCGCGCCGCGCTTCCGGCACACCACGCTCGGCCCGGCTGCATCCAGCCGCGTCATGCTCGTTCTTCATACACCATCGCTGCGCCCGGCGTCAACCGCAAAAAATGACGAGCGTTTGCGAAGGAGGTGCAGGCCGGCAGCGACCGCAATCACAGCTCCGGGGCATCCTGGCGGAGAACGAAACAAATCCACGGTCACCGGCCCGGCCCGGCGGAAGCAACATCCAGGCGGCAAAGCCCTGGTTGGGTTGTCTCGCCCGCCCTGCCATACATTTCCGGGCGGACCCCGGCGATTCACCGGGTTTTTCCCGAAAGTTGCCGGGCCAGGCTGCCGATAGTGCACAAGTCGGAGACGAAACAACATTGATGGTTTGTTTCAACAGGTTTCAACAAGATGCGGCCGGCTTGACTGCGAGAGCGTCAGGTTATCGGTCCGGCAGACACGGACGGGCCAGGCCGCAGGGCAGGAAACGCAGGGAAAGGAGCAACACATGGTAACTCAGGAACAGTCGGCAGGTGTGATTCTGGTATGTCCGCCCGGGAAAGCCGATATTGACCGCGAATTGAACGAAGCCCTTCAGCTTGTCAGGCAGCGCGGTGACTGCGACGTCATTGTCGATTGTGCGGAGCTGGACATCATGAGCTCGCACCATCTGGCGAGCCTGCTGCGAATCCAGAAGCTGCTTCACGATTGCCGCCACCGGCTTGTCCTTTGCGGCGTCAGGGAAGTGACGCGGCGCATCTTCTCCGTAACGGGACTTACCGAAGTGTTTGACATCGTCGGCGACCGGTCTGACGCCATGGCCACGGTGGAAGCCGGCGACTGACAGCCAATCCGCCGCGATACGTCGCTCGCGAAGGGGCCGGACGTACGACGCCGAATCGCGATTAGAATCTTGTGTGCGCCGTGCAATCTGCCGGCATGGAAACGCGAAGGGGAAAAATCAGGGGACTGGAATGACAGGTAGCCAGATCCAGAGCGGATGTTGTATCAGCGCAGAGGCCAAGCAGCCGCGGGACGCCGAGGCGGCGGGCCCCGCCCAGGCGCGGCTGACACTGGGGGACATCATGAGCGAGCCGCCGGTCACGGCTCACCCAACCGAGAGCGCCTCGGTCGCAGCCAGTCGGATGTGCAACCACGGGGTCTCCTGTCTGGTCGTGGTGGACGACGGCGTCGTCGGCGTTCTGACCCAGAAGGATCTGCTCCTCGGCATCTCGGTGGAGCAGGATGGGCAACGGCACATCACCGTGGCCGATCACATGTCGAGCCCGACCGTGGTGGCTTCGCCCGACCTGCCGGTCCTTGACGCCAGCCGGATGCTCAAGGCCAAGCACGTCAAGCATCTGCCCATCGTCGTCGACGGGCAACTGGTCGGGATCGTCACCCAGACCGACATCACCCGCAGTCTGATCCACCTGGCGCCGCTGCAGTGTGTCTCGGACGTGATGAGTCCGCGCGTTATCACGGTAAGCACGGAAGATAACGTCGCCGACACGGCGCGGCTCATGTGGTCGAAGAACATCTCGTGCGTGGTGGTCATGCACGCCGATGAGCCCGTCGGACTCGTCTCGCAGCGAGACATCCTGGTACGCGTGGTTTCGCAGGGCAAGGACTTCAGCTCCCAATGCGTGGCGGACGTAATGTCCACACCCATTCTCTTCATCCCCTCGCACTATTCGGTGTTCACCGCGAGCCGACTCATGGACAAGATGAGGATTCACCGGCTCGTGGTCCAGGACGGCAAGCGCGTGTGCGGAATCATCTCGCAAACGGATATTCTCAAGGCCGTCGAGAAGAACCTCGCCGAAGAAGAGAAGTACCAGCTCCTGCTGGTGCGCTCGGACCTCCCGATCTTTCTGCTCGATCAAGAGGGCGTGATAACGTACGTCAATCCCGCCTTCGTACGCTTGTTCGACAAGAACCGGAGCGAAGAAGTGGTCGGGATTCACGTGACGCAAGAGTGCCTGTGGGAGCGTCCGGTAGATCGCGAGCGGCTTTCGCGCGT
The DNA here is from genome assembly GCA_964415045.1 of uncultured Pirellulales bacterium. Taxonomy (GTDB): domain Bacteria; phylum Planctomycetota; class Phycisphaerae; order Sedimentisphaerales; family Anaerobacaceae; genus CAYPZL01. Next base: position 17,315 of record CAYPZL010000066.1, on the reverse strand, counting down.
GCTGGAAAACGGGGAGTCCGGCCTGGTCCGGGCCGCTGTTTGCAACGGCCCTGATGAATGCCACCGGGTCCTCGTGCTCCTGACAGCAAGCCGCAGCGTCGGCGGGCAGATCAGCGGCTGGCAAGGCGTGGCCTGGCCGGTACCCCGAAAGAACCCGGCCTGACGACTACGTGACGCGAAGCCCCGGGCCCGCATCGCTCCGCATCCTCAATCGTTCCGAAGACTCGGCACGCGCAGGGCCTGTGCCGCGTGTCACAGGCCCTGCCATCGTACCGCACGAACGGTTCGTGCCGTCAGTCTTTGGATCTTACGGCCAGAGCAATTCCTCCTGCCACGAGCCAGCCAGAAGCGCGAAATCGAGAAGGTCCACGCGGCCGTCACCGTCGATGTCGAACCCCGCGTCGCCTGTGTCCGGGCCGAGCCACTGTCCGGCCAGGAGCTCCAGGTCGCGGTAATCAACAACGCAATCGGCGTTCAAATCGCCCACGGGCCGGGCCAGGGAAGGCACGCACCGGGGCTTGTACAGGCGAATCTCGTCGATGGTAACGGTGCCCGCGCCGTTGAGCTGCGGGTCGTTCCGGTCGCCGATGCCGATGTGCATCGCCTCGACGGCGCCGAGGTCCACCCCCGCCGCCGCGAAATCATCGAGCGCGACGTTCCACTCCTGCCAGGTATCCAGCAGCACCGCGTCCGGGTCCGGGTGATTCACGATCCCGACCGCACCGGCCGCATCCTCCAGAGCCACGTACAACGGCCCCGGCGTGTTGCTCGGATGGACCACACCGATCTCGACGGCTTCCCACGTCCCGGAGACGCCGCCTTCGACGGACACGCCCGAGAATTCCGCGATGGTAATGTTGCCCGAGCTGTGACTGGTCAGGGCCAGGCCGACCGTGACGCTTTGGATCATCGAGATCTCCTGCAGATTCCAGACCATCGGCGTCCAGCCTTCGGCGTCGGGGTCGCCGGAATAGAAGGCGCTGAACTCATCGCCGGTACGCTCCAGCCTTAGCCAGACCGGCTCGCGCACCGCGATCTGCTCGGGCGTGGCCACCGGGCTGTCGCTGGTGGCATTGGCGCTGGTGAAGGCGCGGGCCTGGAAACGAACGCCGTTGTTGCCCGTCAGGTAGACCGCGGCGAACTTCGACCCGGGATCGAGGCTCTCGCGGATCATGATGCCCGCCTTGGCCCAGACGTGGGTGTCACGCAGGCTCTCGACGCGCGCGACGATGACGCCGTCCGCATCGAGCTGCTTGAACGCGTAGCGGAACTGGTCGGCGGCGCCCCAGATGTCGTTGCCGGCGGCGCTCATGGTGAAGCGGCCCGGGGCCGTCTCCAGGAAGGCGAGCGGATTGCCCCGGAACTGCAACGTCAGGGCTTTGACACCGTTGACCGTCCAGTCCTGCGGCGCCGGCCAGATGCGATTCGTCTCGGAGTAGCCCGGCGCAGCCGTGTTGTCGTAGTACAGTGGCATCGCCTGGGCGCCGCTGTACACGATGTCGGTCTCTGCAATCGAGCCCTCGAAATGGGGGCTCTCCGGGCTCCAGATATCATGCCCGACGATCGCGCCGGAGCCGTTGCCGGGCACGGCCACCGGCTCGGAGAAGCCGAGGCCGTCGAGCCAGGTCTGGAAGATGCGCCGGCCCACCTCGTTCGTATAGCTTTCGAAATCATCCACGGTAAGGAAGTCGGCCGTGGTGAAGCTCCAGACGGCACCCTTCCAGGGACTCTCCGGATTGGCCTCGTTGACCTCGTCGATCCTCCAGTAGTAGGTCTCGTTCCAGGCAAGCGGGCCGGGCTCATAGGCGGCGGCCTCGAGCGGCTGTCGGCCGCGATAGATGCCGGCGGCGGTCGCATCGGCGTTCGCCACGGCCTTCTCATCGTCACCGAAGTAGACGTCGTGCTCGACGGCGCGAACGCCGGCCGACCAGCTCAGAATCGGCGTCTGTGTGACGTCGACCGCGCCGTCCTGCGGGTCCGGGCCCGCGGCCCACACCGCCTCGAACGCCTTGAGGTAACTGCCCCTGATGAGCGTTCGCTGCGGGACGCCGGGACCCTGCCACGCGGCGGAGCAGTGGTCGCCCCCGCCGCCTTCTTTCCAGAGCGCGGCGATGTAGTAGCGACCCGCGTCCAGAGCGAGCGTTCCCGGATCGAAACCGTTCTCGAACTGATTGCCCCGGAAGGCCGCCGGCGCAGCGTTGGCGACGTCTTCTTCGCTGGTGCTGAAGTAGACGTCGTGCGTGAGGGCGTTAGCGCCGCCGGTCCAGGCAAGATCGACATCGACGTCCTGGAACCTCGCCCCCGACGGCGGCGCCGGCTCGAAGGCGGTCAGCGGTGCGGCGCTGAAACTCCAGACGGCGCCGGTGTGAACCGCGCCGGCCGCATCGACCTCGTCGACGCGCCAGCGATACGCGGCTCCCGGCGCCAGACCCGGCGCGTGGAAGTACAGGGTCGCCGGATGCAGCGGCGCGACCAGATCGGCCTCGCTAAGCTCTTCGCCGGTGCCCAAGTACACCTTGTGCCCCACGGCCGTGTCCCCGGCGGTCCACTGCAACAGCGGCGTCACCACACCAGTGGTCCCGTCGGCGGGGATCGGATCGTAGGCCTCCAGTTGCGGCGGCGGCGCATCGAAGACCTCGCCTTCGAGCGCCACACTGTCGAAGGTCGCGGTGCGGAGCGTAGCGGCGACGTGCGAGGTCACGCACAAACCGACGTAGCATCCCGCTTTGGTCCCGGCTTGCGTCCGCATGGGAATGGTCAGGACCGGGCCGTGCTGCGTCCAGTTCACGCCGTCCTGCGAAAAATACCCGCGGAACTCATCGCCGGTCCGCTCGATCTTGACGTACCAGGGCGGCTGCGGGGCCGGCGACGGATTGGAGCTGGACGACGAGCCGCTGTCGGCGGTGAGACGCCGCTGGAAGGAGCCGCCTCCGCCGTTGCCGCCGGTGATGACCGTCATGGCGTGACGCGACCCGCCGACGAGTTCCTCGCGCATCATGACGCCCGCCTTGGCCCAGGCGTTGGAGCCGTCGCTCCAGGCGACCACACGGGCCGCGAGGGAACCGTCGCCAACCATGTATTTGAAGACGAAATGAAAATTATCCGAGTTGCCCCAGATGTCGTTGCCGTTGCCGGCGACGGTCCACGTCCCCGTCGCCTCATCGAAGATGGCGCTTCCGGGCGTCGGCGTTCCGACGTCAACGCTGGTCCAGCCCAGGGCGACGCCGGCACAGACCGCCACCACCGCACCGCAGATGGTACACTGCGTTTTCCGATACATGATATGTCTCCTACACGAAGTTAACGCATCGCGCCGGTCTCGCGTTGCGAGAAGGCGCACCGTCCTCAACAGGCACTATGTCCTCCTTAGTGCGCTCTCACCACCTGTCTGGAACGGCTTCCGTGCAGGGCGGAAGCGTCTCGTGCTACGGAGAGTTGTCCCCGATTGAAATGCAAACGTTCAAATCCATGACCACCTCCTTCTTTCCGTATGCTCGCAAATGAGCCTTCTCATCGATGCGTCGCACATCCATTGCTGCGTCTTCGAGCCCAACGAATCGTCCCCAACGTTGCGTGGCAGCCGTGTCCGGCACGCCTGCATTCGAAGAACGGCTCGAAGCACAAAAACCCCCAATTCTGACACCTTCAATATAGCAAAAAACGCAAGGGCGTGTCAAGAAAATCTGCGCTTTTACCGGACTGATTTTGCCCGCGGAACGATCGTTTCGCGACGCAGATACAGCGATTGAAAACAAAGGGACGGAGCCGATGCGACGGCTACGAATCGCCCGGTTCGGACTTGTCCGGTTTCTTTAATTCCGGTTGGCGATCCTTGACCCTGAGGATTTTGTGGATGATTCTGGCCGAGAACGTGTTCGGCCGGGACGCGGCGAAGAGACGGAGTCTGCGCTCCAGCAGAATCCTCAGGCCCAGCACCTCAAGCCCGACCAGGATCAGCCACGAGCCCGGGGACAACGGAGTAATCAAAGCCAGAAAGCCAATAGCGATCAGAACAACACCCACGCTTGTTTTGATCGCACGTTTCATCGGCAAGAGGTTTCAACATACTCCGACAGGAGCGGGCCCGCGCGGGCGCCAACGGGATCGCCACCGTCATGAAGGTGAGCCGGGACAGACCTTCTGAATATTCAAAAGTCCTTGTACGACCGCATCCACTGGGGCCAGTCGGACGGCTGGACGCCGCCGACCGTGGTCCAGTGGCCGGTGATGTCGAAATTCTGGTGCCACTTCAACGTCCAGAGCTCCTTGAGCCCCACCTTTCGGACCGTATTGAAGTCTGCGAATACATAGTTAACGTACCCGGAATGGCGGTCGATACAAAGCAGGTTCATCTCGCTGGAGGTATCCGGCTGTCCCTTGATCGCCGGCGGAGGCGAGGTGTGATTGGGGAACGCATCGAGATAGGCGCAGTCGAAGAACAGCGGCACGTTGTCCGGGTCCTTGATCTTGGTGGTTTCGCGCCAGTAGTTGTCGCCGGTGCGATTGCAGAGCCACTCGTCCTGGCCGTAGCTGCCCCGATCCTTGATTTCCGGGTCCTTGTCCCGGATGGCGCCCCACCCCTGCTGGTCCCAGTTCCAGGCCCGCTGTTCGAACCGCCCGCCCGTCGCCAGGGGCAGAGTGGCCGACGGGCACAGCGCCAGCTTGCCCTTGTCCTTGTAATAGGGCAGCAACACGACGGGCCAGTCGTTGGCCGCCGCGTTGCCGTTGTAGGCGCCGATGTTGAACTTGCCCTCGCTGTCTTCCGTGTAGAAATACCAGATGAGGCCCCATTGCCTGAGGTTGGACATGCAGCTTACGGCCTGCGCCTGCTTCTTGACACGCTGGAGACTGGGCATCAGGATCGCCATCAGCAAAGCGATAATGGCCACCACCACCAGCAACTCGATCAACGTAAACCCTCGTTCCTTGTACATCGCGGTCCCCTTGACAATACGACCGAAACCAAGCTCAAAGACGGCGAGCCATGCGGGTACCATCATACACTGCCGGGGCCCCGGATGCAAGCTCCGATTTAGTAGTCCTTGAATCCCCTCATCCACTGGGGCCAATCGCTGGCCATCGCCCCGCCAGCCTTCGTCCACGGACCTTCCGTGATGTAGCGGCGGTGCCACTTCAACGTCCAGAGTTCCTTCAAGCCGATCCGCCGCACCGAACCATCCACAAAGAGGCAGCTTACCACCCCATTGTGGCGATTGATGCAGCAGCGGGTCATGTTGTTGCCACTCCAAGCTGCCAATGGGTTTACGGATGGTGCATCCGTGAACCGCGGCCATAGATCGAAGCGAAGCGCATCAACGAACAGCGGCACCTGCTCCGCGTTCGGCACGTCCCGCAGGTCCTGCCAACCTTCCGAGGTAGGCACGCCGCCCTCGTACATGCGTGGCGGGGGGCTGCCCGCTGGGGTGATACAGTACCCATTGAGACCATAGCTGCCCGCGATCCCGTTGGGCCCCAGTTGCGTTCCGCGGAAGATACCCCAGGCACTGAAGATGCTAAACGTGGGGGCCGCGGTTCCATCTTCTCCAACGACGGGTCTGGTCGCCTCGGGGCAGAACCAGATGCGCATTCGCTTCCAATCCTTGTCCTCGTCGTCGAGTTCCCTTGGCCACCAGTATCCCGGCGTCCCGGGGGCCCCGCTGAAGAGCCAGCCATCATTGCGCTCGACGTACCCCTGGAAGATGCCGCCCCACCGGCGCAGGTTGGACTGGCAGACGAGTGCCTTAGCGCGCCTCCGTCCGCCCTGGCCCACGGCCCCCAGGGTCGAGAGCAACAAGCAGACGCAGAACACCACAAGAAACGCATGCCGAAGATGCCCGTACCAGATTCTCCTGTCCATGATTCTCTCCCAATTCGCTATGGCGAAGGATCATTCCGCAACCGCCCCCAGACGGCGCGTCTGAAATCCTCCAGGTCTTTGATGCCTTCCTCGGTTTGTGGCGAAAAACCGCCACCGCCGTAGTAATCCTCGGTGGCTCTACCGAACTCAATCGTCTCTACGGCCTTCCACTTGAGATGGCTGGCGTGCCCGTCGGCCCAGGACACCGTCGCGCCGTCACTGTGGCGCACCGGGGGATCGTCCCACCAGGAATTATGGAGGTAGTGCACGCCGAAGCTGTCCGGCGTCAGCGCGCCCTCGTCGATGAACACCATTCGCTGCGCCGCCGGAGGAGCGATGATTTCGCTCGTGCTTTTGATCCAGAGGACCGTGTCGCCGATCCGGGCACCGACGGCACCCGGATGACCGCCGACCATGCTGCTGGTGGTACCTGCACGGTACATCCCATTCATGGCGTCCACGATGGAGTACGTAATGAACTCATGGCGTCTTGCAACAGGGCACTTGTAGCACGCCTCTTTTTCGACCAAGGGCCACAACGCGCCTTCGCGAATGGCCGTGCCCTTCATTTGCTCGTCCAGGCCGGTATCGGCCACGCTTGGGTTGTTCCAATTGTTCCCCCAGCCCCTGCCTACCCAGGCTCTTTCCACAATACCGCTGGACTTCCCATTGCTTGTGTGGCCGCCATGGCTGAGATAATGAAAGCCACCGGCCCCATTGACGATCTTGCCGTCATTTTGGTCGGCGTACACGATCCAGGCCGACATCAGTTCTCTATACTACTAACCTCAAACATCGTTAAGTTTTTGACAAAGATTCGACGTAAATCAATGTAACCTCCTGTCGTTGCAGTAGTTACGATAAGGCTTAGAAACGGAGTTTTTGGTTGCGGCCGAGCGCAGCGAGGCCGCGCTGGGGTTGGAGAGGCAGACGGTCCGCTTGGCGCGTTCCCGGCCGGATGTGCCAACGGCGGCGAGATTCGTCAGAACGAAAGCCACTGAAACCAGGATTACGGCGATGTCAGCTTTTCTGACCGGCCTTTTGCGTAGCATGACGCGGTTCCTCCAAATTGACTCGATCCCGGATGCCTCCGCTGAGATCTGGTCAGGGAGACGGAGACTCTTCGTCGCCCGCGCCGGGAGCATCGGGACATTCCGACGAGACGGCATACACGGCGTTCTTGGCGTCCGTGTTGAGGCTGGAGTAGTCTTGCGAATCGGCGACGATCAGCAGGCCCTCGGCGGCGAGGACGGGAAAGGCGGGCCAGCCACCGGTCTCGATGCGGCCGATTTCCAGACCGGTGGAATCCACCACATAGACGTGCCCGTCATCGCCGGTGGCGTAGACCCAGCCTTCTCGGTCGACGGTGAGCGTGAATCCCCCGACCTCGCCCAGCCGCGTGGCCCACTTGAGATTGCCGTCCGGACCGACGGCGCGGAGAAACGGATCATCGAGGCTGACGTAGATGGTCCCGTCCGGGCCGAGGACCGGCTCGGACCAGCCGTCAGCGTCGGCGTACTGCTCGGTGTCGTTGGCATCAAACAGACCTGAGTTCGGGTCGAGCAGGTCGGTACGCCAGAGGACCGCGCCGTCGTTGGAATCGATCGCGTAGAGGTGCCTGTCGTAGAGCAGTGTCTGGTAGATCGTCCCGTCTTCGGCCACCACCGGCGAAACGAAAGGCCAGCCCTCCTCGTCGCCGACCTGCGCCGGAGGGAAACGGCAGGCCCATTTGACGCTTCCATCAGTCGGATCGAGGGCGTAGAGGTTGGGATCGTACAGTCCGGCGATGTACACGGTGCCGTCGGCGCCGATTGCCGGCGAGGCGAAAATGCATCCCGCCGGCAGGACGCCGGGGCCATGCGTGGTGAATTGCCAGAGTTCGGCGCCGTCCCGATCCAGGGCATAGAGCGTCCCGTCCGTGGATGCCACGTACACCTCGCCGCTCGGCGCGATGGCGGGAGACGAGTAGATGGCGTCGCCGGTATCGTACGTCCAGCGCAACGCGCCCTGCGAATCGGTAGCATAAAGGCTGCCATCCCGAGCGCCGACATACAGGCCGCCGTCCGGCCCAATACTGGGCGCGCTAACGAGCGGCGCATTGACATCGAGCACCCAGAGGCTCGCTCCCTCCGTATCGAGGGTGTAGAGCTTGCCGTCCTCGCAGGCGACGTGGATCTGATTCTCGGCCCCGACCGTGACGCTGCCCACGACGGAGCCGCCCGTCTCGAAGGTCCACTTGACGCAATTGGGCGCGGGTCCGGCGTCCTGACTGAGGCCGCTCCGCCGAAAATCGCCGCCGAGCGATACCCACGTCGCCCAGCCGGACCCGATCTCGTTGGGCTGGCCGCAAAGAAGCGGCCCTGCCGTCGCCAGGATCGCAACGAGCGCGAACGATACGATGAGAAGAGGTGGTTTCGCTTTCATGGCACTCTCCCTGTCATTTGAGTTCCGCTGTCTCGACTCCTTGTCGTACTTTTGCCGACATGCAGTCGCATACGCATGTATCAGTATACCGTCGAACGGCCGAAAAAACAACGGTCTCGTGCCTTTCGTCAGCGTCCCGGCCGGCCTCGGCGTCGCGACACACAGCCCTTCACCGCCACGGACCCGGGCTGCTCCGGGTTCTTCTTCGGCATCCATACCTGTATGTCCAAAGAATCGAGGCCGTGTTACGCTAAATCTTGTCGCGGGACGAGATTTTCTGTGCGGTCGGTCAACGAGGCGTTGGGGAGGAAGCTCGGATTTGAGCCGGTAGTGGCGACAGCCGCAGGCAGCCACACGCGGGCTGAGGCCGCACGGGGGATGTCAACAAGTCGATTATTCCCGGGGACTGTGAATCCCCTCTGGCGGGCGTGAATGCGCACGATGAAGGCTTGGCTATATGCGTGTAGCCCGGCCCACCATCTTCACCGCTGCATCCCGGCGTAGCCGCGCCGAACCGGCAGCCCAGCGGATGGACGTTGCCCAGGCCGTGGCGTCGCTCTGCATTTGGTGCCACCTCGGCGTTTAGGCGTGAGGCAAATTCAAGAGGGAATTGACCAGGATGACCGCGATGGCGACCGCCATGGTCAGCTTGCCGCTGCGGTGCTGCGACCGCGACCAGGAGACCAGTCCAAAGGCCAGGGCGGCGATTCCCAGGACGTTAGCGACCGCGAGAAAGATCGCAACATCCCCGATGACGTCCGGCCGGGCCTGCATGGCCACGAGCCGCATCCGGTTGGCGCCCTGGGCCATCAATCCCCACGGCATACTCCCCTCTTCGGCCTGCTGCTGGCCGGCGCTGTAATCGTACGCACTGCCCGCCGCGAGCAGAGCCTGCCCACCGATGAACACCCAGGCGAGCATCACCAGAACCAGACTGCGTTTGCACCGGGCCTTTTTGCTGTCTTTTGACTGAGACATTCATTTTCTCCCCATTTCTCATAAACGGCTTCTCCAGGGGTCCCCGTCACAGGCCTCCGGAGCCCGGTCTTGCAACCGGGCAATTTGGCAAGGTGGACCGAGCCCCTTGGTAAAGTATGCGAATCCGAAGCGTGCAAAACAAACCGCGCGCGTCGCGACCGGCCCGACGCACATTTCCGGACGCAGGCGGCGAATCGCGTGCGACAGGACAAACCGATGCAGCCGGCGATTTGGCCTGCCCCCCGGTTGGTTTCTATATTTTACAGGGTGCCGAGCACGTGTATCGGCATCGTGAGAAAGAAACCGTAGCACACACATATTTGAGGAGAAGACCCATGAGGACCTGTAAGGTATCTGACGAGCTGTACGAGCAGTTGAAGAGCTTTGTGGTCGATCCGTTCGACGACACTCCCGAGGCCGTGATCGGCCGACTGATCGAGATCGTCAACAAGGCCAAGAGTCGCTGGTCGCCGTTCGAGGAAGAGCAAGAGAAGGAGCAAGAGTCCAAGAGCGACTACTCAAGTTTCCCGACTTCACCGCCGCAGCAACACCAGGAACAGGAGGAGCAAAAGAACATCGACGAAGTCGTGCTGCTGTAACGGCCCGGCGGACTGCTCCCCGTCCGATTGGTTCGATTGGAAGCTCCGGAACCCGACAGCGTGGCCGGCGCCAGCCGGCCGCCAGGACGCTCCGGCGTCAAGGGCACACCGCCGAACCCGGCATACAGTCTCCCCGCCACCAGCGCCGACGCCCCTGAGCCCGTCTGCGCCATCCCCACGCGCCGGCAGTCACGCAGAATCCGCACGGCATTTCGCAGGTTCCGCAGCCATGCGCGAGGAGATTGCCTCGTCGCTACGCTTCTCGCAATGACATACACGAGCCTTCCCGGTCATTGCCAGCCAAGCGAAGCAACCTGTGGTCGCACGATCAATGAAGCGCGGCACCAGGAAATGCGAAGAGTTTGAGCGCGTGTCAGAGGGGATACAAAAAAACGGTGGCACGCACCTGAGGCGGCGGAACGGCGCGTGCCACACACCAAATTGTCCGGCTCACGCCGGTGTTACGATCAAAACTTGCCCTTGCCCTTGGCAAAGCCCTTGGATTTGGCCTTGGTCTTCCCTTTGGCCTGGAGCCCGGGCGGCAGCGGCCTGGCGCCTGCAGGACTCCAGTCGCAAGCCCGCAGGCTGATTTCCCAGACGCCGCCGTGCAGGCGGTAGAAATAGCCCTCGTGATAATAGCAATCGGACATTCCGACGACCACGTAGAGGCCGAGACTGGAATCGTAGACCATCTCGTAGCCGTGGACCTGCTTGCGCCGATAGCCGTGCGCCTTGGCGTGGGCAGGCGGGCCATGGCCGACCCCCGGCCCCCGATGCGGCGCCGGTATGCGATAGACGCTCACCGAGTCGCATGACGCCAGGATCACGATCGCCAGGGCACAGGTGGTTCTCAGCAGGAACGAACGGTTTGAACCCATGTCTGATCCCCCACAAAAACTCGAGACAGAGGCGATGCGAGTTTCCCCACATAGTCTACGAACCGTTTGGCCTGGTACCAAATAGCGAGCGGGCAATCCCCCCTGAGGCACGGAGGAGGCCCGAAGGGCGCACATCCGGTCCGGCTGCGCGCTTCTTTGTATGTGGAACGGTGTTTATTATGCTTTGTTTGGACACGCGTTGTAGAAGTTCAGACAGCTACACACCGTACACACGATTTCTGCAGGGGAGAAAAAAATGAAATCGCGTACGCTTCAGAACGGAAGTGCGCTGATCGTCTGCATGGTTGTCCTGGTGGTCTGTTCCGCGCTGGCGGTCGGCCTTGCGGCCATCTCCGGCGCCAACGTCGAAATCGCAGATAACCAGCGGGGAGCCAATCAGGCCTTCGCCAGCGCCGAGTCCGGACTTGAGACCATTCGCTACTGGCTCAGCCGGGTAACGATGCCCAGTTCCACGCCGCCGGCCCAGTATTTCAGCACGGTTATCACTGAAGCACGCGCCGACCTGCTGGCAAACGGCATCACCAACATGACGATCCAGAACGACGGCACCATCCCCAGCGTCACGCTGGACGCCGCGACCGGGCGCAGCTTCACTGCTGTGCTGAGCTGCGATCCATGCACACCCAACGTGCTTACGGCCACGGTGCGGGGGACCAGCGGGGAAATGGCCCGGACGATCAAAGTCGACTTCAGTATCGAGCCATACAAATTCCCGATCTTCGATTACGGCCTGGCCACCAAGGGCGCGCTCAATTTCCCGCAGAACCCCACGCTGACGGGAGCGGCCGAAAACTGGGAAGCCGACATCTACATCGAGAGTCTCAGCGACGTTCTGGCGGTCCAGGTCGGCGGGAACAGCAATTTCGACGGCAATATCGACATCGGCAACCCACTTGGCACGGTGGACTTTCAGGGCGACGTGCAAATCGCCGGCGACCACGGGCAAACGGCCATCGACAACCACGTTAACATCGGCGCCGATCAGGTGGAGTTCCCCGTTCCGCAGACAGCACCGTTCCAGTCGTACGCCACCGGCGGCAACGTAAACCCCGCCGTCCTGGCGGCCCCGGGAACTACGCTGGCCAACCAGGTCATCCCCGCCGGCATGAACCCCACGTTCACCGGCAACGTGATCGTTCAGGGCATCCTGTTCATCGAACAGCCCAATGTCGTAACGTTTGCCAAGAATGTGGAGTTGCAGGGACTCATCGTTGCCGACGGCAATGCCGCCAATCCGGGCACCAACGCGATCAAGTTCGAGGGCAACTTCTCTTCCGGGCCCTACCCCGCCGACTCGCAGTTCGACGCCATCCGACAGGAGCAGGGCTCTTCGATCATCGCGCCGGGCTTCGGCGTCTCGTTTACGGGCAACTTCGCCTCAGTCAACGGCGTCATGGCCGCAAGCAGCATGTACTTCTCGGCCAACGCTAGCGCCACCGTCAAAGGCACGATGATCAGCTACTCGCAAGACCCGACCGTCGTCAACGGTAACATCTCCATGGATTTCGACCGCACCGCTATGGTCGAGATCCCCGCAGGCTTTGACCTGCTGCGAGTGTTGGAATACGAGCCGTCGTCCTATGCCATGATATACTAAGCGCAGAACCACACCCGCAAAAACGCATGGAGACGGTTGGCCAATCGCGGTCTGACGCCGCCGCCCGCCCGCGACCAGGACGTACCGCCCGCGCAGGTGCCGGCATGTGGGAATGGCGTAGAGAATCGCTCAAGACTGTGGATGAAACGGCCCGGTCTCACCAGATGGCGGCGTAATCACATCGCGCGATCGTGAATCCGTCCTCCCAGCCCCGCTTGTACTGATGATCCTGCTCGTAGCGCGACGTGTCTCTGGTAAAGCGGTAAAACGGATGCCCGACAATATGGCAGCCGGCTGAATACCCGTCCACATACCCGTCCGCATACTCCGGAGTATAGCCAGCGGCAACCAGACCCTTGCGATTCATCGGGGCACAACCAACCAGGAAGCATGATGAAACGAGCAGTGCGACCAAGACCATCTTCATACTTTGCACTCCAAATGCTTTCACGACATTCGCGGGCGTCTCACCCGCAGGAGCAGTGTCGACCGACCCTTCTCCGTAGTCGAGATCACCCTTTTACCCTACATCACCAAAAAAGTCAAGCAAAAACATACATAATAGTACTATTAAGCAACACACGACACATGGGTAACCAGGACACAACGCGCAGCACTTGGACCTTCGCAAGGTTACGAGCGAACTGCAAGCCGGACCGACATCCACATCAAGACAGCAGCCTACCTCCGCAAAGCGTCTTTCGTCCCCGGATATATCGGACCTGCCGTCCGCAGGCTTACGGCGAACGCATCCACAAAGTTCGCTGGGGCAGCCCGAATGCGCCTGCCCCCGGCGGCAAGTTTCTGCTTGATTCGTAACCGTTTTCGGCGAAAATGCACGCGGCCGTTGTTTGCCAGATAGTGCGATCCCAGAATATTGACGTTGAGCGGGTGGATCCGGATCGGGAGTTTATTGAAGACAAACGTACAGACAAGGATCGTCGGGGCAGGCGTCGTTTTTGCAACTGTATGCGGCGTGGCGGCTTGGTTCGGTCGGGCCCAGGCCGCCGACGCCGAAGCACGCTGGTTTAGCGTGATCCCCCCCGTTCTGGCCATCGTGCTGGCCTTTCTGACGCGCCGGGTCCTGCCGAGCCTGGGAATTGCCATCCTCACGGGCGGTCTGCTCAGCCACGTCCCGCGGGCCCCGCTGAACGCGGCCGCATGGTACGAGGGGTTCAAGACATCGGCCACGCATATCACCGCAACGGTTACGGACGCCACCTACCTGCAGATTCTCGCGTTCATCCCGCCGATCTTCGTGATGATCGAGATACTCATCGCCTCGGGAGGATTCCGAGGGATCATCGTCTGGCTCCTGAGGTGGATAAAGGGACGCAGGTCCGCTCAGGCGGCGACCGCCCTGATGGGGATCCTGTGCTTCATCGACGACTACACCAACGCCATCGTCGTTGGCTCGATGATGCAGCCGATCACCGACCGGTTTCGCATCAGCCGGGAGAAGCTGGCGTTTCTCGTCGACGCCACCAGCGCCCCCATCGCCGGATTGGCCGTAATCAGCACGTGGATCGCCTTTGAAGTGGGCCTTCTCGGGGAAATCGGAGGGAGTCTCGGCATCGGAAAGAGCGGATACGCCATGTTTTTCGACGCCTTGAGCTTTCGCTTCTACTGTCTGCTGATGATCGCGTTCGTGTTCATGCACATTCTCATGAACCGGGACTTCGGACCCATGAAGGCCGCCGAGGCGCGGGCCCAGGCAGACGAGCCAAACGACGAGGCCCCAGCTTCGCGTGCGGCCGATCTGACGGCCTCGGCCAAAGGCTCCGACAGGGCCATCAAGGCGCTGATTCCGCTGGCGGGCCTGGTGCTGTTTCACCTGACGGGGCTCTGGTTCGATGGGACGACCCAACTGAGAAACGATCTGCAGCAGTGGCAGGCGAAGAGCCAGGAAACACCCCTGGAGGCGATGCCGCCCAAGCCGGTGGACATCGAAACGCTCTCCCCGAGCAGTTGGATCTATTGGCGCGAGGTGATCGGCCACGCCACGCATACGCCGCTTTGTCTGGCGTGCGCCTCGTCGTTCGGACTGACGCTGGCGCTGATCTTCTCCCAACTGTTCGGGGCGGTAAGTCGGCCCGTCCTCATCCAGTGCTTCAAGCGGGGCATCCGGCGCGCGATGATCCCGTTCGTCATCCTGATTCTCGCCTGGTCGCTCAAGAACTGTTGCGACACCCTTAGAACGGGCGAGTTCCTGGCAACCATCCTGGCCGGCCGGGTGCCATCGTATTTGTTCCCCCCGATCCTCTTCCTGGTCGCCTCGCTGACGTCGTTCGCCACGGGAACGAGCTACGGAACCATGGCGATTCTCATGCCGACCGCCATCCCCATCGCCTTCACTATCGACGGTAACACCTACGGCCTGACCACCATGATCAGCCTGGGCGCCGTCCTGGACGGCGCCATCTTCGGAGACCACTGCTCCCCCATATCCGACACCACCATCATGAGCTCCATCGCCAGCTCGTGCGATCTCGTTCAGCACGTGCGAACCCAACTGCCCTACAGCCTGCTCGTCGCCGCCATCGCCCTGGCGCTCGCCTACCTGCCCAGCGGCCTCGGCCTGCCGCCGCAGTGGAGCCTGATCGTCGCGGCCCTCGCCGTCATCGTCGCCCTGCTCGCCCTCAGCCGACCGCCCGGCACGGCCGGGAAGCTCGAAGCACGAAATCCTAAACCCGAAACAAATCCAAATCGCGAATGACAAAAACCCCAAACGAAGCCGACGCCCCCGCCCGTTGGGAGCATTCGAATTTCGGTCATTCGTACTTGTTTAGAATTTAGGGCTTAGAAATTAGAATTTCCGCCCCCGCGCTCCCGCCGCCGACGTAGACGACCCTTCTCCCTGCGAGATTCGACCGGGGTATCCTGCTTTGACTCCAAAGGGATATGGACGCGGTGCCTTCGATCCATTATAGTCATTTGGACAGTATCCAGGCGAATGCAAGGAGTTGAATGTGGTAAGCCTGTCTGAGCGACTGATTGAGGCGATGGTTCAGGCGATCGTGCAAGAGGTTGGCCCCCGTCGCATCTACCTTTTCGGTTCATGTGCCCGGGGAAACCAGACAGGCGATTCGGACGTCGATTTGCTCATCGTTGAGGATCAGAAATTCGGGCCAAACCGCAATCGCTGGTCCGAGTTGAAACGCATACGCAAGGTCCTCAGGCCCTTCCGCATCCCGAAGGACATTCTGGTCTACAGCCGGGACGAATTCGAGAAATGGGCCGATTCGGGCACTCACGTTGTCGCTCATGCCGCCAGGGAAGGAAGGCTCCTCTATGAGAGATCGTGAGCAGGCCGGGAACTTTCTCGGGACGGCCGAGAGAGACCATCGGGCCCTGTGCGGCATGGAGGACTCGGCGGTCTTTTCCGCCGAGATTTTCGGGTTTCACGTCCGCCAGATTCTCAAAAAAACCGATCCCCAGTCTTCCCAATAAATGCTTGGGCCTCACGGCCCGCACCAACGTTCATCTACAATCCCATTCGTGGTACTGCTCTGCCATTTTGCGATTTGCTCTTTGATGTTTGATCTAAAGCGACGGATCACCGCCGCGCTCCCACCACAGCCGCGGATAGTCCAGCCCTTCGAGAATCCACCAGATGTCGTCCGTGCCGTTCTCGGTTTCGTCGATGAAGTCCCAGCCGGCTTCGAAGAAAGTGCCGGCGGTTTGCATTTCGGCGGTGGTCTTGCCATAGCCGTCGTCGCAGTTAGGGTAGCTGTTTTGGCCACACATTCGGCTCTGGCCTGAGGTTTCTATATCCCAGAAACTGTTCGTGATGGCGATGGGGCCATACCCGTCGGACCGGTCGCCGACCAACCCGCCGACCGACACCACTCCACTGACCGCCCCCGTACTGTAGCAGTAGGTCACTATTCCGCTCCGGGCAGGCACGCGTCCCTCCCCATGGTAGTAGTTGCAGCCTACAAGGCCACCGACATAGTACTCACCTGAGGCACTGCCGTACGCATACGATTGGCTTACAGAACCTACGTTCTCCCCCACCAGACCGCCAACCGCCAAATCCCCAATGACTGCCCCTCTACTGCAACTTGTGGTGATGCTACCCCAGTTGTTCCCTACCAGCCCGCCGATGTTTGCTGCATCTCCGCTGACTGAAGCAGTGCTGTGGCTCGCAGCGATGTCACCACCGTTGTTTGTGCCTACAAGGCCGCCAACACAAACAACCCCGACCATCACGCCAGCGCTATAGCTCGACGTGATGCTGCCATTATTCCCGCCCACGAGGCCACCGACGTCATAGTATCCACTAACTGTACCGGTGCTATAGCAGTTGGCGAGGATTCCACCTGAGCCATACCAGAAACCTAAACTGCCTATAAGGCTACCGACATTATCACCGAATCCATTGATACTCACGTCTTCAAGACCCAGGTTGGAAATCCTGGCACCAGAACCTGTTTGCCCGAACAGACCCAGATAGCTGTCTCCCGTGATGGTCACATTGGAAATCACATGGCCGTTACCGCAAAAGACCCCGGTGAACGATGTACCGTCAAAATCCCACAGTGTTACAGCGTTCATATCCGGGGCAATTACAGCCCGGTCATACGTGTAGCCTGACAGGTCGATATCGGCCATGAGCTTGAAGTGCTTGTCGTAGTCGTTCGGCTCGGTACCGAGGGCGTTGAGGTGCTCGGCCGTGTAAATCAGGTACGGATCATTGGGCTCGCCCGTCCTGCCGCCGTACTTCTGCCAGGACAAGAGCGGGTAGGTCTGGCCCTCGATTATCTTCCAGATGTCTTCCGTGCCGTTCTCAGTTTCACCTACGAAGTCCCAACCGGCTTCGAGGAACGTACTGGCAGTCTGCATCTCAGCGGTAGTTCTGCCCAGAGAATCGTAGAGATCGTAATTGCCACACGCATTCATCAGGCCGCTAGTGCTTCATGACAGTTGAATGTGTGGATATAGACTTTTCAACTTAGTTC
>CAYPZL010000065.1:0-26004 GCA_964415045.1 uncultured Pirellulales bacterium | reverse complement strand
AGGCTTGGAAACGGAGTTTTTGGTTGCGGCCGAGCGCAGCGAGGCCGCGCTGGGGCTGGAGGCGTCAAGGAGGACGCGGTAGGCGCGATGACAACCGGGACAGTCGAATTGCTGGCCGTCAGTCAGCTTCTGGCGAATCTCCATCCCGCAGTCGGGGCAACGATAGGTTTGCAGTTCGAACATCTTCTTCCCTCGTTTCCTGGCGGGCCCGCCAAGCGGTTTCGCGGCGGTTCGTCAAACGCGCCCGGCCTTGCGCATCGGATTTGGCTGGAGTGGCCGGGGCTTTCTGGTAGACGCGGACGTAGTCGACGTAGAGGTGGTCGGGCAGCGTGGCGTCGGCGATGTCGCCGGCCCATTTTCCGACCTCCAGGCTCAGGATGATGTACTGATCGCGCTGCGAGACGCCCCGGGTGGTCCGCCAGGTTTCCTGGCCGTTGATGGTGAAGACGTATTCGGTGTGGGTCCAGAGCAGGCCGAAGGTGTTCCAGCCCTGCCCGAGGCCGGGGACGCGGACGTCCGTTCCGGCGTGCTTGTGGTGCTCGCCGTAGCCGTCCCAGTGCAGATTGTGATGCACGAGATCGCCTTCCCGGCGCAGGTATTCGAAGATGTCGATCTCGGTGCCCGCCCGGGCCGGATCGCCGATGTGCTGGCCCATCGTCGGCGTCTGGAGCCAGAAGGCCGACCAGTGTCCGACCTGCTCCTGGAGCTTGACGCGACATTCGAAGTAGCCGAACGTCGTCTCGAAGAGGTCCTGCGTGCCGATCATGGCGGTCTGCACCTGGTCGCCGCTGCGCCGGGTTGTGAGGATTAGGTGGCCTTTCCCGTCGAGCGTGACCGTCTCCTTGACGTTGACGGCGTCCCGGCGCGGCCCCAACTGGCGGTAGTCCCACTTGCCCGGGTCGAGCTCTTCGCCTGTAAACTCGTCCGACCAGACGAGCTTATACTCTTTGCCGACGGGCGGTTTGTCCTCGGTTGCGACTGCACCGGTACCTGCCGACGCCAGCATCCAGAGGCCCGCCGCCAACACGATGCTTGATGTGTGATGCGTTCTCATCTTCTTGTGGCTCCCTTGTCGTTCGTTTTCAGACGCACGCTTGAGGTCGGCCCATTCTACCGGAAAAACGCGTGGCGGGCCTCGTACACTTCGCTATTATTTCGCATGGATTCGTAACAGGCAAGACGCAGAAGCAATACATTCTAAGAACGGCCCGTGGCCGCGCTTGCGTCGACCGCGAAGAGCAGATCGGAGAACAGCGAAGGGAATGGATATGTCGGTCGCATGCAAGTCGCCAATCGTGCTCGTGTTGCTCAGCCTCGTTCTTTCGGCCTCGGGCGAGCCGTCGAATGCGGTTCGCGTGGATGATGCGGGGGTGTCGTTCGACCTGGTGACGATTCGACCTGGCAGGTTCACCATGGGTTCGGACACGGGCGATGGTGACGAGCGGCCCGTACATCAAGTGACGATCGAGTACCGCTTCGACATGCTATTACCTGGCGACAACCGAGGTGACGCTCGCGCAGTTTTGCCTGTTTGTCGAAGAGACGGGGTATGTCACCGACGCCGAGAAGCAGGGCTGGGCTTTTACGTGCGTGCCCGATACGCCGTGGCATTACGAGGCCCTCATCGACTGGCGCTTCTCCGGCTTCACGCAAAACGACGACGAGCCCGTGACGCACATGGGCTGGTACGACGCGGTGGCGTTTTGCGGCTGGCTCAGCGAGAAGACGGGTCGCGACGTCCGGCTGCCCAGCGAGGCCGAATGGGAATACGCCTGTCGCGCCGGGACCACGGGCGAATACGCGGGCCAACTGAACGAGATGGCCTGGTACCTGTGGAATTGCGACAAGGTCAAGCACACCTACCCTGTGGCCCGCAAGAAGCCCAATGCCTGGGGCCTTTACGACATGCACGGCGGCGTCTGGGAGTGGGTCCAGGATATCTGGCACGAGGGCGCCGACGGGGCTCCGACCGACGGCTCGGCCTGGATCGCGACCGACCGTTTCGATCCCATGGGCATCACGCGTGGCGGGTCGTTCGCCAGTCCGCCCTGGTTGTGTCGCTCCTACATCCGCATGAAGACCCCGATGGGCCAGATGGTCCACTACAACAACGGCTTTCGCTTAGCCATGTCGGCGGACTGATGTCCCTGCCTTTCGGAATCCGCTCGCGCGCGGGAGGGCTACTTCTTCGCCCGTTTGTCCAGTTTCGTGAAGAAATCCCGGAAGATAGGATCGCGATGGATGAAATTGACCGCGCGGATCAGGTGCCGGGACCGGTCGACACTGAACGTGTAGTTGTCGGTGAGAATGGGGCTGTGCACGAGATCGGAGGGCGACCACCTGCTGTTGACGAGCCAGGCGACGGCGGTCATGTCCCACAGGACCTTGGACCATCCGAAGTGGTCTTTGCGATAGTCCTTGAAGATCTCGAGCAGGTAGTCGCCAATCGGGCCGCGACCGCCCACGTAGCGTTCCATCTCCGGTACCGTGGTCGCGAAGTGCGTGACGACCGGCGTGCAGGGCAGTTGCACGACAGGCATGCCGCAGTCGAAGATGACTCGTGACGCCTTCAAATCCTGTCTGAGGTTGAACTCTCGCTGGTGCGGCCAGTTGTGGCCGTTCCCGCCCAGCCAGACCAGGACCATCTTGTCGATGACGGACGGATCGATCAAAACCGCATTGGCGACGTTGGTGATCGCCCCGACGGCGGCGACGTAGAGCGGGTCCTTCGGGCTGCACTTGCGGGCCCGAGCCACGAGGTCCATCGCCGCCGGACTCTTCTCGGGACGCTTCGGATCCGCCAGATAACGAGAGCTGCCCTTGAAGGCAAATCCATCCGCCGGCTTGTCCAGCTTGCCCAGGATTCGCAGGATTTCCTCGTAGCTTTTTTCCATGCCGTCGCCGGGCCCGCTGGAGCGGCTGTTGTGAAACGGGGCCGCATAAACCGCCTGCACATCCAGCTCCGGCGAGATCAACGCATAGACCAGGGCAAACTGGTCGTCGATCTCGTTGTAGGTGTCGGTGTCGAGCACCATGCGCACCGGTCGCCGGCTCGGCGGCTGGAGCATCTCGATCCGGCGGCTCTCGGGAATCGTGGGGAACGATTGGCCGAAAAGCGGCAATCCCGTCACGGTCAGACATATCAGCAACACGGCGTTGAGAATCATCCTCATCAGAGTTCCTTTCGTTCGCGACATCACTCAGTTCGGTTGTCATCAGTCCCGGCCGTGTCATCGGATTGCGGCCGCCCCAGTGATTGTATCGGTGCCGGCGCGGTGTTTCAACGATGCGTCGGATCGTTTGGTTGCGAGGGCTTGACACGCGGGCGTGTCCCGGTGTAAGTTACATGCGTGTCCGGTTGGAGAGCCAGGTATGCCGCTTTGGCATAATATTGCGGAAATGATGGACTACTACATCCCGCCCGTGCCCTCGGTCTATTGGATTGATATTACCCGCCGATGCAATCTTCGCTGTGTCATGTGTCCCCAGTCGGCCGGGCTGCGCCGCCCGCAGAGCGATATGTCGATGGCTATGTTCCGAAACATCATCGACGACGTAGGTGGAAACGAGCCCTTGGTGAAGCTCTACCTCTCAGGCGAGCCCCTGCTGCATGCGGACCTTTTCGATATGATTGCCTACGCCGGCGTGCGAGGCTGCCGGACCATGATCCACACCAACGCCACGATGCTCACCCCGGACGTCTCGGAAAAGCTCCTGCTCTCGTCCTTGACGTTTCTGTCGCTTTCCTTCGACGGCTGCTCGGCGGATATCTATGAGAAGCTGCGCCCACCGGCCCGGTTCGACCGCGTCGAATCCAACATTCGCCGGTTCCTGGAGCTGCGCCGGCAAAACGGCAAACGCGGCCCGCACACGACGATTGAGATCATCCGGATGCAGGAGACGCGGGACCGGCTGGGGGACTTCATCGAGCGGTGGCGCGACAGCGGCGTCGATGACGTTCACGTTGCCGAGTACCTCACGTGGCCGGACGGCGTCGAAGACAGACGTGCGAACCCCACACCCGACGGCGACGCCTACCAGCCCTGCGAGGCTCCGTTTCGTCACGGGTGCATCCTGTCCGACGGCACCGTCGTTCCCTGCTGCATGGACGTCAACGGCAGGCTTCCTCTCGGCAACGTCACCGAGAAGCCTTTCCGGGACATCTGGGCCGGCAACGGCTACCGGCGTCTCCGGCTGCAAATGCTCACGGGCACTCTGTCGCCGACGTCCATTTGCTATCGTTGCGACAACACCTTTCGCGAGGCATGATCGTGGGAAGTGACGGTGCCCCCGAGATACGCTTCACGCAGTAGAGCGAGCGGCGGCTATCGTGCATCGACCTGCTTGGGCTTCTCTTCGATGCGGGCCTTGGTGATGACCAGCTTTTCCTTGGGCGTGCCCGCTCGCGTGCCGGCGGCCTCCATCTTCTTGCAGTTTTCCTGCCCGTCCACGACCTGGCCGAAGATGGTGTGTTTGCCGTCGAGCCAGGGGGTCGCCTTGAACGTGATGAAGAACTGGCTGCCGTCGGTGCCGGGGCCGGAGTTGGCCATGCTGAGCCGCCCGGGCTGATCGTGCTTGACGTTCGGATCGAACTCGCCGTCGTATTGGTATCCCGGGCCGCCCGTACCCGTTCCGAGGGGACATCCGCCCTGGGCCATGAAGCCCGGAATCACGCGGTGGAAGGTCAAGCCGTCATAGAAGCCCTTCTTCGTCAGAAAGATGGTGCTGGTGACATGCATGGGGGCCACGTCGGGCATGAGCTTGATTCGGATGGGCCCCTTGTTCGTTTCGAGGACCCAGAAGTAGTCCTTGTTTGCATCGAATGTCATAAGTGGGGGTTTGGTGAGCTTGAGCTTCCACATGTTTTCTTCACCTAACTTGGCCATAGCTTCCGCCTGAGCCTTTTTCTGGCGTTCGGCGTTGACCTTTTTCTGGAAGGCCAGCATGATTTGTCTCTGTTCGTCCTGGCTGAAGGGGCCCGGCTTGCCCGCCAGCGCGTCGCGAATGCCGCGCACGAGCATCTCCGCGCTCACGTCGAGACCCTGTCGCTTCAGGCCGGCGACGAATTGCGTGCCGATGATGTAACTGACCTTGTCCACGTCCGTTTTGAAGTCAGACGCGGCGCTTGCGGTCGTTTCCTGTTTCGCTGTTTCGTCAGCCGCGACGGCGAGACCGGCGGCGAAGGCGAGCGTCATGACGCTGCACAGGACAACCCGGCGTATCTGTCGGTTCATAGACACAATCGGTACCTCCTAATTCGTGGTTCTAAGGATATAGCGTTCGACAAGGACGCGCAGGATACCGAGATGTACCGTCAGCGTCAAGGCGCGGTTTGAACCGTGCCCTCCGAATGATGGCGCCTTACCGGGCAGAGGCCCGTGCCCCAGGGCGTCGTCAGTATTCCTCGATTCGTTCCGGGAGCCACTGCCGGCAGAATCGGGCCAGGTCGCGGGAATCGACGATGCCGTCGCCGTTCAGGTCGGCCGGTGCGGCCTGGTTTTGTTGTCGCCAGCGCAGGGCAAAACTTGCCAAATCGATGAAGCTCACCCGCAGGTCGCCGTTGAAGTCGGCCGAAATCGGCGGCGGGGTGATGCAGGCCCGGATGTCGTATGCGGCGCTGTCGGGCTCCCGGTCTTCCCAGGCGGTGACGAACGCGCCGTCGCCGGTTATGGCTACCGCGGGATATTGCTGTTTGCCGAGGACCTGCGTGTTGAGTTGCAGTGCCTCGCCGGCGGGGAGGCCGTCACGGTCGAAATACCGCGCGCGAATGTCCGTATCCACATTGGGATCGCCGGTTTCGTGCATCCAGACAATGACGAAGTCGCCTGCCTCGTTCATGGCGGCACGCGGCCATTGCTGGGCCCCCTGGTGCAGCGAGTTTACGGGAAACTGCTCGGCCTGCGGTGTGCCGTTGGGGTCGTACAGTCGGGCGTGAACGTCGTCGTCTGCAGCCCGGTTCGGGTCGCCGTCCCAGGCCACGACGAAACGACCGGCAGCGCTCATGGCGACCGAGGGTCGTGTAATGGAGCTGCAATCGATCTGGCTGATCTCGAACGGTTCCGTGGAGGCGACGCCGTTCGGCTCGAATCGCCTGCCAAAGACGGTCTTGCTGGTCCGGTCCTGCAGCCAGGTTGCCACGAAGCCGCCTTCCGCGTCCACGGCGACGTCGGGGTATCGACAGTCGTAGCTGCCCTCGTCCACGATGAATGCCTCGCCCAGGGCTGCGGCGTTGGGATCGAAGCGACGCGCGCACACCAGGGATCGTCCCCCCTCGTCGACCGGGCCACGGCTCTCCCAGACGACGACGAATGCACCGGCATCGTTGGCCGCGATGCGGGGATAGAGCTGTCGCCCCGGCGTGTAGGAGTTGACGAGCCATTCGTCGCTGAGAGGCTGCCCGTTCGGGTCGAACCGGCGCAGGAAGATGTCCTCCTCGTCGGGCCCCGGGCCTTGCCAGACCACCAGGAATCCGCCGCGACCGTCGGCGGCGACGTCCGGCTCGGTCTGGTTGCCCTCGGAAGTGACGTTGAGCTGGAATTCCTCGGAATCGCCGATCGCACCGTCGAGGGACAAGCGCCGGGCGATGATCTCGTTGGACCGCCCCGAGCTCGAGTAGTAGCTGCTCCAGACGGCGATGACGTTACCGGTGCCGGTGAGCGCCAGAGCCGGATTGGCCTGCGAGCCGGTCGTGCGAATGTTGACCTGAAACTCCTCGCCCGGCGCGGGAAATGGTGCGCACAGCACGAGCACAAACAAAAAACACCGCGTTTTCACGGGGACAAACCTCCTCTCTCGAACCCATCGCTCGGTTTCAGGCCCCTGACCACATGGTCCTATGGTTCTCGCCTGTCCATAAACGGCCTCACTGCTCGTTGCGACATTCCGCGAGAAACTTCCAACTTCCTGTCTCGTATTGTAGCTTCCGCTACGGATGCATCAACGAAAAAATGGGCGAGAAAGGCAAAAAACTTTGGCTCCTGGTCTGGGTGCCCGGGGGGATGTCCCGGTGTCGGCCGGGTCGATTGAGCCGTTGACTCAGGCGGGCGGGGCGACGTTGGGCCCGTGACAGTGGAACGCTACACGATCTTGTCGTCCTTCAGGACGGCCCATGCCTTGTGCGGGGCCGGCCCGCCGGCCCCGGCCGACTCGACATTGACCTGGGCGATCGTGTACCCCGGTTTGCTCTCGCGCGCTCGCTTCCAGGCGTCGTAGAGACAGCCCAGGTAGACCGAATCGGCCTCGGCTCTGGCAAGCTGGTATGCGAGGGGGTGGTCCCTGTCGCTGCGCAGCTCGTCCAGGGCGCGTTTCTTGGCGGCTTCGACGTCCTGGGGGGACGACTCCAGGGTAATACCGAACCGGGCCAGATGCTGTTCCAGCCCCTCGGTGTATTGGGCTCGCAAGTGCTCGCGGATCGCCTCGTGGCCGACGCGTGCCATCTCGTCCCAACGCAGTTCGGGGAGGTAGTCCTTGCACTGGAAGAAGAGACGCGTTTCGGCGATATCGGGAAGGGCGTTCTGGATCACTTCCTCCGGCGTGACGCCGAACGTGCCCGCCAGGCCGTACAGGGCTTGAAGATGCTCTTCGTCGATACGTATGGAAATCGCTTTCTTCTTCGTCATAGTCCGGTCCTTTCAGCAATCGTCGCCGTGCCTGTTATAGCCGCTCCGCGGCGAAAAGCAATACCTGCGCTCGATAATTAGCGACCGATTGCGGGTTGGTGTCGCCTGCAGTGCTTCCGGCAGGGATATGCCGGGCCGGACGTCTCAGTGCCGTGGAATGCAAACCTTTCTCCAGATTGCCAGGGGCAGTCGGCGCCTCGCTCAGAAACGGGCCATGACGGGTGGGCGTGAAGTGCTACTGCCGAGCGGTTGTTGCAGAACGGCGGGGTGGACCCGGTGCAGCGCGTGGTGTCTTATTGCATCTTCGACCCAGTCCGCGTTCTCTGCCTCGCAGCAGTACTCGCTGGGGTCGTGCGGATCGTCCCAGTCGAGCGGGCCGGTCGCACCGATGACATGGCCGAACGTGTCATGCTCGACCGCGTACAAGTCGCCGTCTTTGTGCTGCCATAAGACTTTCATAGGCACCTCCAGCCAAAGTATAGGAAATGCGCCCTGGCGCGGCCAAATCGGGCCGGGCTGTTTCGTGGTTTTCATCTCGCAGCGGTCAGCAGATGACCGGCAGTTTCCGCGTGAGCACGGTGTAGTCGATGGTTCGCACCAGGGCCGGGCGGACCTCCCCGTCGCTGCACGTCCGCGAAGGGCGGTCGAGGCGGACCGATAAAGACTTCGCCTGAAAGCGTGTGACTTTCGGGTGACGTTCCATAGCGCGCCGGTAGACCAGCGGGATCAGTTGCAGGGCTTCGCGCTTGCCGGCCATCTCGATCAGCAGGCAGTCCAGCGTCCCGTCGTCCGGCGCCGCGCCGGGCAGCATGGTCAGCCCGCCGAAGCGGGGCCCGTTGCCCACGAGCAGCACCGCGTACTCGCCGCGAAACGTTTGCCCGTCGGTGCTGATCTCCATGTTCCATCCCGCGTTCATCTTTCGCACGACCGTCAGCGCCGCCACGACGTAGCGCAGCGAGCCGCGCAGGCCCGTCATGGTGTGGCTGACCGCCGCGACGTCGGAGAAGTATCCCAGACAGGAAGCGCTGCAGAAATAGTGCGGGCCGGCCCGCCCGACGTCTACATTCCTGACGCATCCCCGCATCACCGTCGCGCACGCCTGCCGCACGTCCTGCGGGATGCCCAGGCTCTTGGAGAAATCGTTCGACGAGCCGGTGGGAACGATGCCCACCCGCGGGATGTGGCGGTGGCCCGACGTGAAGATCCCGTTGACCACTTCGTTGAGCGTGCCGTCGCCGCCGATGACGACGATCGTCTCGGCCTTTTGCTCCATGGCGGCCGCCGCCAGTTCCCGGGCGTGGCCCGCCTCCTGGCTGACGAGCGAGGCGAAGCGCAGTCCCCGCCGGCGCAGCAGATTCCGCGCCTGACGGACCTTCGCTTTGCAGGCCCGCCAGTTGGCGTTCTCGTTGGCGATGACGACGTTCGTTTCCACGGACCCCAAGCACTTTCTCATGCGATTGACGACGGCCCTCCAATATACGCCGCCGTCACGTCGCGATCAACGAAAGACCTGTGCCGCGGGCGGTGCAAGGGCTAAGTGCACACGCCGTCGTCGTTGAACCATCCACCGACGGGTGGCAGCGTCAAGTCCGGAGGACTTGGCGATGGTTCAACGCCCGGGGCCCGTATAGCGTCACACGCAGCAGAGAAGTCCCCCATCGCCAAGCTGCCGCTTGACGCTGCCACCCACATGCCAGAATATTTTCACAGACACGCGGTGCACCGCCACCGTCGTTCAACTACCCGCCGGCCGAGGACGAGATTCGTTCGCGTGGCCCGCCGAGCGTCTACTGGAGGTTGTCGTGTATCGTCTGGTAGACGCGTCTGGCCTTTTCGACCGACCCCACGGAGATGACGATCTTCGTCCTGTCTTTCGTGACCGCCAGAAGCTCGACCGTGATCTTCTTGTCCTGGGCGTCGCGGACGATGAGGTTGGCTTCGAGCTCGTCGGTGGTCTTCTGGATGATGCTGAGCCCGAGGTCTGTCATGGCCTTCTCCGCCGCCGCATAGACGGTGGCGATGTCAGCCGGCTCCTGTGTGGTGAGCTTGCCCCAGCGGTAGGTCGCGCTGCTCTGCGTGCCCGGATCGATGACCGTGGTCGAGCAGCCGACTCCGGCCCCAAGGGTCGCCGCCAGCAGGAAGATCAGGGGAGTGCGTCGGTTCATAGCCATACTCCTTCCTTGGATTAGTATTTCCACTCCAATTGGCTTTGACAATATGGAGAGTTGCGGTGTCAGTCAATGCCAAAAACCGGCGCGGGTTTCGCCAGGCCGGGGAATTGTCGGAAAACCCGTGTAACATTGTGCCGGCGGTGCCGTCTTATCTGCGGGGATACACTCTGTTTACGGACCAGAAGAGGCCATTGGGAGAACGATCATGAAGACTCCAAAACGCATTGCGGCGCTGTTGCTGTGGATGGGGGCGTTTCTTGTTGTTCTGGGGCCCCTGGAGGCCGCTGAGTCCGGCGACGGCCCTTTGCGGGCCCGGGCCACCGTCCGCTCCCTTCGGTCGCAGGTTCTGCGCAGTCATGTGAGCCTGCCGGCGACCGTCCTGTTCGTGGCGCCGGTAGGTACGATTGTCAAGAAAGGCGACCTGCTTCTCGAGTTGGACGCCTCGGACCTGACCGAGCAGAAACTCGAGCAAGAGGTGCGCGTGAGCCAGGCCCGGGCCGAGCTGGCGGCCGCCGAGGAGGCCTTGGGCGGAGGCCGGCAAGAGCGGATCGAGACGGTTCAAATTGCCGAGCAGGCCCTTGGCGTGGCGGAAATGACGCTGAAGGGCTTTCTTGAGGGCCAGTACCCGCTGGAGTTGGCGCAGGCGGAAGCCGAGATGGTCCTCGCCAAAGAGAAGCTCGACGTGGCGGCCGTCCGGGTTTCCTATGTAGAGAAGGCTGTTGAGGGTGGTGCGGAACGCGATCTTGCGCTCAAGGAGGCCCGCGTGGAGCTGCTGGAGAGCGAGTTGCAAGCCAAAGCGGTTAATGACAGGATTCGATTTCTCAAAGACGTTCACCTTCGCCAAAAGAAGGCCGAACTGCAATTAGAAATCAGCCGGCGGAAGCTGGAGTTGATTCATGCGAAGAACCAGCTCTCCCGGGCGGCGCAGCAGAGCCGGATCACGGTGGAGGCGGCCCGCGAGAGATACGAAATGGAACGGACGCGCTTGCAGCGCTTGAAAGAGCAGATTGCTGCCTGCCGGCTCCGCGCACCACAGGCGGGAGAGGTTCTGTATTCGCACGAGACGTGGGGTCGGCGCGGTGAAACCACCACGATTCGGCCCGGGATCGTCGTGTGCAATCGCCAGCCGCTTTTGGAGGTCGTGGACGCCGACCATTTCAAGCTGCAAGTGCCCGTCAGTGCCGACCTTGCCCGCCGGGTCGAGACGGGCGAGAAAGTGACGGTACACGTCGATGCGCTGCCCAGCCGCACGTACGAAGGGCGCGTCGCCGAAGTCGGCCCTCTGCCGCGTCCGCGCGGCTCGGCCCGAAACCTGATCGTCGTCCACCTGGACGATCCAAGCGGAGAGCTCAGAGTCGGTATGAGCGCGATGCTCGAGTTCGGAGACTAACGAATCGCCGGAGTCTGCGTCGGGCGCCAGGGGTCCTGGTTGTCGCCTTTGGGCTGGAGGAACTTGGCGTCGACCTCCCGGTACCAGGCGTGGAGCCTGGCGCGCATTTCCTCGACCCGTTGGGGGTATTGATCGGCGAGGTCCTCGCGTTCCCCGATGTCGAGCGCGAGATTGTACAGGTGGACGCGTCCGTCCTCGAACCGTTCGATAAGCTTCCAGTCGCCCATGCGAACGGCGCCGCCGGGGAAGCCGCCCTGGTTGGAATAGTGCGGGTAATGCCAGTAGATGGCGTCGCGCTCGATGCGGGTGCCGCCGGCCAGCAGAGGCACCAGAGAGACACCGTCAGCGTGCTGATCGTACTTGAGAGGCAGCCCGGCCATATCGAGGATGGTCGGGTAGAAGTCGGTGCTGATTACCGGGACGTCGGAGGTGGAGCCGGCCTCGGTCACGCCGGGCCAGCGGATCAGGAAGGGCTCGCGGATGCCGCCCTCGTACAGCCAGCCCTTGCCGCCGCGCAGCGGACAATTCGACGTCGGCGAGCCCTCGCTGGTGGAGAGCCCCCCGTTGTCGGACATCAGAAAAACGGCGGTATGGTCGTCGATGCCCAGCGCCTGGAGCTTGTCGAGCACCCGGCCGATTTGTTCGTCCATGGCCTCGACCATGGCTGCGTAGACGGCGTGGCACTGCCGGATGCGCACCTGGCGTTCCTTGCCGCTCGGCCAGACCTGCTCTTCCGGGCCGAACTCGCTCTCCAGTTCGTCCAGCACGCGCTGGCGCTTGGCCTTGTACTTCTCGACGAGGTCTTCCCGCCCCTGTAACGGGGTGTGAACCGAATAGAACGCCAGATAGAGCAGGAAGGGGTCGTCCTTGTACTGGTCCAGGATCTTGAGGGATTCGTCGGTCAGGACCTTGGGCAGGTGGGAGCCTTTCGGGTAGTCGCCGAGGCGGGGATTGTCGAAGGGAGCGAAATACCCGCCGCGAGGCGAGCCGACCGCCCAGCCGCCGACGTTGATATCGAATCCCTGGTGTTCCGGCCAGTATTTCTCGTCGCTGCCCAGGTGCCACTTGCCCAGAAACGCCGTTTTGTAGCCGTGCTCCTTCAATGCCTCGGCCAGGGTGACTTCCCCCAGCGGCATCTCGTCGTTGAGCGGGGCGGGATTGTATCGGCCGGATCGTTTGCCGCTGAACCAGTTGGTGGCGTCGTGGCGGGAGGGATATTTTCCCGTCATGATGCTGAAACGCGTGGGGCTGCACACGGGGTTGGCGGCGTAGCCGTTGGTGAAGTTCATGCCGCTTCGGGCCAGGCGGTCCAGGTTCGGCGTCTCGTAGAAGCAGTGAGGATTGTTCGCACCGAGGTCGGCCCAGCCAAAATCATCAATGAGCAGGAAGACAAAATTGAGCGGTTTGCCCCGTCCCCCGGCGGCTCGCAAAAAGCTTGTCGGGGTCAACGTTGCAGCGGTGAGCCCGCCCAGCAGGCCCTTCAGGAACGCGCGTCGATTGGCTTGGTGACTCATCGGTCGTCTCCTCATCGTA
The DNA here is from genome assembly GCA_964415045.1 of uncultured Pirellulales bacterium. GTDB lineage: Bacteria > Planctomycetota > Phycisphaerae > Sedimentisphaerales > Anaerobacaceae > CAYPZL01. Next base: position 13,291 of record CAYPZL010000065.1, on the reverse strand, counting down.
TCCGGTTGCAATCGCTGCCCTTGCGCCGGCGCAGCACCGGTATTAGAATAGCAGAGAATCCCAGTCGGCGTGAAGGCCTTTTTACCCCGCGGCGGCGGATTTCCCGGGTTGCCGCCGGCCTTGTGACCCCGGGTCGTGACGACAGGGCGGGTCGGGATTTCTTTAGGGTTGATAAGCGGGCGCCGGGAGGCTACTATGGTTATCGGCCTGGAGCGTGGTTTTAACGAACCGATGGGGCGGCGACGGCCGTATGGAAAGGGAGCCGGCGTTGTCCGGCCCAATGGTGACTGATACAGATACGAAGGCAGCGACGTATTTGAATTTGTGAAAGGAACGAGTCCCATGGATAAACACGCCCAAGATTCCCACGACGTACACCCCGGCTGCAGTCGCCGTCGGTTTATCACAACGGCGCTGGCAGGCGCCGGTGCCCTGGCGGCCCATCCGCGCTGGCTGGCGGGTGCGGGAGCCGCCACATCCGCCGGACCGTGCCGCGCCAGCGAGATCGTGACCCTCGGTCCCACCGGCATCAAGACCTCCCGGCTCGCGCAGGGGACCGGATTCAACGGCGGCGCGCGTTCGTCGGCCCACACGAGGCTGGGCGAGAAAGCCTTCACGAAGCTGGTTCGTCACAGCCTGGACCAGGGGATCGCCTTCCTGGATGCGGCCGACTTGTATGGTTCGCATCCCTATCTCCGTAATGCTTTGGATGGGGTCCCGCGCGACAAGTATATCCTCCTGAGCAAGATCTGGCCGAGGCAAGCCTACTGGAATATGCCTTCGGGCGGAGCCAGAGAAGAGGTAAACCGGTTCCGCAAGGAACTGAAGTCGGACGTGATCGACATCTGCCTGATCCACTGCATGACGAATTCCAACTGGCCGCAGGAGTATGAGCGCATCCGCGACGAGCTGGATGAGATGAAGGAGAAGGGGGCCGTTCGGGCCGTAGGTGTTTCCTGTCACGATCTCGGCGCTCTCAAGACGGCGTGTTCGCATCCCTGGGTGGACGTGGTTTTGGCGCGGATCAACAACGTGGGCAAAGAGGCCGCGATGGATGCCTCGCCGGAGGAGGTCGCCCCGGTTCTCAAGCAGGCGCGGGCCAGCGGCAAGGTGATCCTGGGCATGAAGATCTTCGGCGCCGGCAAGCTGACGCAGCCTCGGCAGAAAGACGCTTCGCTGAAGTTCGTCTTCGATAACAAGCTGGTGGATGCCATCACCGTCGGGATGTTGAGTCCCACGCAGGTCGATGACACCATCCGCCGTATCAACAAGGCCATGAAGGCCTGAACCTCCCCAGCATAAAGGCGGCAGGCACCCCGTCTCGCATACGTAATCGCCCCGCGCCGGAGCAGCGTGATCCGGCGCGGGCGGTGCACGCCGATTTCTATTTCTTGTTCGGGACCACCGGTGCGGTGTTCTCCTCGCTGGTGATGCCGGGCGGCAGTTCCAGGATGCGGACGTTGCGGAAGTGGATCTCCGCGCCCTCGGACTCCAGGCAGATGTAGCCCTTCTTGACCGACGCTTGGCTGATGCCGTTGACGAATTTGCCGTTGACGGACAGCTTGATGACGCCGTCGACGCAGACGATGGTATAGCGATTCCACTGTCCCTTGCCCTTGCAGCGTTTCTCGGCCGATTTGCTGCGGCTGCCGCGCGGGTTGTCGGGCACGGTCGTGAGGCCCGCCGTGCCGAAGATCTCGCCGTGGACGTAGGCGTCGGTGCGGTTGTGTTGCACGGACCACTCGAGTTCCAGGATTTGCACCTCGACGCCCTTGGGCAGCCGTTTGCCTTCGGGAGGGACGCCTTCGCTCCAGACGAAGACGCCGGAGTTGCCGCCGGCCTCCAGGTGCATCCATTCGACCTGCAGGATGAAGTTCTCGTACTGTCGCTCGGTGCGGAGGACGCCGATGGGGTGCCCGGAGCAGACGATCATGCCGTCCCGGACGGTCCAGGTGTCGTCGGCGGTGTTCACGTTGACCCAGCCGGAAAGGTCCTTGCCGTTGAAAAGGTCGCGGAACTGCGGCGGTTCGGCCCCGCGCGCATAGAGATCTCCGCCAAGCGATACTGCTGCGATACACATCAGGATTGTCGTCTGCTTCTTCACGGCTGTTTCTCCATTTTGATGTTTCGGTTTTGGATTTGCCTGTTTTCGGATTGGTGCCCCAGGGCGCTTCGATGCGCGGCGGTCGCCTCGACGAGCTGTTCCGGCGATTCGAAGGGCACGTACATCGCGCGCATCACGAAGCGGTAGCGTTTTCCCACTTCGTAGCGGGGGATGAACCACTGAAAGTCCCACGCGGGATTTCCCTTACCGCCGCCGGAAGGGGACTGGCTGAAACGTACCCGGTCCTGGGGGCGGAATATCAGCACCAGGGCCATCGGGCCGCTGAGGCCGTAGTACCACGGCTCGCTGTACCGGTGCTTCGAACGATTGAACACGAGGGTCAGAGGGAACTCGGCGTCGTGCGGGAAGCTGCGATTGTCATCGACCGACAGATGCGTGGGCCGCGTTCCGTGCGCGGGCGTCACGCCTCGAATCCACGTTGGCGCGCCGCTGGTGTCGTCGGCGGGATGCCCAAGGAAATGGATGTCCAGCGACTCGGGCTGGTGGATATAGCTGGCGAAGAACAGTCCGATGTAGCCGTTTTTGAAGGTCCGCTCGTGCGGCACGCACTCCAGCGTCATCTCGACGGCGCCGTCGGCAAGCATCTCGTATCGCAGCCGGCTCTCCAGCTTCCAGTGCGGCGTCGGCTGCTGGTAAAGCTCAGCAGTATGCGGACCGACGCGCCGGATGGTCATCGGGGCCCGGCGCGGCTCGAAGAGGATGTCTCTCGTCTGAACCGTCCCGTCATGGATGTGCTCGAAGTTGAGCCCGGCATACAGCGGGACGAACAGATTCTCGTCCCGCCAGCGGTGCGTCAGTGACGCCAGGCCGCTGTACCCGGCGCGATGTCCGGCCAACACCTCATCATCGACCGGCTCGTTGTTGACGATCACGGCCCGGACGCCCCCGCGCTCCAGCACGACGTACGGTCTTTCCGCAGCGGCGCCGCCGTCGGCGCCATTGGCAACCGGACCGGCCGGCAATGCGCCGAGGAAGAACAGCAGACCAACGCACACGGAAGGGCAGCTTCTGTTCGTGTCTTTCATGTCGAGTCCTCGTCGATCCGCGCAGCGATCTTTCACAGCCGGATACATCGGCCGCAGTCGGAGGAGTCATTATATTGCGGGACGGGGAGGCCGGGCAAGGACCCCGTTTATCTATCGGCGCAGGAATCTCTCCAGCGTCCGCGCCGTCAGGGGGATGACGTCGCAGGAATCCATCTGAAAGCGTCCCTGGTCCTCGTCGGCCTCGTCGCTGGGGGCGTAGTCCAGCTTGCAGATATAGACGCCGACGTCCCTGGCCTTGTGTCGCACCGCCGGAGGCCAGAACAAGTCCTCCCGCAACGCCAGTTGCTCTCCGACCGCCTCGGTGGCGCGTCCGGAAAAGCCGAAGACGGCCAGCGCGGTCACGTTGCGCCGATAGTCCTTGAGTGAGATGACGATTCCCACGTCCTGGTCGTTTGGCACCCACGGACACGTGACCCAGTTGCCGCGCTCGTTGAGGTAGTGCAACCCGGGTGTGGCGCTGTCCTTCTTGCGGAAGGGGTTGCTCCGCCCGCCGAAACAGCTCGGCGTGTTCTGGTCGCTCTGGCGGTAGACGCTGAAGAACGGGACGGACGGTTCCCCGGCGCCGGTGACAAAAGGCTGGCAACCGAAGAGGTCGGCCACGAAGAACTCGAGCAGGTAATTGACGCGCTGGCTTCCGACGAGAATAGCCGTGCCCGGCCGGACGTCCTGCTGCATTTGCTCGAACACTTTCTTGGTCCTGCGGAGGTCTTCCTCGAGCAGTCGCGTATCGACGATCGGATCGGCCGGCGAGTAGCGAAACGGAAGGTACTGAAGACGCAGGCGGGGCGGCGGCGGGCCGGCCTCGGGCCCGGTCGAGAGCCGCTGAAGAATCCGGGACGCCACGGCGGAATCACGTCGCGAAATCCACCGCCAGATGACTTCGCCCTCCGTCAACGGCTGGTACTCGCCGAGGTAGATGGTCACCTCTCCGCCTTGCCGCGCGATGGCGTTCCAAAGCGCCGCCCGGCCGGAGCCAAGCAGCGCCCCCGGAAGCTCGTCCGAGGGGACGCCGTTCTTCGTGAGCCAATTGCACAGCCGGCCCAGGAGTGTCAGGTTCACGCTGGGAGCACGGTTGTTGTAGAGCCTGGCGATCGTGTGGCGGTTGACCCCGACGGCGGAGGCAATCTCCCCGATGACCCCATGATGGTCCAGGTCGTGTTGGCCCAGCAACTCCTTCAGCCGGATTTCCACTTGCATACACTCTGCTCCCTGCGGATTTGGCGGCCGCGCTTAACGCAACCTGTGGATTTGGTCATTTTTTTGCACTTTTCTTTTGCTGTCGACAGGCTGAAAATGGCACTATAGACGACCATTTCCCTCTGTCTTGGATAGTGGGCCTTCCGGGCCGGATCGGGCCCCCAGCTTATCCTGTTGACTTTGCACCCCTGTTTTTTGTACGCTCAGATTACGCCTTGTCGCGTGTGGTCGATACAAAATGTTCTGCCATATTAACATATTTGGGTGTCGATGGTAGATCGAAATCACGAAATATTCTGCCGAGGTTCGCATTTGTTGGCGTTCCGTCTTCTTGCCTTTCTTGCGCATTGTTGTCTCGCCGTCTTTCGATTCTGGTGCTTGGAGGGGGCTCCAGCGGTTTGCCGCCGCGCGATTTCGCCCGCCGGCGCAAGAGGAGTCTCGTATGCATTCTTTCTGTTCCCGCCAGGCTGCGTTGCGCCTTGAGCGCGCCCCCTGGCGGTCGTCGACGACCGAAGCGGCCCTGTCCCTGCTCGAGCAAGGCCCTTCCGATGCCACGCTGCTTCGTCACCTGAGGTCTTCGCAGGCCGCGCCTGCGGCTCTGGAACTGCTCAGCGCCTCGCAGACGGATTCCGAGGCGGTCTTTGACGTGGTCCGGGATTCGATTCGGGGCAATATGTTTCTGAGCTGGTCTCTCGTCGAGAGCCTGAATCGCCTGCCCTGGTACAACGGCATCCGGGCCTTTCTGAGCCTGCCGGAGCCGCCGCTGTCCTCGCCCTCGGCGTATTGCTTTTACATGCTGGCTCGCAACAAGGTGTTCATTCCGACGGATGTTTGCGGCGAGTTGTACGATCATTACTTTCACGGCCTCTGGCGCATGTTGTCCGTGGCGAAGTCCGAGAACTGGTGCGATTTGCATCCCTCGGTTCTGGCGGTGGTGAACCTGCTGCGCACCCATCTGGAGAAACCTGATCCGGATGCGTTCGTGGTTTACTTCTCCGCCTTGCTGCTGGGGCGGATCGACTGCGTCTCTTCGACTGTTGGGGCTCTTCGGCGCCGCGTCGTGGGCCCGTGCGATGCCCCGGTGCGAGTGGTGGCGGCGCTGACGCTGCTGCATCTCGCTGCGGCCGACCTCGATGAACTGCTTCGTGAGTTGGCCCGCGGCGATGAGCAATGCCGCGCGGCGACCAATACCCTGGTCAAACTGGCCGCCTCGCGCAGCAACGACGAGGGACATTCCGACTCGCAAGTATCCTACGGCTGAGCCCGCTCTACCCGACGAGCCAAACAATCCACCGCTTCCCGGGCAAACGAGAAGCCTTCTTCGAAGCCGAACACAACTGCGCGACAAAGCATCTGGATCGTGGGACTGGGTACCTTGGCTGATATCACACGCTCGGTCTCAAGCTGCACGGGATAGAGTAGATCGACGATGCGCCGCAGCTCTCTCGCGTGTTCGAAAGGGCCTTGCAGGACAACGAGAAGGTCGATGTCGCTTTGTGCGTTCGCGGTGTCTTGCGCCGTGGAGTCGGGTAAGTCGGAACTGGTTTCGTGTCCGTGGTGTGGTGGACGGGACGCGGCTGTGCCGGTATCATAATTCATTTGCGAATGGATGCAGTGCAGTCGATGTGATTCTGGTACGAGGAGTTTTTCATGCGATGTCGAACGGTCTTTGCGATACTCACTGTGATTCTGGCCTGGTGCGTGTACGCGGGCGGCGCCGAGGATGGGGCGATGGCGGGGCGGTCGGAGGTCGATCCGCGGGTGCGGCGGTACGTTCGGCCGAGCCGGATCGTCTGGCACAGCGAAGGCAAGACCGTCGAGAACGCCGAGGCGCTTCTGGAGCAACGCACGGGACAAATCACACTGGATGCGCACGAGCCGTGCGTGTTGCGCAACGAAGGCAAAGGCGCGGGCGTCCTGCTCGACTTCGGGAAGGAACTGCACGGCGGCGTCCAGATCATGGTCTGGCACACCACCGGCAACAAGCCGGTGCGTTTGCGGGTGCGTTTCGGCGAGTCGGTCAGCGAGGCGATGAGCGACGTCGGCGGCGCGAAGAACGCCACGAACGACCACGCCGTTCGCGATCAGACGTGCCTGGTCCCGTGGCTCGGCACCCACGAGATCGGCAATACCGGGTTTCGCTTCGTACGCATCGACGTGGCTGAGCCGGACACCTTCGTGCGGCTCAAGGCGGTGCGGGCGGTGTTTCTCTACCGGCCGCTCGAATACCAGGGCACGTTTCGATGCAGTGACGAGCGCCTGAACCGCATCTGGGAAACCGGGGCCTACACCGTGCATCTGAACATGCAGGACTATCTCTGGGACGGCATCAAGCGCGACCGCCTGGTGTGGATCGGCGACATGCACCCCGAGACGATGACGATTCTGTCGGTGTTCGGGGGACACGACATCATCCCGGCCAGCCTCGATCTGATCCGCGACGAAACGCCTCTGCCCAAGTGGATGAACGGGATCAGCTCCTACTCGATGTGGTGGGTGCTGATTCATCACGCGTGGTATAGCTATGGGGCCGACCGCGCGTATCTCGAACAGCAGAAGGTCTATCTGACGGGACTGCTGAAACAGCTCGCGCGCTGCGTCGGTCCGGACGGCCGGGAGAAGCTGCCGGCCATGCGCTTCCTGGACTGGCCCTCGCGCGCGAACGCGGAGGCCACCCACGCCGGGCTGCACGCGCTGCTGGTGATGACGCTGGAGGCCGGGGCTCAGTTGTGCGACGTGCTTTCCGAGCCGTCCGTGGCGCGTCGTTGCCGCGACGCAGTGACACGACTGCGCGAATACACCCCCGATCCGGCCGGCAGCAAGCAGGCCGCTGCGCTGATCGCGCTGGCCAGGCTCGAAGATGCCGCGAAGCTCAATCGCGAGGTGATGGCCGTGGATGGCGCCAAGCGCATGTCCACCTTCTACGGCTACTATGTCCTCCAGGCCCGCGCCAAGGCCGGCGACTATCAGGGCTGCCTCGACTGCATCCGCCAGTACTGGGGCGCGATGCTGGATTTAGGCGCGACCACGTTCTGGGAAGACTTCGATTTGGAGTGGACCGAGAACGCCGCTCGCATCGACGAGCTGGTCCCGCCGGGCAAGAAGGACATCCACGGCGACTTCGGCAACTACTGCTACAAGGGCTTTCGTCACAGCCTCTGTCACGGCTGGGCCTCCGGCCCCACCGCCTGGCTCAGCGAGCACGTCCTGGGCGTCCGGATCGTCGAGCCGGGCGGCAAAGCGGTCGAGGTCAAGCCGCACCTTGGCGACCTCGCCTGGGCCGAGGGCACCGTCCCCACGCCGGCGGGCCTCGTCAAAGTCCGACACGTCCGCCGCACCGACGGCACCATCGACAGCACCATCCATGCCCCCGACGGCATGACGATCATACGCCCGGGTCAGGCTGAGACGGGTCGATAAGCAGGTCGGTCGCACCGTGGGGCCGCTGTTGCGCCGGATTTGACCCGGATACACAGGCCGTCGGTCTTGACATGTCCCTCAATTTGCGCTACGCTCAGTGCCGGACGCTGGAAAGGTGCGGATCGGTTATGCGAAAAGCGCTTACAATTTGTGTCTGCGTCAATGCGGTCATCGCGGCTGCGCTGAGTCTTTACCTCTTCCTCATTCCGGCAGCGATGCTGACCTGGAATCTGCGCGACCCGGCCCTGTATGGCGGGAAGATTCCACCGTGCGTTTTCCGCTGGCATCGGGCACTGTCGCCGAAGTATGAGAGATGGGCGCGACAGCGCGTACGGGCGGGAAGAGCGGCCGCCCTGACGACGGCCGACATCTCCGGGACGGAGTGGCCTCTGTTCGGATCGGTGTTCTATCTCTGGGCCACCGAGGCGCTCCAGGAAGCAGCCGAGCAGGACCTGTCGCCGTGGCCGGTTCCTCCGAGGCAGTACGCACGCGGCGCGATCGAGGCGGCCGCCGCGCTCGTGGCCGATCCAAACCATGCCGGCTGGGTGAAAGAGCACTGGGGTGACGACTATCTCAAAAAAGAGAATCTGTTTTATCGTATGTTGTTGATCAGCGCGCTGACCAGCTACCAGAAGCTGCTCGATGATACGCGCTACGAGCCCTTCTTGCGCTCTCAGGTGGAGTCCCTGGCGCAGGAGTTGGATGACTCTCCCCACGGACTGCTGGATGACTATCCGGGGCAGTGTTATCCGGTGGACATTGTACCGGCCATTGCAGCGATTCGACGGGCCGACGCCGTGCTGGGAACGGACCATTCCACGTTCGCCGGCCGCGCGGTCCGGGGCTTTGAGGGCGCGTGTCTTGACAAGCATACGGGTCTGCCGGCTTACGTCGTGAGTTCCCGAACCGGGCGGGCCCGGGACAGCGCCCGCGGCGTGGGGCTGTCGTTCATGCTGATATGGGCCCCGGAGCTCTGGCCGTGGACCGCGCGGCAATGGTACAACAAGTATGAGGCACAATTCTGGCAGGAGGGGGTGGTGCTGGCCGGGTTTCGCGAGTTTCCCCGGGATTTGGACATTGGCTGGTTCAATTTGAGCGACGTGGATGCCGGTCCGGTGATCGGGGGCTATGGTGCCGCGGCCTGTGCCTTCGGGGTGGGGGCCACACGGGCCATGGGGGATCTGGACCGCGCCGGCAAGCTGGCGGCCGAGGCCATGGTCGTGTGCTGGCCGTTGCCGGACGGGACGTTGCTCGTGCCCCGTATCCTCTCGAATATCTCCGACGCGCCGTACCTGGGGGAAGCGGCCACGCTCTTTGCGCTGACGCGGCGTCCTGTTATGCCGGCTGTGATGGGTGGAGATGCCGGACTTCCCGGCGCCGTGTACGCCGGGATCGCATGCCTTCTTGGTCTTGGTTTCTATGAGATCGTTGCCTCCCTGCGGAAGCTGCGGCGCTGGCGTCGTGACCCGGCCGGGCGGCGCGTCCCCCTGGCGTCGCTCCAGGCCGGCGCCTGGGGTGTTCTGCTCAGCGCATCGGTCGTTTCGTGGGCCGCATGGAGTCGGTGGCCGGCGGTGGTGTTTCTTCTGGCCGCTCTGGTCTTGCCTGTCCAGCGCAGGGGGCCCCGCGACAAGACAAGCCGCACGGCGCCGCGACCGGACCTCGGGCCATCCCCCTGAGTGTATGCAACTGTATGTGTTGGGCCGGTGGGGGATTCCATCTCAAGGCATCCGCCGTCAGCGCCATTCAGGCATCAGGTTCAGGGTGCAGGAGGCCCAGGTAAAGACGATCAGGGCCACGGTGAATGCGGTCAAGTGCGCGCGTTCGAAGAGCGTTCCGTTCCTGCGCGCCCAGAGCAGGATGGTTACGAGCAGGCTCAGACCGGCGGCCGCCGGGGCGAGCAGGGGAACGTAGACGATGGCGCTGTAGAAGGCCGGGAGGTAGGGCGGCACGCCGTTGACGGCGATGAATTTCAGCACGCCCTCAAAGAGCAGCAGCGCGAGCAGATAGACCGTGCATGTCAGGGCGACCAGGGAGCCGACGAGTCGCGTCACTGTGACCAGCGCCGGACGCCCGTTGGCCGTGCCGTTCGTCCGCGTTCTCGATGATCGGGCCCGTTTGATCGCGCTGCGGGCGGTGCAGAGGGCGGCCCACGAGGCAAATGCGACTGCGCAGGCCCACAATATGATCCTCCAGGCCGTGTAGTCGGCGGCGGATGCGCGCTGGATTTGTGCGTAGTCCTTAAGGAGACGCCGGGGGCGGACCGCTTTCGCCGTCGAGGCCGCGACGGTCGGCTGACGCTGGCCCGTGTACGCGTCGAGAATCCTGGGCATGAGGTAGAAGGGGGCCGCGGATACGTAGTCAATGTTGACGCCGGGCAGATAGATGTTGTTACGATGGACCACGAGCGTGTTGATGCGGGGCAGGACGAACAGTTTCTGGCCTCCGTAGCCGCTGGCATAATAGTCGCCGTCTTTCATGCCGCAAAAGTCATCCGTCACGATCCACCACATGTACCCATAGCCGACTTGCGGTGTGCCGGTTTGGGAATAGGATCGCGTGCTCTCTGCGATCCACGCCGCCGGGATGATCTGCCGGCCGTCCCAGCGACCCTGTTGCAGGAAGAGCTGGCCCAGCTTGGCCATGTCCCGCGCCGAGATGAGGAAGGGATAGGCCGGGTGAATCGAGAAGTTCTGTTCGTAGCTGTAGCTCTGCCGCTCGGCGGCGTAGTCCTGCATCCGGAGCGGTTCGGCGATGCGCTTGCCAAAGGCGGCGAAGATGCCGTCACCGGTCTGCTGGCGGAAGATGGTTCCGAGGACGTTGAAGTCCCAGTTGTTGTAGTACCAGTGTGTCCCGGGCCCGTGGCTGCCTCTCTCGGGCCGGGCGTTTTGCATGGACGCAGTCTCGGCGGCCGCCGGGATATACACGCCGGAGCGGGCCCGGAGCAGATCCATGACCCGCGCCTGCTTCTCGGCCTCGGTCAAAGGGACTTTCTCGTCGATGCCGAGCTGTCCCACGGTCACCTCCCAGCCATAATGCCACACGAGTTTGGTCCCCCTGAACTCCTGGACGAACCAGCCCAGGCCGTAAGGCAGTGTTTCGCGGGAGTTGGCCACGGCGGGCGTCCACGCCAGCTCCTGCGAGGCCTCGCTGATGAAAGCGCGGCGGTCGAGGGCCGCATCGTATTTCGCCATGTCGATGACGTTCGAGATCAGACCGGTCGAGACGCCGAGGTGATCGGGATTGGGGTGGTTTCCGGGGACGGCCTGCAGCGACTTGTCGAGCGTGTAGGGCCGGGCCAGGGCCCGGTTGACGCGCCGGACGTTCTCCTCAGGTTCCACCGGCACTGCGGCCTCTGCAAAGGGCCGCGCATCGGTTGGTCTCCTGCTCCTTCGGTCACGATCCCCACGCCGGCGCTGGCGAACATCGTCCCCGTCGCGTCAAGCCGGGGCGTGTCAAGAGAGCTGGTGTCTGCGGCGGGAACCTTCGTCTTGACAGCACCGGGGGGGTGGCGGTACCCTTGCCTTGGTCTGTACAGGGTCATTCGTTCGCCGTTTTGGGGAGGATCATCATGGCCTCGATTATTGTGATCTCCGGTCAGCGGACGGGAGAGTTTCTCCCGCTTGGCCGGCGCACCAGCGTGATCGGCCGGGCGGAGAACCTGCCCCTGCAAATCCTGGACGATCTGGTCTCTCGCAAGCATCTGCGCATTCGGTTCGACGCAGCCTCCGAGAAATACAGTGCCGAAGATATGGGCAGCAGGCACGGGGTATTCGTCAATCGGCGCAAGCTCAGCGAGGCGACGATCCTGTCCGATGGTGACGAGATTCTGATCGGGCAGACGATGCTGCTGTTCACCGATAAGGACTTTGAGGATCGCGAAAGCGCGTTGTCCCATTACAAGAAGTACGGCGAGCGCATGCGCACTACGCGGCTCCAATAGAGACCCGGCGGCGGGGCGGCTGCATCGTATTGAGCGCGGCGATGTCATGACTGTGTGCTCGGCTTGTCTGGCGGCGGTTGTGGCTCCTCGTTGGATGGGGGAAAAGTAAAGACGGCCATTTCGACGGTCCGGCCGCTTCGAGCGGTGGCCCAGGGCTCGAGGAAGATTCGCACGTGCGCGCTGCCGGTCCCCTCGGGTATCTCGGGCCAGGGATAGTACACGCCCCCCAGGGCCGCGGGAATGCGAATGTCGGCCAACTGCAAGCGCAGAGCCGCACGGTACTGCGGTTCCTCGTGACTGTGAAAGCGGGCCTGCGTTTCGGGAACCACCGCCTCGACCAGGCGCTGGAGCAGTTCCTCGACGCTTCGCAGTTCGATCGGCTCGCGCCGCAGCCACATCAGGTCCAGCACGTCGCTCATGCGGGTGTCTCGCTGCTGCGGGTCGGGCGACGTGTCCGGCGGGGGATTCTTCATGAGATCGGCCCTGGTTTGCATGGAGCCGTCCGGCTTGAGCAGCACCAGTCCCCGGGTGGCCCGCAGGTACGATACCGGCTCGCCTTCGGCAAAGCCCGCCGGCAGGTGTGACGATGTCCCCGCTGCCAGCAGAGTGTCGACGACGGCCGACGGATCGACCTGCCACGTCTGGAACTCGGGCAACGCCGCCCGAATCGCCCGGGCGGCCGCCCCCACCGGATCATCGGGATCTTGCGCCCGCTCGGAAGGCCCGGACTATCGCGCCATGAACTGGCGGAGCTGTTGCACGTTGCTCTCGTCCTGTTTCAGCCTGGACGCCATCTTGCCCCAGTGTTGCTGACGGACCTTTCGCAGAAGCTCCCAGGGCGGCGGACGCAGCGACCAGGCCTGACGCATGACCTCTATGAATTCTTCGGTGTCTCCGCCTTTCTCGGCGAAGTTCCGGAGCTGCTGGAGGATCTGTTCGCGTTTGGGGTCCATCGGTTTCTTTCCTTTCAGGATCTGCTCGGCGACGTCGTGCAGACGCCGGCGGGCGTCGTGAAGGCGGCGCTTGAGCGTGCCGACGGGGACGTCCAGGAAGCGCGCCGCCTCGTCGGTGCTGTAGCCCTCGAAGTAGAACAGCGACAGGGCCTCGCGCAGCGTCGCGGGAAGGGTTCCCACGGCCTGGTGAATCAGGCCGGCCAGTTCCTCACGTTCGAGGCGGGAGGCCGGCGCGTGGGCTTGCGAATCGGGCTGTTTCTGTCGCTCGACCTGGTTCCGCTTTCGGCGAGCCGCCGCGAGGCGTTGGGCCGTCCGGACCGCGATGGTACGCAGCCAGGGGCCGAAGCGCTGCGGATCACGCAGGTCCGCCAGGTGTTCCAGGGCCGCACAGAAGGCCTCGGAGGCCGCGTCCTCGGCCAGCGCCAGGTCGGCGGTGACGCCATAGGCCGCCGCCCGAGCCGCACGCCAGTAGCGTCGGTACAGATGCGCAACGGCCCCCGGATCTCCCTGCCGGGCTCGTTCGATTCGGTCGTGTTCGGCGTTCTGTCCCATACCATATACTCAAGTTGACTGACTTTTTCGATTGGTCTGGGGCGTGGGGAACAGGATT
>CAYPZL010000064.1:0-26168 GCA_964415045.1 uncultured Pirellulales bacterium | reverse complement strand
CGACAAATTCCCGCCCCCCAAAGGCAAAGAAATCACGCTTGTACAGGGACTAGAGTGTTGAAGTCAACCCCATATGACGTTAGTATGAAGGGTATCGTGTGTTGGAGTGTTGTCTATAAACTCAGTTGAAAATTGTCGGTTGTTCATGGATCCGACACCGGCACGGTGTTGTTCGAGAGGCATTCATACGAATGGATAGGATTCTTTTTGCCGGCTCTTGGGAGTCGTACTTCGCGCAGTTGGGGCTCAAGGAATTCGACGATTTCTACGAGTACGCTGATACAACGACGGTGAACAAACATCATAGGCGGAATGTTCAGCGGTTGGTCTTTCGCCGGAATACGAAGCGTCGCGCCTTCTTCATGAAGCGTTTCCAGAACCCCCATTTCAAGGACATACTTGCGGCGCGACGCACTTGCGGCTCCGGGGCCACCCAGGCTGGCGTCGAATGGCACAACGCCCAGCATTTGCTCGCGAACCACATCGGCACCTATGAACCGGTGTGCATGGGGGAGCGGACGCACTGGGGTATCGAGAGAGACTCTTTCTTCGTCACCCAGGAAATCGAGGGTATATGCCTGCGCGATTTCGTCATCGACAACTGGCGGAACCTCGAACGCCACCAGCAGGAGAATATCCTCATAGCTGTGGGTAAGCTGGTCCGGGCCCTGCACAAACTGGACATCGCCTTCCCCGACCTCCAAATCTGGCATCTTTTTCTCCACGGCAAAAGCCTGTCGACCAACTGCCATCTCAGCATAATCGACCTGCACCGCATGAGCGCCGGGGTTCGCAGCCAGCGACGCAAGGCTCGCGATCTCAGTAGACTCTACTGGAGTATGGTGCCGGAGTACTTCGATGAAGATCACAAGCAGCTTCTGCTCGACACCTGCCTTGAGGAATTCAGCCCTTCCCAACGAGAGGGTCTGAAAAGCGTCGTCAAACGCTACGAGGCCACTCTCAATCGGCGAAAGACGGCCCATCGCTATTATCGGAAGACCCCGCAATTTACGTCAGCTTGACCATCACCGCCCGGTCGTTCACAGACTCGACCGAGACGTTGTAGGATGCGTCCTACGGGTCTTTGCGCCACCCGACCGTCGCGCGGAAATCCTTCAAAGCAGACACGATTCGCTAGTCGAGCAGGACGCGTCTGATTCTCCCCCTTGTCTTCGGTGGGCGAAACGCATAGAATCCAGCCCAATGTGCGGCGGCTTTGACGCCGGATCGCTCACCGAAACGCAGCCAACTTGGAATGCAGGTGAAGATGCTCAGTGTATTCGTTCCAGCCATCATCATAGCCTATCTGGTCGGCGCGATTCCGTTTGGCCAGATTATCGCCAGGCTGCACGGCAAGGATCTGCGGACGGTCGGCTCGGGCAACATCGGTGCCACAAATTTGGCGCGAGCCTGCGGCCGCAAATGGGCCTACATCTGCTTCGCCCTGGACGTCCTCAAAGGACTTGTCCCGGTGCTTGCGGCCCAAGCGGTAGCCACGAACCTTCTCGGCGCCGAGACGAGCATCGGCCCGGCATTTCTGGCTCTGTGGCTCACGGTTGGGGTCGCCGCCATCGTAGGACACATCTTCCCCATCTACCTCAAATTCAAGGGAGGCAAGGGGGTATCGACCAGCTTCGGCGTGGCGCTGGGGATCTGGCCCTATTTCACGCTCTCGGCGGCAGTTGCCCTGGTCGTCTGGGTGGCCGTCGTGCTCGTCTGGCGTTACGTCTCGCTGGCTTCCATCTGCGCTTCCGCGGCTTTCGCAGCAGCTCTCGTCGTCGCAATCGCGGTGAATCCAAACTGGCGGGCAAGCGCCCTGTGGCCCTTACTTCTGGCCGCCGTCGCGATCCCCATTCTGGTCATCCTGCGCCACCGGGAGAACATCAAGAGGCTGGCCTCGGGAACCGAAAGCAAGATCCGCAGCAAGAAGAAGTGAAGCCCGCGTGCCCTCTGCTCGCGACTTCTTTCAGACAGCCGACATTGGAACCAGGCAAAGAAACCGCAGCGTCGAGTCCCCGGTGTTCCGGAAATTGTGCTCGACATCACCGGGAACGAATACTACGTCTTCAGGCCCAATCGGACGCTCCCGGCCCTCGTCGGTGACCACACCCTCGCCTTCCAGCACGAAAACCTCGTGCTCGTGCGGATGCCGGTGAAGCGGCGTATGTCCGCCCGGCTCGACCTCGAACATCCGCATGGCGAAGTTGGCGGCGCCGTCCTCTTTGGAGATGAGCCATCGAATCCCGATTCCCTGGGCGCCCTCCACTTCGACGGGTTTCCTGGCGATGTTTGCGCTCTTTTCGACCTTCATGGTCTGTCCCCTCACTTGCCGGAAGCTATCCGTTCAGTTTCTTGTCAAGCAGTTCAGAAACCACTTTCGGGTTGGCCTGCCCTTTCGTCTTCTGCATGACCTGGCCCAGGAGAAACCCCTTTGCCTTCTTGCATTTCTTGCCCCCGCCGGTGACGTCCTCGACCGCTTGCTGGTTGGCCGTCAGCACCTCATCCACAATGCCCTCGAGTTCGCCGGCGTCGCTTTTCTGGATCAGGTTGAGCTCTTCGGCCAGCGCGGCGGGTTTCCGGGAGGTCTGCGCCATAGCTTCCAGGATGGCGCCCCCGGCGCCGGCGCTCACGGTGCCGGCGTCGATCATCTTCGCCAGTTCGGCCACGTCCGAGGGCTCGACGCCCAGGCCCGCCAGGTCGCAGCCGCGCTCGTTGGCGAGTTTCAAGCCCGTCTGGGTCAACAGATTGCAGAGGCGTTTCGGGTCGCCGCCGGCTTGCACCGCGCGTTCGAAGAAATCCGCGGTGGCCCGCTCGGCGGTCAACACACCGGCGTCGTAGTCGCTGAGCTGGTATTGGCGCACATAACGAAGCTGCCTGTGCAAAGGCAGCTCGCAGAGACGCGAGCGAATCTGATCCAGCGACTCCGGCGTCGTAGTCACCGGCACCAGATCGGGATCGGGAAAATACCGGTAGTCGTGGGCCTCTTCCTTTTCGCGCTGGAGCACGGTCACCTGGTCGTCGTCGTTCCATCCCCGGGTGGACTTGTTGCCCATCTCCAGGGTCCGGCCCGTTTCGAGAAACTCGGCCAACTGCCTTTCGATCTCGTAGGCCACGCTGCGCTCCAGGGCGCGGAAGCTGTTGAGATTCTTGACCTCGACGATGGGCGTCCGGAATTCACCATCCGCTCGCGTCACGATGAGATTGATATTGGGCTCGAATCGCATGTGGCCCTTCTGCATGTCCCCCTCGGAGACGCCGAGATAGCGCACGATGCGCTGCAACTCGACGGCCAGGGCCCGCACCTCCTCGGGGCCGTTCATGTCGGGCTCGGTGACGATCTCCAGCAGCGGCGTTCCGGCGCGATTCAGATCGACCTGAGAGAAGTTGCCCGCCGTATGCAGGTTCTTGCCCGCATCCTCCTCCAGATGCGCCCGGAGGATGCGAATCTTCTTGGTCCGCCCGTCGTCCAACAGGATTTCGATATATCCGTTGCTGCCCAGCGGCAGATCGTACTGGCTGATCTGATAGTTCTTGGGCAGATCGGGGTAGTAGTAGCTCTTGCGGTCCCACTTGGTGAAGGGAGCGATTTCGCAGTTGAGAGCCGAAGCGGCCAGCATCGCGTATTCGACCGCCTGCCCGTTCATCACGGGCAGCGAGCCGGGCATCCCCAGGCACACGGGGCAGACCCGGCTGTTGGCCTCGGCGCCGAAGCTCAGCGCACAACCGCAGAACATCTTGGTCCGCGTACAAAGCTGTACGTGAATCTCCAGGCCGACAATCACCTTGTACGACAAATCACTCATTCTTCCACTCACTCGGCGACCGCAGGTTTCCTCTCGTGCCAATCCGTCTGCGACTCATACATGCGGGCGATTCGCAACAGCCTGTCTTCCGTGAATGCGGGCGTGAGAATTTGCAAACCGATGGGCAGGCCCGCCTCGTCAGACCCACACGGGATGCTGATGCCCGGAATGCCCGCGAGATTGGCCGCGATGGTATAGACGTCCGACAGGTACATCTTCAGCGGATCGTCGATCTTCTCTCCGATCTTGAACGCCGTCGTCGGTGAGACCGGCATCATAATGCAATCACACGTCTCGAAGACCCGGACGAAATCGCCTCGAATCAGATTGCGTACTTTCAGGGCCTTCAGGTAATAGGCGTCGTAATAGCCGCTGGACAGCGTGTACGTGCCCAGCATGATGCGTCGCTTGACTTCCTTGCCGAAAGCTTCTTCGCGCGATTTGGTGTAGACCTCGATGTAGTCGTTGGGCTCCGGCGTCCGGTGCCCGTAGTGGACGCCATCGTAGCGGGCCAGATTGCTGGAGGCTTCGGCGGTGGCAATGAGATAATAGGCCGCGATGGCATAGTCCAGGTGCGGCATCTCCACCTCGACGACCTTCGCGCCGGTGGCGCGGTAGAGACCGATTGCCTTGCCTATCGCATCCTGGGTGGACGGATCGGCTCCCGCGTTGAAAGCCGGGACCACACCGATTCTCAGACCGTCGACCGGATCGTTCACAGACGCAAGATAATCCGGAACGGGAGCCACGTCTGTATCCACACTCGTGCTGTCGGCAGAATCGTGGCCGGCGATAACGCTCATCAACAACGCGGCATCAGCGACGCTTCGGGCAAGGGGTCCGATTTGATCCAGACTCGATCCGTAGGCGACCAGCCCGTACCGCGATACCCGCCCGTACGTGGGCTTGAGGCCGACGACCCCGCAGAAGCTGGCGGGCTGGCGGATCGAGCCGCCCGTATCCGAGCCCAGCGCCGCAAAGCAAAGGCGTGCCGCGGTCGCCGCCGCCGATCCGCCGCTGCTGCCACCTGGAACGCGAGCGGTATCCCAGGGGTTAACGGTCCGGCCTAAAGCGGAGGTCTCGGTGCTCGAGCCCATGGCAAACTCGTCCATATTAGTCTTGCCGACGATTATTGCGTCCGCCTCGACAAGCTTTCGCACCACGGTTGCATCGTACGGTGCGTGGAAGTTCCCCAGGATGCGCGATCCACAGGTAGTGGCCCCGGAACGCATGCACATATTGTCTTTGACCGCCACGGGAACGCCCGCCAACGCCCCTACCGGCTCCCCGGCCGCGATCCGGCGGTCAACGTCTTGAGCCCATTTCAAAGCCTCCTCGCCAAACGTGCTGATGAAGGCCCCCACGGTGGAATCGAGCCGCTCGATGCGGTCGAGCACGAGCCGCGTCGCTTCGACGCTGCTGCTCTGCCCGGCGGCGATCCGCTCTCGCAACTCAATGGCGGTAATATCTTCGAGAGACATCGGGTGAATTATTTGCTTTCTTTGCTCCTGCGGTGGCTCAGGAACCACTCGTAGAGCTTCGGATTATCGTAGGTGGCCGTCCAGGAATCGTGCTGGGCCTCGGGATATACGGTCAACTTCGCATCTCCGCCGGCCCTCTTGACCGCTTCCACCATCGATTTGGACTGGTCCAGGGGAACGACCCGATCCCTGGCTCCGTGAAAGGCCCATACGGGGACGTTCTTGAGCCGGTTGGCGAGAAACCACTGCCCCCCGCCGCAAATCGGCGCGACAGCCGCGAAACGCTGCGGATGACGGCATGCCAGGCTCCACGTGCCGAAGCCCCCCATGCTCAGACCGGTCAGATAGACCCTGTCGGCATCCACAGCGTACTTCGATTCAATCTCATCGAGCAGCGCGACGAGCGTATCAAGTTTCTCCGGCCACCAGATCCCCCTCGGACACTGAGGCGACACAATGATGAAGGGAAAATTCTTGCCCTGCTCAATCAGCTTGGGCGGCCCGTGCTTCTTGACCAGCTCCAAGTTGTCGCCGCGCTCGCCGGCGCCGTGCAAGAACATTATCAAAGGCCATTTCTGCTCCTTTTCGCCGTAGCCCGGGGGAAGGTAGAGCAGATAATCGCACTGCACGGTCTTCGTGATTTGTTGGTTGAGTTTCTTCTCGCTCTGATTGGCTCCCATTGCGGTTCTTTCTCCCCATGCACCGGGGCATCCCAACGCCACCGCTACAATCACACAGATCAGTCTCCCGGCTTTCATATATGCACCTCTCAAAATCACGCTCCTGTCCCCCACCTCCCGGCGGCGCTCGCTACGCCCCGGAGTTGTCGTCCAGTATCTTGGGAACCTTGAAGAACGAACCGTCGCGCTGCGGAGCGTTGGCAAGCACCCGCTCCGTACCCAGCGAATCGCGAACCTCGTCCTTTCGGAAAACGTTGCTGATCGGCAGACAATGGGCCAAGGGCTCCACATCGGTAGTCTCCAACTCGCTCAACTTGTCGACGTAGCCCAGGATCGCCCCTAACTGGCCGGTAAATTCCTGCACCTCCGCGTCCGTCAACTCCAGCCGGGCCAGTTTCGCCACCTTACGAACCTGCTCGGCGTCGATCTTCTCCGGCATCTGAGCCCCCAGTCAAAAGAAAAAGCGAGGCATTCGTTCCGCCCCGCTTCGCTTGCACACAACCACCAAGAGACTACAGACCTCAGCATGCCGCTTGCTTTTCGGGCTTGTAATCCCGTTTGGGGGGTTTCTGCACCAACCCGTTGCGAATCGCCTTGGCCGAGACTCTCAGACGGCAGACCTTGCCGTCCACGATGGCCCGGACCTTTTGGATATTCGGCTTGAACTTCCGCTTGCTGACGCCGGTGACCTTCTTGCCGACGCCGCCATGCCGCTTGGCCTTACCGCGACGGGAGATGCTCCGCCCGGAAATCGTTCTCTTACCGGTAAAATGGCACACTCTTGACATAAACCACTCCTGCATCAACTCTGCAAAGGTTCTCGGTCCTACGGTTTCAGAA
The DNA here is from genome assembly GCA_964415045.1 of uncultured Pirellulales bacterium. Taxonomy (GTDB): domain Bacteria; phylum Planctomycetota; class Phycisphaerae; order Sedimentisphaerales; family Anaerobacaceae; genus CAYPZL01. Next base: position 19,364 of record CAYPZL010000064.1, on the reverse strand, counting down.
CGCGCCGCAAGCGCGAAAAGAAATATTTTACCGCGTAAGCCGCGTTTTGCAAGACTTACTTGAGCCTCGAAGGGCAAATTTACAGATATGTCTCAGATCGCGGCCGAATATCAGGACGTCAGCCGTGCCCGAGATCAGGAAAACGCCCCCTCCCGTTGCCGGACCGGCCCAATGCCGCTTTGTGAATCTGCCGATATTACCTATAATGAGGCATGTCGCAGAGCCAAAAACCACCAGATGACCGGCGACCCGCTGAGTTTGGGGAAATACGATGAATATCCTGGGACTTTCGGCTTTTTACCATGACAGTGCCGCCGTTCTGGTTCGGGACGGCGAGATCGTCGCGGCCGCCCAGGAAGAGCGATTCACGCGTAAGAAGCACGACAGCCGCTTTCCTTCCCACGCCGTCGAGTATTGTCTCCGCCAGGCCGGCTTGTCGAGCGAACAGCTCGACCTCGTCGTCTTCTACGAGAAACCCCTGGTCAAATTCGAGCGGCTGCTGGAGACGTACATAGGGTACGCCCCGTTCGGATTTCGCCAGTTCCTGGCGGGCCTGCCCCTCTGGCTACGCCGCAAGCTCCACCTGCCGCGCGAGATGGACAGGGCCCTCGGGCACAAGTACAAGGGTCGATACGTCTTCACCGAGCACCATGAATCGCACGCCGCCAGCGCCTTTTTCCCCTCTCCGTTCGAAGAGGCCGCCATTTTGACTATGGACGGCGTTGGGGAATGGGCCACAGCCAGTTTCGGAACCGGTCGGGCCAACAGAATCGAACTGACCCACGAACTTCATTTCCCTCACTCACTGGGGCTGCTCTACTCGGCCTTCACCTATTTCACCGGCTTTCGCGTCAACTCGGGCGAGTACAAGATGATGGGGCTGGCCCCCTACGGCGAGCCGAAATACCGCGGCCTGATCCTCGATAAGCTCGTCGATGTAAAGGAAGACGGGTCTTTTCGGCTGAATATGGCCTATTTCGCCTATTGCAACAGGATGGTAATGACCGGTTCGCGATTTGAGCAGCTCTTCGGCGGACCTCCGCGCCGCCCCGAATCCCCGATAACGCAGCGGGAAATGGACATGGCAGCCTCGATTCAGGCGGTCACCGAGGACATTATGCTCCGCGCCGCCCGACACGTGCATGCCCAAACGGGCATGGAGAATCTCGTCCTGGCCGGTGGCGTGGCGCTCAATTGCGTGGCCAACGGCCGAATTCTCCGAGAAACACCCTTCGACAACATCTGGATTCAGCCGGCCGCCGGCGACGCGGGGGGCGCGCTCGGAGCGGCCCTGTTCGTCTGGCACCAGCTTCTGGACAACCAACGCAAGACCGCCGACCAGGACAGCCAGCACACCTCGCTGCTGGGCCCGGCCTACAACAACGAGCAGGTTTGTCAATTCCTGGATTCGGTTGATGCCAGGTACCACAGCCACACCGATGAGGCGGAGTTGGTTGCGAAAGTAGCGCAACTCATTGACGAGGGCAAGGTGATCGGCTGGTTCCAGGGACGGATGGAGTTCGGGCCGCGGGCGCTGGGGAATCGCAGCATCCTCGGCGATGCCCGCAGCGAAGAGATGCAGTCGCTGATGAACCGCAAGATCAAGTTCCGCGAGTCGTTCCGCCCCTTCGCCCCGTGCGTGCTGCGCGAGAACGTCGCGGAGTACTTTGAGACCCGCCCGGAGCAGGACAGCCCTTACATGCTGCTGGTGGCCTCCGTCCGAGAGGACAAGCGCCTGGCCGCTTGCAACAACCCCGGGGTCCTGAAGGGACTGGACAAGCTCAAGTCCAGGCGAAGCGTGCTGCCCGCGATTACCCATGTGGACTTCTCGGCCCGGATTCAGACCGTCGACAGAGAGCGTCACCCCAGACTCTGGCGACTCATGACCGCCTTCAAAAACAGGACGGGCTGCCCCGTGGTCATCAACACCAGCTTCAACATCCGCGGCGAACCCATCGTTTGCTCCCCCGAGCATGCGTACCGATGCTTCATGGCCACCAATATGGATGTCCTGGTCATAGAGAACCAGATCCTTTACAAGGAAGAACAGCCACAGGCAAAGCAGCACGAAATAGACGACTACAAAGCCCGGTTTGAATTGGACTAACGTCCAGGAAAGGATCGCAGCGAATGCCGCTGATGGAAGTCGATTGGCATCCAGGTCCCAGGCAGTTGCGTATCTTCGGTCTCACCGCGCCGGTGGCGTCAGCCATTCTCGCGGCGGTACTGGTCTTTGTATGGGGGGTCGCCCTCGTTTGGGCGATTGCCGTTCTCGCCGTCGGCGCAGGGATATTGCTTTGCAGCCTGATCTGGCCAAAAACGACGCGAATCGTCTACCTCATTTTGACGCTCGTTGCCCTGCCGATCGGATATCTAATCAGTTTCGTGCTGCTGGCTGTGTTTTACTTCCTCTTGCTTACGCCCCTGGGATTGTTCTTTCGCCTGATTCGCCGAGACCCACTGGGCCGGAATCTGGACCGCTCATGCACCAGCTACTGGATACCCCGCCGGCCCCCGGCGAATATGGACCGTTATTTTCACCAGTTTTAGACGGGCACCGCAAAATGACACGAAATGGCACCAAGGAAAAGTCGCGACAATTTGAGGAATTGGCGCAGACCAAGCGTCCCTCGCTTCTCGTAGAGTTTCTCTGTTTTCTCAAGCACAACAAGAAGTGGTGGCTTCTGCCCATCATTATCGTTCTGCTGCTGCTGTGCCTGCTGGTTCTGTTGGGAGGCTCCGGAGCGGCAGTGTTCATTTACCCCCTCTTCTGACGGATAGGGATGTGAGCCCTGATGCTGCCTTCAGTTCGCAAATCCCAGCGTGGAGCATCCACCAAGCCAACAGGAATCGTAACGGCACCTGCGCTTAACGCCGGCAGAGTCGTCGAAGACGTTTTCCTGTGCGTGCTTTTCTACCTGTACCTGTGGCAGGTGGTGGATTTGCGTCTGATTGCGCACGGGGCCGGGATCATCACTAATTTCCCCGTTTTCTACACGGGCTGGAGCTATTTCGAGCAATTTCTGCGCTACCCGGGAGGGATCGTCGAGTATGGCGGCTCATTCCTGTCTCAACTCTTCTATGTTGGCTGGGCCGGCGCCGCCGTGGCAACGGCGCAGGCCTGGCTCACGTGCGCGGCGACCGACTTCATTTTGAAGCGATTCGGCTTCCCAGGCCTGCGTTGGCTGCGTTTCGTTCCGGCCCTGATTCTGCTGGGCATGTACGCGTCCTACAGCTTCCACTTCGTCACCGCCATCGCCCTGACCGTGAGCTTGCTGTTTGTGTGTCTCTACCTGGCGCAGGCCAAGCCGGTTCCGTCTCAGGAAGCAACGGGTACTGTAAGAAGGTTGGCCGTGTTCGCCGTTCTGTCACTGGTCCTCTACACCACCGCCGGCGGCGCGTATCTCGTGTTTGCAGCCATCGTTGTCCTCTTCGAAGTTGGGCAACGTCAGGGCCGGGTCGCAGTGGTGTACCTGTTGTTCGTTGCGGTGCTTCCCTATATCGAAGGAGTGCTGGTTTTTGGCCAGCGGCCGGCGAACGCCTACGGCGCCCTTTTGCCCTACCCCTGGGAGAAATTCGCGCTGCAGGGCGCGGACGAAGGCCTGCCCCTGGCTTATGCGTTGTACCTCTTCCCGCCGGTTGCACTTTTAGCCGGGACTCTCGGGCGGGTTGCGGCCAAACTGCCGGGCGAGCGCGTCCGCGCACTCTTGGCAACCGCACGACTGGGCAGGAATCTTCCCGCGACCGTGCGTGCGGTATTGGCCTCGTTAGCATGGGTCATCGCCGGCGCGGCAATGGTCTTTGCCACCCGGGATGGCGAACGAAAGACGCTGTTCGTAGTCGACTACTGCTCGTATCACCGCATGTGGCCCCGAGTGCTTGAGGCGGCAAAACACTGCCCCGACAACACCATCGTGATGCACGCCGTAAACCGGGCCCTCTATCACACCGGCCGCCTGGGCTACGACATGTTCAAGCACCCACAACGTCCCGACGCCCTGCTACTGAGCGGCCCCCGGCACGTACATGAATACTGGAAGAAATTCGACATGTACATTGAACTCGGTCACATGAACCTGACCGAGAACGGGCTCAACGAGTGCATCGAACGATTCGGAGAACAGCCTTCTCTGCTCAAACGTTTGGCGCTGATCAATCTGGTCAAAGGCAGGACGGAGTCGGCCAAAGTCTACCTCAGAGCCCTGACCCGAACGTTATTTCACGCAGACTGGGCGCGAGACTATCTGGCCCGACTCTCGGAGGATCCCGGGCTCGACGCGGATGCCGACATCCGGCAGTTGCGCGCTCGCGTTGTCAAGAGGGACCACATCGCCGCCCTGCCGAAAGAAGACATCCTGCTGAATCTGCTCGACGCCAATCCGCACAACCGCATGGCCTTCGAATACTTGATGGCCCTGTATCTGTTGAGCAGGCAAACGGATCGGCTGGCGACCAACTACGGGCGAATCGAGAACTTCGATTACGCGGAAGCTCCTCCGCTCTACCAGGAGGCCTTGTTGCTTCGCGCCACGCAGACCCGAAGGCCGCTTGACCTTCACGGGCATCAGCCCAGCGGTGATCTCTACCAGCGTTTCGAAACGATGAGCCGGATCATCCGCCGGCACGGGGGCCGGCCGGCCGCTGCCGCCGACGCCCTGGCGCGTGACTTCGGCGGCACCTATTTCTTCTACCATCTGTACCGGGTATCGGGAATGCAAGAATGAAGACACGGCTCGTTCACAACTGGCTCGTCGCCGCCCTGATCGTCGCCGCCCTCTCAGCCGGCTCGTGTGACAGGGAGATCACCGTCGGCCCCAGCCGTCAGGCCGGACGCACCGCGCAGATTCAGCCCGACTACTGTGACACGGTTATTCCCCCCAACATCGCCCCTCTGAATTTCCTCATCCGCGAGCCCGGATCGCAGTACTACGTCAAGATTCACTCGGAGCAGGGAGACCCCGTCGAGATTGCCGGCCGGTCGCCCAAGATTCGCATTCCCCCCGCCCCATGGCGCAAGCTGCTGGAGGCTAATCGCGGCAAAACATTGCACACCGAAGTCTGCGTCAAGGCCCAGGACGGCCGGTGGATGCGGTTCGATCCGATAACGAATCAGATTGCCGCCGAGGAGATCGATCCTTTCCTCTACTACCGGGAGATACGTCCCATCCACAATCGCTGGAGCGACATGTGTATCTGGCAGCGGCATATCGAGAGCTTCAACAAATCGCCTATCGTACACAACCGCTCATTCAAACGCGGCTGCGTCCATTGTCACAGCTTCCTCCACCACGATTCCGACAACATGTTCATACACTGTCGAACGTCGAACGGCCCTGCCATGGTGCTGATCCAGGATGGACAAGCCACCAGCATCGATTCGAGAACCCAATTCGGCTCGGCGCCGATGGGACACTCGGCCTGGCATCCCGACGGCAACATCATCGCCTTCACAGTCTACAAGGTACGGCAGTTCTTTCATACCGCTCAGATGGAGGTTCGCGAGGGTATGGACGTCGAATCGGCGCTGGGCTATTACCTGGTCGACTCCCGGGAGACCAGGACCACGCCGGCCCTTTCACAGGCGAATCGCCTGGAGACGTTCCCGGCCTGGTCGCCTGACGGCCGCTGGCTCTACTTTTGCAGCGCGCCGGTCTGGTGGACCGAGCACGGCAAACCGCCCGAGCGGTACGACGAAATCAAGTACGACCTGGTGCGCGTCAGCTACAACCCGAAGGCCGACGCGTGGGGTCAGGTGGAAACGGTGCTCTCGGCCAGGGAGACCGGTCAAAGCATTGCCCAGCCCCGGTTTTCGCCGGACGGCCGGTTCCTCCTGTTCTGTATGCTGGATCACGGCTGCTTCCCCACGTTTCGAGACAGCAGCGACCTGTATCTTATGAACACCGAGACCGGCGTGTATCGACGGCTCTCGTGCAACAGCGAACGGCCTGAGTCGTGGCACTGCTGGTCCAGCAACGGCCGCTGGATCGCCTTCAGCAGCAAACGAAAAGCGGTTCTTTTCAGCAGAGTGTACTTCAGCTACATCGACCGCGAGGGCAAGTCATACAAACCGTTCGTTCTGCCCCAAGAGGACCCCACCTTCGACGACTCGTACATGCGGCTCTATCAACTGCCCGAGCTCGCCGACGGCCCCCTGCCGATTCGCGGCGAGAAACTCGCCCGGCTGGTTCGTTCGCCGAGCCTCCGACCCGACGTTTTGCCGATGACCGGCGCCACGCCCAAGGCTGCCACGCCCTCCGAATATACCGATATCCAGGATCAAGCAACGCAACATTAAGGAAGCCACTGCGAACGGCCCGCCGAGCACCGCAGCAACCCCGGCAGACAAGACGCACGAGAAGCAGAACGCAACGTCGCAGGCAATCCTACTCCGCCTTTACCGCATCGACCTCGATCTCGAAGAGAAGATCGTCCCGACAGATATCGTTTTCCACGACGACGGCCGGAAATGCCGGCAGGTCGTTTTCCTCGCGATATGCCGCGAACAGGCCGGCATCCTCGGCATTCTTGAAATACACCAGCGAGCGAGTGACATCCGTCCAATCCATGTCGCGCGAACGCAGGATGGCCTGGACAACCTCCATGGTCAGCTTGACCTGGGCCGGCGTATCCGAGAGGAAAACGGTCTTGCCCGCCTTGTCGATGCTGGCGGTTCCGGACACATACAGTCTGCGATGGTCCGGCGTGTCGAGCTCCACGGCCCGGCTGAACGAGCTGCCGTAATCCAGCGCCGACGACTGCAGCGGTGACGGAACCGCGAACGCCTTCACACTGGCGTCCCTGGCCTCTACCGCGAACGTTCCCGCGATGAGGGCGGCGCCGATCGCGTTGCATCCGCCCACCCCCGTGCTGGCCGGCACCAACTTGCCAAAGACTTCCTTCTCCCGGAAGAACGCATCTCTGACGTTATTGAAATCCCCATACCAGTCCAGAATGTCCGTGTTGTAGAACCAGGTGCGCAGAACGTTGGAAAACGTCATGCCGTAATCCAACAGCGCTGCGTTCATCTGTCGCAGCACGCCTTCCGCCTGCCCCTTGCGGGAGGCCGCTGCACTGGACGGGAGCAGGCCCACGAGGCGACAGTATCGAGCGTGGTCGTCCCCGAACGCGGTCCCCACGCGCCGGCCATCGAGGCACAGGGGAACCACCTTCGCCCCTTCCACAAGCCAGATGTGAACGCCGCACAGATTGTCGGTCCGCGCATTCTCCACCCATCCCACCGGCACCCCGTCCCCGTTCAGACTCGTGTTCAGCACGTCCAGGCTATTCCTGTCCGAGGGCGCCATGCCAAGCGACTCGATGGACACCACATCGCCCCCGACCTGCGCAACCACGTCCGCAGCTCTGTGGAACAGCGATTCGGGAGACTCATCACCCTGCGGGGTCAACGTTATGAAATGTTCCTTGATCGAATCCCGGCTCAGCGTTATGACGTCCGAGCCGACTACTCCTCGTTTCTCGATACGTGCCAATGCGGCTGCTCCTTTATACCCCACCCCGTACAAACACCACGATCCAAAACCTTCTTTATAACGATGTTAGCCCGCCAAGGCAAGTATTTCGCCGTCGCAGAATGCAAGCGGTGAAAGCGATCGGGCCCCGATAGCGGTTCTCGGACTGTTTGCACGGAGTTGGCAGAACCGCCGGCTCGCAGCGATTCAACTCCTGAATTAGCCCCCTGGATTGACCGGCTCTAACAAGGCGCTCGCCGCCAGGATTGCCGTATCTCCTGCATATATCCCAGCTTCCGATCCCGTCCCATAAAAGGTAAAGCTTTTGAATTGGTCTTGCCGATAAAAAAAACAGGATGGGAAGTCCTTCCCAGTACTGGCAAGGAGGTTATTTGGGCAAGCTGGGCGACTCACCCGTTCGTACATAATCGGACCTTCAGATAGTGGTTCTGATGAGAACTCCTGGTCACACATATGCGAAAGGAATTGCCATGAAGAGAAGGGAAATCGCCCCACAACAAATCGCCGTCGCACTCATCTTGTTCTTTGCCCTGATGATCTTGCCCTTTGCCGCTGCCGGCTGCGGCGAGCAAATGACCCGGATGGAGGACAACCAGGTCAAACTGCAGGCGATGGTCGCTGCCAACGCCCGACAACTCGCCACCATCTCCTCCCAAATCCACGTCAACAACGCCGACTTGCAGGAGGGTATACAGAACCTGGATCAGAACGACCAGAGCCTCGCGGTGCAGGTCACCGCCGTCCAGGATAAACAGGCTCAGCTTCACAACACCATCACAAGCGGCGACCAGGCCCTGGGTAGGCGCATGGTCGCATTGGAGGAGAACCAGCAGTTGCTCCAGGACGGAGTGGCCCAGGTGGCCGACATCACGCAGCGAACCGCCGCGGACGTAACCGCCGTCGCCAGAGAGCACGCGACACTGCACCGCCTGGTCCAGAACAACAAGCAGGAGCTGGCCAAGAACATCGCCACCGTCGCCAACAACCAGAAAACGACCCACACGGGCATCGGCCATCTGCAGCAAGCGGGTCAGCACATGGCCGAGCAGCTCGTGACCCTGGCAAACGAGCAACAGACACTGCACGCGGCCACCCAGAGCCAGACACAATCGTTGGCCGAGCGCATCGCCGTAGTGACGCAGAACCAGGAAAATCTGCGAGCCCTCGTCAATGAAGTCTCCAATACCACCACCCAAACCGCCGGCGATGTCACGGCGCTGACAAGCAGTCAGGCGGACATCCACAAAACGCTTGGCACCAATCAGAAGATCGTGACCGGCCAGGTAGCCGCCGTCATCGAAAACCAGCAGAGCGTCCAGGCCTCCATCAACGACCTTCACCAGAAGGCGGACCTGACAACGGCTTCTCTCGATGAGCTATCCTCGGGACAAAACGTGCTGCGTCAGAGCATCACGGCCAACGCCACCACTCTCAACACACAGATAGGGACTCTCGCAGAAAATCAAAGAAGCATACAGACCGGCATCAGCGATCTGTCCGACACCACGGATCGGGTGGCCGCCGGACAGGCAACCCTGCATGAAAGCGTGAAGGCGGCCAGAAACGAGATCGGCATGCACGCCGCAACGCTGGCCGAGAATCAGCGGACCTTGCAGAACGGAGTCGAGCTTCTTGACGCAAAGACGACCCAGGTAGCGGCCGATCTCACTGCCGTGGCCACGACCCAGGACACGCTGCGGCAAACCGTCCAAGGCAACGACCGAGCGGTCAGGGACCAAATGAAAGAGCTGGCAGACAATCAGCATGCCCTCCAAAGCGGGCTCGACACCGTAACCGCGACTACCGGCCAAACAGCCCTGAACGTGCTTGCGGTCGCCGACGGCCAGGCCAAGCTGGAACAAACCCTCCAGGCCGGCATCAACGACCTCGCTGACAAAACGAATGCTCTCGCTTCGAACGTCGGTGCCATGACCGCCGAACAAGCTTCACTGCGAGAGAGCTTCGAAGCCGCCAGCGGAGACCTCGATATGCAGGTCGCGAAGCTCGCCGACAATCAGAAGACGCTGCAAACAGGTGTCAGCTCTCTGCGCGAGCAGACGGACCGGATTGCCGCCGGTGTCGTGACCGCCGCGGCCGGACAGGACACACTGCTGCAAGCCATCACGAGTCACAACGAGGCCACCGCCCACCAGTTCGCACAATTAGCCGAGGGCCAAGACGATCTCCAGGGCTATCTCGACATCGTCACGGCAACCGCGGGTCAGACAGCCCTCGACCTTAATACAATGGGACAGACACAAACCCGGCTGGAGCGAAACGTCGCGGCGAGCCTCAATGCCCTCGATCAGCAGGCCGGTCAGATGACGGCCGATCTCCAGGCGGTAACCTCAGCACAGAAGGAACTGCAGAATTCGCTGAAACATCACGACCTGAGCGTTACCGAGCAGGTGGCCCGTGTGGTAAAGGGCCAGGAGCAGATCCGCACCGGCCTCGACACGGCAACCGCCACCGCCGGACAAACCGCACTCGACGTGATCGCCGTCGCTTCGAAACAGGAGACACTTGAACAAAGCTTGCAGAACCATAACGTAGCTCTCGGCAACCAACTGACCAAGCTGAACGACAAGCAGGAATCGATGCAGGCCTGCCTCGATACGGTTACCGCAACAACGGGGCAGGTGGCCCTTGACGTGATCTCGGTTGACCAGGGACAGGCCAAGCTGGCAGAGGCCATCCAGGCCGATCGCCAGGAAGTGACGGCCCGGCTCGCCGAGCTCGCCCGGGACCGCCAGCAATGGAGCCAACGGCTTGATGCAGCTCAGGCCAACATGGAAACTGTGGCCGGAAGCATCCTGACACTCGAGCAGCGGCTCGCGAGCCTCCAGGGCACTATGCAGGAGAACCTGGACGGCGTCGCCACCCTGCTTGACGCCGACGGCAACGACCGCCACGAATTCGAAACCCAGCTCCGACAGGAACTCCAGGCGATGATGGAGTCGGTTTCCCGGCTTCGCGAAACACAAACGTCGCTCCAGAAGCAGATACAACAGATACAGAACACGACCCAGGGTCAGACCGACGACATTCTCTCGGCCATCGAACAGTTGCAGCGGAAACCGTCCGACCTGCGTCTCAGCGATGCCGGAGTCCCGGTGGAATCTTCCCTGACCGAAACCGACAACTGAACCCGCCTGGTGACATCAACCGGTAAAGACGGCACGTTTGGCCGCACGGTGAAGAGGGGATGGCAATGAGCCATCCCCTCGATTTTGCGCCACAAGCTCAACGCAGCGATGCTACAACAAGTTCACACCCGCGGCCCTGCACCTCTCGATCATCGACTCCGGCCAGACGCTGGCATGCACCTCGCCAACGTGCAGCTTGCGCAGCAGGAACATACAGAGACGCGACTGGCCGATCCCCCCGCCGACGCTTAGCGGCAGCTCCCCGGCAAGCAGACGCTTGTGCCAGGCGAACTCGAGCCGCTCCAGCGCGTCGCGAATCTCCAACTGCTTCACCAGCGACTCCTTGTCGACGCGAATTCCCATCGAACTGATTTCAAACGCCCGGTCCAGCAGCGGGTACCACAACAGAATGTCGCCGTTCAGCCCCCGGCGGCCGTCGCTGGTGGGCGTCACCCAGTCGTCATAGTCCGGCGCGCGGCCGTCGTGAACGCTGCCGTCGGCCAGCTCGCCGCCGATGCCGATAACGAACACCGCCCCCCGCTCTGCAGCGATCTTGTCCTCACGCTGCCGGGGACCTAAATCCGGCCAGCGTTCCAGCAACTCTTCGGCGTGTACAAAGGCAATTTCCGGCGGCAGGACCGGCTTGATCTGCGGGTACCGCTCGTGGACCGCCGCCTCCGTCTGACGAAGCGCGCCGTAGATGGCCCGTACAATCTCCTGAAGGAAGTTCAGGTTTCGTTCCCGCCTGCCGATGACCCGCTCCCAGTCCCACTGATCCACATACACCGAGTGCAGATTGTCGAGGCATTCCTCGTCCGGCCGGATCGCGTTCATATCGGTATAGAGCCCCTCGCCCGGCGCGAATCCGTAGTCCGCCAGCACCATCCGCTTCCACTTCGCCAGCGAGAACAGGCACTCGGCCTCGCTGTACCCGTCGTCCTTGATGCGAAAGCCGGCCTTCGCCTCCACCCCGTTGAGATCGTCGTTGACCCCGGACCCCTTCCGCAAGAACAGCGGGGCCGAAACGCGTTGCAGATTCAGCGCCTCGGCCAGATGATCCTGGAAATAGTCCTTGATGAACTTGATCGCGCGTTCCGTCTCGCGCAGCCCTAAGAGCGACTGGTAACCACCATTCAAAATCAGATTCGGCATCGAAATCTCCAAACGTTTTCTTGCCACCCCCTCCTCCACAACGGCCCCAGACCATAACGAAAACCCCCCTCGCGGTCAAAACAAAATGCTCCCGCCGCTTGAAAACCGGAAAATGCGTGTAATAATTGTCTCCGGCCCGCGTCTATAAGGCTAAATGGACTCTACGTAGGAGATGGAGAAATGAGAGCAGGTGTGACCGCTCCCATCGGTTTGTGTGCCGCGTTGGCGTGCATAACGCTGTTTGGCGGCTGCTACGTTCCCTTCGGCGACGTACTCAAGGCCAGGGCCGAGCGCACCGAAGAGCTCACGGCCTCGCTCGACGGCATCGCCGCCCTCGACGTCAGCACGAATGTCGGCACGATCGAGGTCGAAGCGGCCGACGTCACCGAGGCCCGCATCACGGCCGAAATCACCGTCAAGGCAAAGACGGCAGAAGAGGCCGAGCAACTCGTCGAAGAAGTCCGCATCACGGTCGAGCCGTCCGGCGACAAGCTCGTCATCAAGGCCATCAAACCAGGAGGCTTCGGAAGGAACCAGCTCGGCGTCGATTTCACCATCGCCGCGCCGGCTGCCCTGGCACTGAACTGCACGACCAACGTGGGAGACATTCGCACCACCGGTTTCACCGACCGTGTGAGAGCCCGCACCGACGTCGGCTCCATCGCCTGCACCGACCTGCACGGCGTCCTCGACCTGCACACCAACGTCGGTGACATCAAGGCCGTCTACGCACCGGAGGCCCCGGCCGCCCTTGAGGCCAGCCTGAGCACCAACGTGGGCGACATCAACTTCACCGGTCCGACCGAAATCTCCGCCGAGATCAGCGCCGGTGCAAACGTAGGCTCCATCCATACCGACCGCCCGCTCAGCGTCACCGGTTCGATTAAGAAGTCGCTGCGGGCCACGCTCGGCAATTCCGAAGGCCGGATCAGACTTCACACCAACGTCGGATCCATCAGAATCCGATAGCCGTGGCATGCCAGCCTCGGTGGAAGTGAACCGGCTCTCGTCATTGCGAGCACGGCAAAGCAATCCCGCAAGATTTGCAGCGTTCATCCGTCTGGCGGCTGACGTGAGACTACCGGCCCAATAGCGCCATCGCAAATCCGGCCGCCGCCACGCATAGCGCCGCCGGCAACACCTTCACGATGATCCGAACGAGCGACGTCTGGAAGTAGCTCGCCGACAGCGCCAGGCACAGGTGGATGGGGCTCAGGGCCAACCCGAACACGAGGCCCGCGAACGCCAGCGTCTCGACCGGCAAGTTCACCGTTCCACCGTCTTGGATGTACTCCATCAGAAAGGGATACGTAATGGCTACGGTCCCTGTGGTCACACCCGTACTGGCACTGACGAGAAACGGCAGCAGGAATACGACCAACAGAGGCGGCACGTGCATCTGTCCGAAAAAATCCACCACACTGCCCACCGCCCCGCTGGCTTCCAGGTTCAGTTTGAACCACAGCGCCCCGCCCAGCAGCAACACCATGTCGGGCTCCCTGGCGGCCTTGAAAATCCCGCCCCACCGCCGCACGTCCACGCGATGCAGCAGCAGCATCCCGATGATCGCCAGAAACACTCCGACCGCCGGCGGCACGTCCAGTCCGATGTACAGCACCGCCGTAAAGACAATGGGCCAGAACGCCTGCGCGAAATCCCTCGCGTGCGCCCCGACGCTGCGCCGGGCGTGCTCGTGCTCGGGGCGTCGCGGCGGAATGCCCACCAGCAACAAGAACACCGCCCCGCCGATGATGCCCGCGGCGCTCAGGACGATGTGGTGTCCGACCAGCGGAGCCGCCGAAATACCCAACATGCTTTGTATCAAGGGCACCGCGGGAAAGAGCGGCCAGATCGGCTCCCACTGATGCCGGAAGAAGAAGTTAATCGCCGCCAGGCGGCTGCGATCCACTCCAATCCGGTCGCCCGCCTCCCGTACCATCGGGGCTGAAAGCATGATTCCCCCCGGCGTCGGCAGCATGCCCATCATCAGCGGGATCGCCGCCAGCGCCACCCGCCGGCTGCGAAACAGACCCTGCATCGCCGGCACCAGCCGCGACGAGATCCCGATCTGACTCATCGCCTCCCCCACGACGTTCACCAACAGCAGCAATGCCGAGAGCGACACAAACAAATACGGCGTCGTCCGCGTCAACGGCCCCGCCTCCCACTCGGACACGAGCCGAGCCCACATCGTCACGGGGCCCACGCGCAGCAATACCGCCAGCACCAACGATGCCACGACCATCGCAGCCCCGATCTTGACCTTCAGACGTAATAGTACAATCAAGACCAGCAGCGATGCAAAGATGGTTCCTAAGGCGTACACTTTAAGAACAGCCCGTCCGTTACATACACAAACTCCACTAACTCATGACACAATGCGAAGGATTCTACCGTGCTGGCCGCACGGGCAAAAGCAAGAAATGATGATTCGCCCCGGACCCGCTGTCGGCGGGCATGAAAAAAGGGCCGCGACGGCTACGTACGCGACCCTATGGCGTGGCTGTTGGATAATTGCGTTTAGAAAGCGTTGCGTCGCCGCAGACGACCGACCACTGCCGTGCCAATGGCAACCAGCAGCACCGCTCCCGGCGCCGGGATCGAGGTGGTCGTGTCGGGGACGAGAACGTGGAAATCGACCGAGCCGTCTTGAGGCGCGACATCCGGGTCCGTATCGTCGGGCGTGAAGCCGGCGTTCCATACCTGGCCGCCTACGCCGCCCTTGCCGAAGAAGTCGCCCCAGACCGGGTTGCGCGGACTGTCGAAATCAGCGGTTATCCTGGTTCCGGAAACATCTTCAAACTTGATACCGAACAGGTCATCCGGAATGTTGAAGTTGCCGTTGTCCTCGGTGTGCCACTGCGGGCTGGACGCGTCAACGGGCGGGACATCGTTGATGATGTCGTTGGCCGTAAACGTCAGCGACGTCTCTATAAGCAAGTGGCTGAGCTCGCCCTGCAAATCGGCGCTGTCGAGCACGTAATGGTAATGCCAGGTGAGATCGGGATTCTGGGTGACCGTCCAACTGAACGTGACCGGAGACGCTGGATTGCTCACCCATCCGCCCGTGCCCAGGATGCCGCCGTCGGCGCTGGTCAAATCGCCCGAATAGCTCGTTGGGCCGGCGAAAGCTGACGCACTGATACCGATCACTGCGATGCTGGAAATCACACAGAATCTTCTCATACCGTTTCCCCCATGCTCTGAATACGTCACCTGGACTCCTACCTTGTCGCCTGCCATGTCCGCCGGCGGCATTACCCCCATTACTGATTGTAGTCTTATCGTATCGTCTTGCCTCCACAAAGTCAAGCCGGCCCACCATGTTATCGGAATTGCGGCACGGATTTTTCCAGCCGTCACCTTCCTCGCCTCACAAACGCCGTCCTTTCCGGACGCTCCATGAGGAATTGCTTCCACCAGAGAGCTTTTTTTCTACCTCCCCTGCCGCCGGGACAACCCACACGCAACCCAGGGCAAGACATTGCAGGCCTCCCTGGCGGATGCGGGACCCGGACGTGCCGAGCTCAGAAACGATAGACAACTTTGAAGAACGCGCTGTTGACGTCCTCCTCGTCCGTCTCGTAATCGTTCCACAGCAGATAGAGGTCTACGTCCTTGCGAACCGGCCAGGAAAAGAGGGTCGTCAGGTTGTGCCGGCCTTCGGAGGTCTGCTCGGCCGTGAACTTCACGCGGGAATTCCAGGGGAAATTGTACTGCGTCACGGAACGCCACAGCCACGTCGCCTCATCGTCCTCCCGCTCGTTGTACCGGCGGTAGTCGCCGCTCAACGTCGTCACGAGGCGATCCGTGATCCGCTGGGGCTTCTCCAGAGAATATCCCGTGTAGGGCTCGGTCTCGTAGACGCCCCGCTGGATGGAGAAGCTGACCGACTCCCAGATATCCACCTCTTCGTTGTACTCGATCCGGAAGCGGTCGTACCAGTTTTGGTACGGGGCGTGGAAATAGTCCGACCGATAGTACCACAGCTCGATCTCGTTTCGAAGACACGTGCCGACCCATTCGCGGAAATCCCGCAGACTGGTGTCGTGGTTGCTGTCTTCGTAATAATCAATGTCGGACCCCACCGAGATCCATTTGAAGGCCCCGTCTTCGAGATTCTCGCGATAGCTGAGATAGGAGCCCGGCCCGCGAATGTCCCGTCGGGGAACGTATCCCAAATCGGGTTGAAAGCCCCGTGTGATGTCACGAAAATCGAATCGCCACCAGAACGGCTGGGTCCCTCCGCTCAAAGCCGTATAGGCGGCGTGGGCGTCCTCGTCCATGACGCCGTCGGTTTCGACGCCCTCGGAATCGGTGAGCCCCAGGAATTGCGTGGTCAGAGCGGTCGTACTGTCGAAGAAGACACGCGAGTCCAGGCCTCCGGTGATGTTGTTGCCGTTGTCCCGAAACGAGGTGGCCCAGATGCCGCCCACGTGCGAGTGCTCGCCGAAGTTGCGGATGAAGCGACCGACGTGGTAGTTGCCCGAGAAAACCTCGTCATCCCGCTCGATCTCGCCCTGGACATCCACCAGACCCAACGCCCAGTTCCTACCCTGACCAGTGACTTTCCCGCCAGCGTCGATCTCCCCCAGGCGACGACTGTAGTAGACATTGATCGGCGTGGCAAATAGCTCGCTTCCCTCGCGGAAAAAAGTACGTCGCTCCTCCAGGAATCGCTCTGTATCTCGTAGCTCGATGGTATCGGCGTCCGCCTCGACCTGACCGAAGTCCGGATTGATGGTAAAGGCGCTGGTCAGTTCCGAAGTGAGGCGCATGCCGACATCGAGCCCCGTGGAGAACTCCGTGCTGTCGGTTTCGAGGTCGTATGTCGTGCTCGCATACGTCTCAAAGGCGGGAGACCGATCCACTTTGACGCTGGCCAGGTCCAGACCCGTAAGCACGCCGAACTCGCGCGGATAGCGTGCCTGGCTGTTGCGATAGCACCAATAGCTGCTTTCCTGTTTGCCGTGCTCTACACGCCGAAAATTGCAGCCCCACGCAACATCATCCTTCTGGGAAAACAGCAGGTTCCCAATCGGAATCGCAATCTCGGCGAACCAGCGATCTTCGGCCACCGTGCAGGCGACCGTCCAATCGCATCCCCAGCTATCGTCGTATTCGCGGCGTGCCCCGGGGCTGCGAAAGATGCCCATACGCGCATCGTAGCGGGTTCCGAACGTATTGACGGCGAAAATGTAGGCACTGCGCAAATCGTGAAAGGTGTCCAGACGTACCTCCACTCGATCCTCGCCGTCCAGTTTCTGATCGTATTTTCGCCCGAAGGCCACAATCTTCTCAGGTTCCGGCTCGATACATTCAAAGCCGATATAGATATTCTCGTTGTCGTACAGGACCCGCACGAGCGTCTGCTCGAAAGCCGGACGCTCGGTCCTGTAGTTGATGAAGTCCGTGGCGATTTGGGCCTCGGCCCAGCCGGGCTCGTCGAGCACACCGTCGATGACGATAGGCGTATCGGCACGAGCGGCGGCAACGGACTTAACGCCGTTTCTCACACCAGCAAAGGCGGGCGAGCCCAAGGCAAACAACACCGGCAGGAGGATTGATAGAGCTTCGAGGGAGTGGTTCATGCGGTTTTTGAAGGGTCTTCACCTGCCAAGCGAACGGGCACACCTGTTTCGATCGATCCACGGGCTCACAGACACGCGCTGAGAGGGCCGCATTGTACCGGCCTGCCGTCTTCTTTACAAGGGCCTTTCACAGAATTGTCGCGACGCACCGATGGCACCTGGCGGCGTTCCATGGATGAGGATGCCGCGCGACCGCCGCCACCCTTTTGCTTACAGTCTGCACAGCGATTCAACATCGGCGACAGCTACTTCACCTCGATATCATCGTAGTACACTGACGAGGCGTCGTTGCCCCCACCACTGATGTGACGAGGGTAACGAAAAGCAGTTTCCTCAACATAATTGTCCTCCAGTACAACGATACGTTACGTTTCAAGACCTCGGCCACACACCGAAGTCCCACTCATCCAGTCATGTCACCTACCTTCCTTACGCAACACAGATGTCACGCCGCATGAGGCGGAATCTACAGTGAGGACCGCCCTGGCGGGCAGAACCGTCACTCGTGCTTGTTTCCTTGTGCCAGATTCGACCTTGCCCTGCAATACATATTTGGGAACAGGCGGCATCCTCTCGATGTCCCGGCACGCGAGGCCGGCGCAGAAAACGGGGGCCTGTGTCACAGGACAACAGGCCCCGAACTTCTATCACCTGCCACCTCGAATCGTCAGCGGACCGCTATCGCATATCCGCCGTATAGTCAGCAGGCTGCCTGACGGCAAAAATGACCATCCTCATTCTGTAGCCACGTCGTTTGGCTCGACCGGTGCCGGCCTGGCCACGTGGATATCGTCGAAGTAGACCACCCCGGTGCCGCCCGCCGTCGGAGCCGCAACGTTGCCCACGCCGAGCGACACCTTTCGCACGGCGCCGAGACTTACACCGGTGAAATCGGCCAACGGAATTCTCCACGGGCTCCATACGTGTATCGTCGCACCCTGCGGGTACGAGACGCTCGCGGTTCGACCGGAACTGTCCTCCAGCGTCACATACAGATCTTCCGAACTGTTTTCGGGATGATCGACACCAATCTCCGCGATTTGCCACTGGCCGAGAGCCCCTGTGGTCTGAACGCCGGAGAATTCAGCGATTGCCACAGCCGCGGGGTCGTGGCTGGTCAGGCAAAGGCCGACGTAAACATTACCGGTCATCGTGATTTCCTCGGACGAAGCGTCCGGGTCGGCACCGACGTCTTCCCAGGTGAGCCCATCGGCGGAATGCTCGGCCTTGAACGTGTTGCCGGTTCGGGTCAGCCTGATCCAGTGCGGCGCGACGACTCCGGTCTGTGCTGTGCTCACGCTGCTATTGCCGGTGAAGAGACGCCGCTGGAAGGCAACGCCGTTGCTCGGCGTAACAGCCACCGTGGCATGTTTCGAGCCGGGCTCGAGCGTTTCGCGAATCATCACGCCGGCCTTGGCCCAGGGATGGGTCTGCTCCAGGCTGTCGACACGGGCGACAATGCTGCCGTTGCCGTTGAGTTGCTTGTAGGCATAACGGAACTCATCCGCCAGATCCCAGATGTCCGTGCCGGCGGCGCTGAGGGAAAAGCTGTCCGGGGCGTTTTCGACGAACGCCGGCGGATTGCCCCGGAACCACAGACTCAGATCCGTGACACCGTGGGCGGTCCAATCCTGCGCCGTCGTCCAGGTTCGCTCGGCCGCCGAAACGTACGGCTGCGCCGTGTTGTCATAATACAACGGCAGGGCCTGGTCACCACCGTGCACATTATCCGTCTCCATAATCGAGCCACCAAAGTACGGGCTGTCGGCGCTCCAGATGTCGTGGCCGACGAGCGCCCCTGTACCGTTGCCCGGATCCCCAGGCTCGGGCAGGGTATAGCCGATACCGTCGACCCACTTCTCGAAAACGCGCTGACCGACCTCGTTGGTGTAGCTCTCGAAGTCGTCCACAATGAAATAATCAGGCACCGTGAAGATCCAGACGCGTCCCTTGTGAACGGTGAGACCGTCCGCCTCCACCTCGTC
>CAYPZL010000063.1:0-26673 GCA_964415045.1 uncultured Pirellulales bacterium | reverse complement strand
GAAGATTTTTCCTCCCTAAAGTAAGCCTAATCTCCATTTTGCAAAAGTTCAGTAACAAGATGAGATCTTACGATTTCAGTTCCACGCGCGTAAGGAGACGCAAGACATGAAACGTCGCGACTTTCTCAAGACCGCCGGGTACGGCACGGCAGCGGCGCTGCTATCCGGCTGTGGCCGCAGTGCCGTGCGGCTGGCCGGCGGCAAGAGCCGCCCCAACATTCTCTGGCTGATTTCCGAGGACACCTCGCCCGACCTGGCCTGCTACGGCAACTCGCTCGTCAAGACTCCGAATCTGGATAAACTGGCGAGCGAAGGGGCACGCTTCACCAACGCGTACGTCACGGCGCCGGTCTGCTCGGCCTCGCGCTCGGCCTTCATGACCGGCATGTACCAGACCAGCATCGGCGCCCACAACCACCGCAGCCACCGCAAGGACGGCTACACGCTGCCCGAACCGGTCTCGGTAATCACCGAATACTTCCGCCAGGCCGGCTACTTCACCAGCAACTGCGCGGGTCTGGGCTACAAGCAGCCCGGCAAAACCGATTGGAATTTCTCGCCCAGGACCAAGCCTTTCGACGGCACGGACTGGTCGAAGCGCCAGCCCGATCAGCCTTTCTTCGCCCAGATGAACTTCTCGCTGACACATCGGGCCTTCCGCAAAGACAAGAGGAATCCCATTGACCCGGACAAGGTCGAGCTGCCCCCCTACTATCCCGATCATCCCATCGCGCGGCGGGACTGGGCCGACTATCTCGAGTCGATCCAGGTGCTCGACGGCCAGATCGGCGTGGCGATGCAGTGGCTGGTCAAGGAAGGGCTCGCCGACAATACGATCGTGATGTACTTCGGCGACCACGGGCGGCCGCACGTTCGGGGTAAGCAGTGGCTGTACGAGGGCGGGATTCACATCCCGATGATCGTCCGCGCGCCCGGATTGATCGAGCCGGGAACGGTTGTCGACGACCTCGTCAGCAGCATCGATTTCGCGCCCACGTTCCTCTCGCTGGCCGGCATTCGCCCGCCCAAACATCTCCAGGGCCATCCCTTCCTGGGTCCGCGCAGAAAGCAGCGCAAGTACGTCTTTGCCGCCCGGGACCGCTGTGACGAGACGGTGGACCGGATTCGCTGCGTACGCTCGCAGCGGTACAAGTACATCCGCAACTTCATGCCGGAGAGGCCCTACACGCAAATCAACCGCTACAAGGAAGACGGATACCCGGTGCTTCGCCTGATGCGACGACTGCACAAGACCGGACAACTGACGCCCGAGCAGGCTCGTTTCATGGCTGCGACGCGTCCGCCCGAAGAGCTCTACGATCTCCAGGAGGACCCGCACGAGTTGAACAATCTTGCCGGGAACCCCGACTGCAAGAAGATCCTCAAAGAGCATCGCAAGAAGCTTGAGGAATGGATCAAGGCAACAGGCGATCAGGGAGGGATCCCGGAAGATCCCGAGATTCCACGCTCGTACGAGAAGAAAATGAAAGACATCTACGACGAGCGAATCCGGAAAAAATACAAGGCTGAGGGGATGGAGATTCCGGCGTGGCTGACATAGACAAACTGACGGCGCGTCACGGGAAGTTGGCAATATGTCTGTCCGCACTGCTCGCGACCCCGCTGGTCGTCGTCGGTGCCGGTGCGGCCGAGCGCGTTACTTACCGGGAGGCCAGGGCGAAAATACCCGCGCGCGATTTGCCGGGCTTCTGGATGGGCGACGTGAAGGGCCTGTCCGGCCGTTTCGCGAAGGTGCGGCGCGGAACCGTCAGAGCCCTTGCCGTAACGCCGGGAGGCCGGCCCATGCACCTCGTCGCGTACGGTGACAGGGAACAGGTCCCGCACAAGGCAAACTTCAATTCCGCCATCGGCGCCCGCGAGCCGAACGCCTACATGGATAAGCCGGCGCGGAAGAAGCCCGTCGTCTTCTTCGTCGGGCCCGTGCACGGTCACGAGGTCGAGGCCCTCACGGGACTGGTCAACTTGATCCACATCATGGAGACGGGCCGGGACCTCCGGGGCACAGAGCAGCGCAGGCTCCGAGAGCTGGGGCGGCAATGCCGCTTGCTGATTGTCCCGGCGGGCAATCCGGACGGCATCGCCCGGTTTGAGCCGCGGGCGTTGCAGGGCATGGACAGAGATGACCTGCGGTTCTGGGGTCAGGGCACCTGGAGCGACGACACGCTCTGCGGCTGGCCCGGCGTCAAGCGACAACACCCCTTCGTCGGCGACAACGTCGGCTTCCTCGGCTGCTATTTCAACGATGCGGGCATCAATCCGATGCACGACGAATTCTTCGCGCCGATGGGGCCGGAGGCCCCGGCCATCCTCAAGGTGGCCCGCGAGGAAGGCCCGGACCTGGCCGTCTCGTTTCACAGCCACGAGAACAAGCCAGCGGTGCTGCGCCCCGCCTACGTGCCCATCGAGACGCAGGAAGACATCCTCGCTCTGGCGAAGCGATACTATGGGCTGCTGGCTAAGCGAGGTCTTCCCCACAGCGGCCTCTTCGAAGCTCGGCCCGAAGGCGGCAGTCGCCCCAGCCCCTTCAATCTGACCAGCGCCCTGTATCACGTCAGCGGCGCAAGCGCTTTCACGTTCGAATGTCCCCACGGGATTCAGGGCGGCTGCCAGGTCACGTTCGATGAAATACTCGATATACAATTGACTCTCTATGAGGCGATGTTGCAACATGAGATCGAAAAGAAGCGGTAGCGGCGGGCTTGCGAAACATGCCATCGGCACAGCGGCTTGTATCTTTCTTCTGTCGGTAACACTGACGGACGCAGCGCGGCGGCAACTCGATCAGAAAGCCGCCGAGCCCGGGGAGTGGGGCTACCGCCCTGCCGAAGGGAGCGTATCGCAGACGGACCCGCCGAGCTTTAGCTGGCGACCCCAGACGGGCTTGACGTGGGAGCTTCAATGCGCGCGGGACACGGATTTCAAGAACGTCCTCTACCAGGCAAAGGCCATCGAATTCAACGTGCACTGTCCGCCGCGAACGTTCGGGCCCGGACGGTATACCTGGCGCTACCGGGGCAGAGACGCGGAAGGCCGGTACACAGAGTGGAGCCGGCCCCGGACCTTCACCATCGCCAAGGACGCCGTTCGTATGCCCCTGCCGAAGCGAGAGGAGCTCATCGCCAGAATTCCCAAATCGCACCCTCGCCTGTTTCTCCGCCCCGAAAACCTCGACCGGCTGCGCACGCTGGCGCGCGGCAGGATGAAGAGCGAATACCAGGAACTGGTCCGGCAATGCGAGAAGATTCTGAAGTCTCCACCTGACACGAAAGAGCCGCCGAAATACCCGCCGGACATGGAACGCAAGAGCGAAGCGTGGCGCGAAATGTGGTGGGGCAACCGCACCTACACGATCCGGGCGCTCAACGGCGCCGCCACGCTGGCCTTCACGCGGCTGCTCGGGGACCAGAAGCAATACGGGCGCCAGGCCAAGCGCATC
This sequence comes from uncultured Pirellulales bacterium, assembly GCA_964415045.1. GTDB lineage: Bacteria > Planctomycetota > Phycisphaerae > Sedimentisphaerales > Anaerobacaceae > CAYPZL01. The sequence goes on along the minus strand of CAYPZL010000063.1, from coordinate 23,216 downwards.
CTGCTCGAATGCGCCCGGTGGGACCCGAAAGGCAGCACGGGCTACCGGTACAACGACGAGGCCGGCATGCCGTACAACTACTACTTCGCCCGCACCTACACCTTCCTGAACGACCTGCTGACGGAAGAGGAAAGGGACATCTGCCGAAAGGTGATGAAAGTCCGCGGCGACGAGATGTACCGCCACCTCTGCCCCCGACACCTGTGGCGGCCCTATTCGAGCCATTCGAACCGCGCGTGGCATTTCCTCGGCGAGGTCGGTATCGCCTTCCTGGGCGAAATCGAAGAGGCCGAGGATTGGGTGTGGTTCGCGACCAACGTGTTCTTCAACGTCTACCCCGTCTGGAGCGACACCGACGGCGGCTGGCACGAGGGGTCTTCCTACTGGTCCAGCTACATCGGCCGCTTCACCTGGTGGGCCGACGTCATGCGCGAGGCGATGGGCATCGACGCCTACGACAAACCGTATTTCTCGAAGGTGGGGTACTACGCCATGTACCTGCTGCCGCCGGGCAAGGTGGGCGGCGGCTTCGGCGACCTGACGGCCCGCCGCACCGCCCGACACAATCGACAGTTGATGACGGTCCTGGCCGCCCAGGCCCAGAACCCCCACTGGCAATGGTACGTCGAGCAATTGGGCGGCAGGGACTCGGTCGGCGGGTATATCGGTTTTCTCCGCGGCCAACTGCCGCCGGTCCAGGCAAGCCCCCCCACCGACCTGCCAACGTCGCGACTGTTTGCAGGGACCGGACAGGCCTTTCTCAACAGCAATCTGACGGACGCTTCGAATAGCGTCCAGGTGGCCTTCAAATCGAGCCCGTTCGGGACCCAGTCCCACGGCTACGAATCGAACAACTCCTTCCTGCTCTGGGCCTACGGCAAACGGCTGTTGATCCGCTCGGGATATCGTGATATTTATGGCAGCGCCCACCACAGGAACTGGATGTGGAGCACGCGCTCCACGAACTGCGTCACCGTCGGAGGCTATGGGCAGAAAGGCCATAGCGCCGGCGCGCAGGGCCGGATTACCGCCTTTGAGACGACGCCGGCCCTCGACGTCGTCGTCGGGGAGGCGGGCGACGCCTACGACCCGCCCCTGGAACGCTTTACGCGCGCCATTGTCTTCGCCAAGCCCGGCGTCGTCGTCGTGTACGACCGTATCGCGACCAGAAAGCCGCTGAAATATGAATACTGGCTCCACGCGGTCGAGCCGTTCGACGTTCGAGACGCCGGCGAAATCATGCTGCGCAACGACGACGTCGTCTGCGATATTACCTTCCTCAAGCCCTCGAACCTGACGTTCCAACAGACGAACGAATACGATCCTAATCCCCGACTCCGCATCAAGCTCCGCGAGTGGCACCTGACAGCCACCACCGCGGGCGAACTGAAACAGGGAGAGTTCGTCACCGTCTACTGGCCCCGCAAAGCGAAGGAAAAGGTCAAGAAAAGGGCCATCCTGGAGACCATTCCGGGCGGGTACGTCCTGCGCATCGACTTGCCCGACGGAAAGCTCACCGCCCTGCTTCCCAGGGACGACGCAGCCGAATTGACGGCCGACGGCATAGCGACCCGGGGCGCCATCAAGATCAAGCTCGACCGCCCAAGCGAAGACACGCAAATCCTCGAAGTGGGGAAACACTCGATGCGCTGATCGGAAACCCGGGGCGATTCGTCGGTGGAAAAACCCGAATTTTCCTCCGGGTTTACGTGCGAAGGGCTCGGAGCGCTTCCTTGATGCGTTTTTTGTCGCCTCGCTCGAGGACGGAGTTGTCGATTTTCGTCTTGCTCAGCCGCTCCAGAATCCCCCCTAATTCCACGGGGAATCCGTATTCGTCCTGGCCGAGCGTGCGCAGCAGCCATTTGCCGAGCCGCTGGACCTGGGCCGAGGGCAGGATGATGGCGGCGCCGACGTCCCCGTTATGGTGCAATTCGAGCTTGACCCCGGCGTTGCCCAGGTCGAAAGCCGAGAGGGAATAGCCGTTTCCGTACACGAAGGGGGGTAATGATGCCACTTGGCGCTGAGGCAGTTTTTGACTCTTTTGTTCGCTGTACACGTTCCGATCTCCTTTGCCGTGATCTCTACCGGCCCCTCCGGATACGCTGGGCGGGAGAAAATCCCCTGGTAACGAGCATTTTTCTGCAATTTCTGCCTGCTCTCCAGACCCGTACCAGTTCAATAGACGCGGTTCCAGGTGCGGTTATTGCATCAGAATCACCAACAAAACGCCGAAATCCGCGTTGCCGGCGCATTATGCTTGATCGACGGCCGGCTCTCGATTAGCCTCACAAGCACGCCAAGAATACACAGGATGTATCCGCGAAAGAACACAGAAAGGACGCAATGAAGCGACTCAGCCCGGAACGACGGCGCCAACTGATCGACGACCATATCCGCCACCTTGGCTCCGACTGGATGTGCCGGTACGGCCAGTGGAACGCGGAGAAGCTATTGACCGAGCTTGAGTCGGCCCTGCGAGCCAGACGACACGGTAAAAACAAAGCCAAAGCCCAGAAGCGCAGCGCATAGCCTCAGCCGGCCGCGATGGTCGGGCCATTCCCCGGCGTACGCGTCGTCACGACGGGCGTTCGACAACACCCAGACCGGGACGGTCGTTTAGAACGAGTTGCCCCTGCGGCGCGGTGACGCCGACGAAGGGATCGTTGGAGATGAGCAGGTGCCCGTCTAAGTCGGCGTAATCGACCAGCGGGCTCAGGTGCGCCGCGGCCGAAATCGCCACCGAGCTGGCGATCATGCAGCCGAGCATGATCTTCATGCCGAAGGCGCGGGCTACGTGGATCATCTCCATCGCCTCCTGGATTCCTCCGGCCTTCATGAGCTTGATATTGATCCCGTCGTACGCCTCGGCCAACCGGGGAATGTCGGCGGCCGTCTTGACCGCCTCATCGGCGATGACCGGGATGTCCACGCGTTGGCGCAGCCAGGCGGTCTCCGCGAGCATGGCCGCCGGCAGCGGCTGCTCGATCAGCTCCGCGCCGAGACCCTGGAGCCAGCGGATCTTCTCCAGGGCCACGTGCTTGTCGCGCCAGCCCTCGTTGGCATCGACGCGAAGCGGCCGGTCCGTCACCTCCCGCACCGCAGCGAGAATCTCCGCGTCATTGTCCCGGCCCACCTTGATTTTGAGGACCGGGAACTGCGCCGCCTCTTTGACCTTGCGGCGGATTACAGCGGGCGTGTCAATCCCGATGGAGAACGTGGTGACAGGCGCTTTGTCCTTATCCAGCCCGAAGAAGCGATAAAGCGGCACGTCCAGCTTGCGCCCCACCCAGTCCAACAGCGCCATATCCAGCGCCGCACAGGCACAGCTCTGCCCTTCGATGACGCCCTCCCAGCGCCGGCGCATGCCGACGTAGCCGAACCAGTCGCCCGACTCGAACAGTCTCCTGGCGCGCTCCAGCGCGGCAATCGTCTTCTCGGCGCTCTCGCCGTACCGCACGTTGGGCGCCGCCTCGCCCCAGCCGGCGACGCCGTCCCGTTCGAGCCGAACGAAGACGTTGTCCTTGTAATCGCTCGAGTTGCGCGCGATCGTCCACGTATGACACAGCATGAGGCGTTTCGTGCTCACCGTAAAACCCGCGCGGCCCCCGCTGTCACCCAAGACCCCCACCGCCGGCCAAATTACCCCGGCCCCCGCCAACGTTCTTAGAAACTTCCGGCGCGAACTAATCATCATATGCCACCTTCCATCTGAACCATAAAACATCACAGAGATTATGCGCGCCAGTCCCTCCCCCAAGCAACGATGAATTATCGCCAATCCCCTACTGCTCGGTCTCAACTCATTAGAAGGTTGTCATGCTGAACGAAGGGAAGCATCTGGGCCGGGAGAGAGAAGTCAGCATCGCATCAAAAGAAACGTACGATGGCCATCCCGGCGCGCCGGGATTCGCTCCGCTCAGGATGACAACTATTATATGACAAGCGACGAAGCACTGGAACCTCGGGCGATCTCGGCCTCCGACTGCGATGTCTCGGAATTTTGCGCTACGGTCCCGGCGGAGGGGGCAGGCTGGGCATGGGGGCGTCGACTGCGGCCTGTGTCTCGGCCTTTTTGGATTTCCTGACCCAGACCGCGTAGCCCTGTCCGTACGTCTCCAGGCCCCAGATGTTGCCGTCGGGGTTGAAACCGAAACCGTGGCCTATCTTGACGATCAACGTACTGGTCTCGAACGGTTTGTCACCGACGGTGGCCACGTAATCGTTTCCGTGCACCTGTGTCTCGATGTAGCTGCCGCTGTGCACGCCGGCGTATTTCCGGGCCTTGATCAGCGCCCGGATCTCCTGCTTGCGGTTCCATTCGAAGAAATGCTTCCAGTAGACGCACGGAATCCCCGGATGCGTGAGGATGTAGGCGTATCCCTGCATCAGCTTGTCATTGTTGCCGAACGAGTCGAACTGCTTCTGCGGAAAACCCGTGTCGTGGTTCTCCAGGAAGGTGACTGATTTGTCCTTGTTGATGGCGATCAACCCGTCGTGGATGCCGTCTTTCCAGGTAATGGCAGGCAGATGAGTGTACATTCCGTTGTTGATGAAGTGCCTCAGAAGCTCGTAGGTGGCGAAATCGAACGCGCAACACGCCTTCAGCGCCGGGTCGGGCTGGCCCTGCTGCCTGGTTCCATCGACCCACGCCGTCAGCGTGTTCGGATTGCCGTCCCAGTACTCGCCGACCGCAAAGGTAGGGCTCGAAGCGTAGTCGTACTCGGCGATGTACTTCGGATCGTATCCTTTGACCATGTCGTAGCACCAGCCTCGATAGCCGAATTTCCGGAGTTTGTCCAGGTAGAGCTTGACGTCGGCGCGCAAGTTCGCATTCGTATGATCCAGATCCCTGGCGGCGTGCCAGTTCGGATAATTCGAGCCCGTGTAATCCGGGGCCCCCTTGTCGCCCTGTGCCAGGATGGCCTGGTCCGCCGGGTTGAGGCTGCCGGGGTCCTGGAACCAGAATTCGTCCGTCGAGCAAATATAGTTGGCGGGCCAGTCGGGGTGCTTAAAGGTAGCCCAGCTTCCGCTGCCGTTGCGGTGATTGATGACCACGTCGGCGACCGGTTCGATACCGGCCTTCAGCAGGGCCTCGATCAGGTCCTGATGCTGCCCCTTCGTACCGTAGTCGTTGAAGAGCCAGTGGTATTCCTGCGGGTGGTACCCCGCTCCGTCGCCGGCATGCGAGGGCGGCGGCAGCCAGATCAGATTGAACTTCGCGTCCGCCAGCTCGGCGACCTTGCTCTTGACGTGGTCGTACCACTTGTGTTTCCAGTGCACCTCATATTGGTAGCCCCCCTGGCCCTGGTGCTTGCCCTCCTGGTGGGACTCCCACATGAAGCCCTGGATCATCACGCGGTCGTCGTTGTAGCCCCCCTGCCCCAGCGACACCTCCGCGACAACCAGGCAGGAGACCAGGAGCAAACGGATGAGTTTTGTGGCGTAGCCGTACCTGTCCATTTCTTGCCTCCTTTCAATCGATCTTCGGAGAAGAAAACGATGAATCCAAAGACCCCACTTCTACGCATCGGCGAAACGCCGGCGACAGGCGAAATCCGTCATGGAAGCTGCGGCATAAGGTGTGATTCGTCTGCGAGCAGTCTACCTCGCAAAGGAGCGGGCACAAGAAAAAAACGGGCCTTCCACGCAGAATGTTATCTTGGAGGAACCGACCGCCGCATCCCGCCCGCGTCGAGGACGGTTCGTTTTACGTCTTCGGACTTGATGTTTACGCGAAACCGGGGTATTTTGGCCCCGTCGGGCGGGTTGCCCGCTGGAGGCCTTTGTATGCAGGAAACACGCAACGCAGTGCATTTGAGGGGCGGGATCGAAGTATCTTCACTCATTCACCCATGCAGATCAGACAAGGGGAGATAGCAGATGGCCCAGGATATGGAAACGCTCTACACCGAGCGACTCAATCGCTACGTAACCGCGATGCGGAATGAAAAACCGGATATGGTTCCCATTCGGCCCTTCGTCGCGGAATTCACCGCCAAATACGCGGGCATGACCTGCCAGGATGTGGCCCACGATTACACCAAGGCGTTTGAAGCGGCGGTCAAGTGCGCCAAGGACTTCGACTGGGACGCGGTCGTCGCCAACATGGTCTACGTCTGGACGGGCCTGGCCCAGGCGGCGGGCCTGCGTTACTACGCCATCCCGGGCATCCACATACCCGCGAACAAAGGCTTCCAATATAGGGAGCCCCCGGAAAATGAAGCGTTCATGAAAGCCGACGAATATGACGAGCTGATCGACGACCCCACGGCCTTCCTCTACAACACCTGGCTACCGCGCGTCTCGACCGAAGTCAGCCAGATCGGCCATGGCTCGACCTACCGCAACAATGTCGCCCTGGTCAAAAGCGCCATGGCCATGATGCAGTATTTCTACGCGTTCGGCCCGCAAATCGCGCGGCTGCGCTCCGAATGCGGCACGGCGGGCGCCATCGCAGGCATTTTCAAGGCGCCGTTCGATATCATTGCCGATAAGCTGCGCGGCTACTTAGGGCTCGTGCACGACATGCACACGCAGCCCCAGAAGGTGCTCCAGGCCTGCGAGGCACTGATCCCGCATCTCGTCCACGTGGGTCTGACCACCGCCGACCCCGGCAACCTGCTGCCCATCGGCTACTGGATGCACCGGGGCTGCGTCCCGTTCTTCAATCCCAAGCAGTTCGAGTCGCACTACTGGCCCACGCTCAAGCCCTGCATCGAGGAGTTCTGGAAGAACGGCCACCAGACGCTCTTCTACGCCGAGGGCCGGTGGAAATACCACTTCGATACCTTCCGCGAGTTGCCCGACCGCAGCATCGTGTTCCACTGCGATCAGGATGACATCTTCGAGGTGCACCGTGCGCTGCACGACAAGTTCGCGATCAGCGGAGGCATCCCGAACATGATGCTGAGCTGGGGCACGGCCGACGAGGTACGGCAGTTCTGCCGGCGGGTCATCAAGGAGGTGGCCGCCGACGGGGGCTACATCATGGACGCCGGCGCCATCATGCAGGACGACACCAGCATCGAGAACATGAAGGCGATGACGCAGGTCTGCCGGGAGGAGGGCGTCTATGCGTCCGGCACGTACGAACCGCCGACGACTACGCCGCCCTGCGAGTTGCCGTCGTCCGTGCAGTCACGCCAGGAAGTGGCCGGCATCGCCGGCCGGCCCGCCCCCAGGGTCAAACCGGGCGTCTGCCTGCCCTGGGAAGACCGCGTCAAGAACCTGCCCGAGATCACCGGGGACAAGGCGCTCGTCGAAAAGGTGTGGGAGGACATCGACGCGCTGGGAAATACCTATATCTGGCAACTCCTGCTGTCTTTCTGAGCCCTTTTTAGAAATCAGCGTACGATGAGGACAAATCCAAAGATGAACCGTCGATCCTTTTTGAAGCGAACCTCCGGCGCCGCCATCGGCGCGCTGGGCATACCCTACATCGTGGCGTCCTCGGCATTAGGCGGCGGCGCAGCGGTCGCCGCGAGCGAACGCATCACTGTCGGCTGTATCGGAGTGGGCAGCCACGGGACCGGTATGAACCTGCGCAGCTACCTGGCCCAGGCCGATGCGCGGGTTGTGGCCGTCTGCGACGTGGACGCCCGCCATATGGAACGCGGCCGGAAGATGGTGAACGAAAAATACGGAAACAACGACTGCGCCACCTACCGCGACTGGCGTGAGGTCATCGCCCGAAACGACATCGACGCGGTGATGATCTCCACCCCGGATCACTGGCACGTCCCCATGTCGGTCGCGGCGATCAAGGCGGGCAAGGACGTGCAGTGCGAGAAACCCACGCTGACCATTCATGAAGGCCGGGTCCTGAGCGACACGGTCAAGCGATACGGGGCGGTCTTCCAGACGTCCACGGAAGACCGCGCCATCGGGCTCTATCATCGCATGGCCGAGCTGGTGCGGAACGGACGCATCGGCAAGCTGCACACGATTCGCGTGGAATTGCCCGCCGGGTACAGCGTGCACGATCACTACTACGGCCTGACCGGCCCCAAGGTGCCCGACTGGTTCGACTACGACATGTGGCTCGGACCGGCGCCCGAGGCCCCCTACCACCCGGGCCGCTGCCACTGGAATTTCCGCTGGCTGCTGGACTATTCCGGCGGCATGCTCACCGACTGGGGCACGCACCTGCTCGACACCGCCCAGTGGGGCAACGATACCGAGCGGACGGGACCGGTCGAGATCGTCGGCCAGGGCGACTTTGGCCGCGACAAGCTCTACAACACCGCCAAGACCTACCACATCGAGTACACCTACGCCACCGGCGTCAAGCTCATCGTCGACTCGGGCACCCCCAGCATCCGTTTCGAGGGCACCAAGGGCTGGGTGGGCAATCGCGGATGGCGCGGGCCGCTGCAGGCCGACCCGCCGGCGCTGCTCGAAGAGCAAATCGGGCCGGACGAGATCCACCTGTTCACCTGCCCCGCCGGCGAGCACCGCAATTTCCTCGACTGCGTCAAATCGCGTCAGGAACCGTACTTCCCCGCGGAAATCGGGCATCGCTGCTCGACGCTCTGCCATCTGGGCAACATTGCCATGCTGACCGGCCGAAAGCTCCGCTGGAACCCCGACACCGAAGAGTTCCGCGACGATGACGAGGCCAACCGCATGCGAAGCCGCGCGATGCGCAGTCCGTGGCATCTGCTCTAACCGTTTCGCAACGCAGGAAGGAATTCGACTATGAAGAAACGTCTTCGAATCGGCCCGGTGTTTGTTGTATTGGCCGTCTCCGCAAGCCTGGCAGCCAAAGACTGCAGCCAGTGCCACAAGCTTCACCTCACCGGCGAGGACTTCGCTGCGTGGCGGAGCGATACGGGCCAGTGGGATATCGTGGGTGACGCCGCCCTGGCCCCGGGAGATCCCAAGCGGCTCGCGGGCCAGCCCGGCAGCGGAGCGATGCTCAACGGTCCGACCGGGAGGACGAAGCATCTCTTCAGCAAGCAGGAATTCGGCGACGTCCGCGCCCACATCGAGTTCATGGTTGCCAAGGATTCCAACTCCGGCGTGTACTTCATGGGCCGCTACGAGGTGCAGGTGTTCGATAGCTGGCAGAAGGAATCCGCTTATCCGGGCATCGAGTGCGGCGGCATCTATCAGCGTTGGGACCCGAGCAAAACACCCAAGGGATTCGAGGGACATTCGCCGCGGGTCAACGCCTCGCGAGCGCCGGGGCAGTGGCAGACGTTCGACGTCGTCTTCAGAGCCCCGCGTTTCGACGAAAGCGGTCGCAAGATTGCCAACGCCCGCTTCGAGAAGATCGTCCACAACGGCGTCATCGTCCACAGAGACGTCGAGCTGACGGGACCGACGCGCGCCGGCGCGTACGGCGATGAGAAACCCTCGGGCCCGCTGATGCTCCAGGGCGATCACGGACCCGTGGCGTACCGCAACATCTGGCTGGCGCCGGCGGGACCGAACCCGTTTTTTGCCCTCGACACCGCCACCAAGGACGCGAACCGCCAGACGGCCGCCCAACAGGCCGAGGTGCTCAAGGAACTGGGCTACGCCGGCATCGGCGCCGCCTACACGGGACGCGACGCCCTGGTCGAAATGCTGCGCGAGCTGGATGCACGCGGACTGCAACTTTTCGGCATCTACACCGGGATCAACATCGATCCGGACCAGCCGCCCTACGACCCGTCCCTGCTCGACGCCTTCAAGGCTCTCGATGGACGCAACACACTGATTTGGCTTTTCGGGCAGAGCAAGAAACACCCGTGTTCCTCTCCGGACGGCGATCCCCGCGCCGTCGAGATCATCACCGAACTGGCGGAGGCGGCCGCCCAACACAAAGTCCGCATCGCCCTGTATCCGCACCATAATTTCTGGCTCGAACGGACGGAGGACGCCATACGCGTTGCCGACAAGGTCGATCGCAGCAATGTCGGGGTTATCTTCAACCTGTGCCATTGGCTGCGGGTCAGCGACGAGACGCAGTGCGGGCCGCTGATCGAGGCTGCCATGCCACGTCTCTTCCTGGTCAACATCAACGGCGCCGACACCGATGGGCAAGACTGGAAGAGCTTGATTCAAACGCTGGACCGTGGTACGTTCGACATCAAGGGGTTCCTCACGACCCTGAACGACGCCGGGTACACCGGCCCCATCGGATTTCAAGGCTACGGCATCGGCGGCGACGTTCATGATAATTTGAAACGGACAATGAACGCATGGGAACGACATTCGATGGTCTTACGGGGCGATGTAGCGCCATTCGGGCCGCCGAAGCAACCTTAGTGCCGTAAGAGGACGAAGAACTTCGAAACGCAACAGGATGTATTGAGAACGAGATGGAAACTCTCAATCTACTACGAGATTATTTCCCCACGGCCGTGTTCACCGGCAAGTGCCTGGTCTTTATCAGCGAAGACTGGCGGGTGGAGCTGACCGAGCATCGCGATAGTGATTTCAGCAGGGGTTCGGACCAGCCTTCCGTGATCCGCGTACGGATTTTCAAGAAAGCCCTGAGCGGCGAGTTTCTCGCCGGCTTCTACGAAGACTTTCAACTGCCGTCTCTGGGCGAGCTGGCCGAGCAAATTGAGAAATACGTGCAATCAGCCATCGGCGCCAATCTGCGGGAAAACGTTGAGTAATCATCGCAGAAGTACAGCCGTTTCTCATCGCGCCCTGCCGAAGCAGTGTAACGTAAGCGCCGACCGGGCAATTACTCCCTATGTGTGAACCGATGATCCAGACAGATGCGGCCGGCGTAACGTTCACGGCCAAGATCGTCCCGGGCAGCAGCCGGACCGCCGTAGCCGGGCTGCTCGATGACATGATCAAGATCAAGATCGCCGCCGCACCGGAACGAGGCAAGGCCAATCAGTGTCTCGTCGCGTTTCTGGCCAAGCGGCTGGGTGTCAAGAAAAACGCGGTCCACATCACCGCCGGGCAAACGAGCCCGGTCAAACGGGTTCAGGTACACGGAATCTCATCGCAGACTCTACTGGAGAAGCTGGGACTGGGCAAGCAAGGGGCCTGATGACGTCGGAACCGACCTTCACACCCTCAGATCATCGCGACTACGAGACTTCGCTTCTCTATATGTTGAAGCTGTCCGGCCCGATGGTCGTCTCCACCGTTTCCTTCACGATCATGCAGTTCGTGGACCGATTCATGGTCTCTCGGCTGGGCACGGATGCCCTGGCGGCGGTGCTACCGGCCGGATTCGTCAGCTTTCTGCCGGGAGGGTTCGCTCTGGGCGCGATCACCAGCCTCAACACCTTCGTCAGCCAGAGCCTGGGCCGGGGCGAAAAAGCCCAATGCGCCAACTACTTCTGGCAAATGCTGTACATGGGATTCGGGTATTTTCTGGTGGTCGTCGCCGTTATGTCGCCCCTGGCCCCGCTGATCTTCCGCCTGATGGGTCAGCCGGAATCGGTAGCCGACCTGGAGGTCATCTACCTTCGCATCATGCTCTACGCTCACATCGCGGCGGTCATCAACTGGTCCAGCAATCAGTTCTTCATGGGCATTCACAAGCCTTTCATCACCATGTGCTCGTCCCTCTGTGGACAGGTCGTCAACATCCTGGCCAACTATGCCCTGATCTTCGGCAAGTTCGGTTTCCCCGCTCTGGGCATCGCCGGGGCGGCCTGGGGCACCTTCATCGGAATCGCGGCGGCCGCCCTCATCAACATCGGCCTCTTCCTCAGTGGACCGGTCAACCGGCAGTTCCAATCCAGACGAACGTGGTTCCTGGACGTCGAGAAGATGCGTGATCTGCTCGGTGTGGGTCTGCCGGCCGGCGTCGGCCTGATGGTCAACGTCGCCGTCTGGGGAGTGATCCTCTTCGCGTTGGTCGGCAGATTTGGCAAGGAGGCGCTGGCCGCGACCAGCGCGGTCCTTTCCTATACGAACGTCTCGGCCATGCCCATCGTCGGAATCTCCACGGCCCTGACCGCCGCCGTCGGCAAGCAGATCGGAGCCGGCAGAAAGAACTTCGCCCTCAAACAAACACATATCAGTTTGAAAGTGGCCCTGGTCTACATGGGCTTCGTCGGCGCCTGTTTTTGGTTCCTGCGCGACGCGCTCATGGTGTTCTGGTCGGAAGATCCGCAGGTGATCGAGATCGGCACCAGGATGCTGATCTGTGCGGCGATCTACCAGATGTTCTATGCGGCGCGGATCATCTATGGCGGGGCCTTGCGCGGTGCCGGTGATACCCGCTGGCTCGCCTTCATCTCCGGCGTCGGCGCCCTTGGCATCTTAGGCGCCGGCGGCTTCCTGGTCGCCTGGCTTCTCCCGTCCCTCGGAGCGCTTGGACCGTGGATCGTGGCGGCGTTGAGCATTGTCACCGTGGGCCTGGCGAATCGCCGCCGCTTTCTGAGCAAACGCTGGACGCGGATCAACCTCTTCCGGGACCGCGCCGTCACGCCGTCGGCCCCGATGGACTCGATGGGCCAGTGAGGAGACACCCGGATCCCCGGGGTGGAGAAGAGCGCCCGCCGGAGCGGGAACTACTCGACTTGCGCCGGCAGCTTCTTGACGCGGATGTTGCGCACCGCCCCGGTGGTGACCCAGGTGGCCACCCCGAGGGGCTGGCACAAATCCACCTCCGGCCGGATGTCGATGTTGCGCCCCGTGGTCTCTATGTTCACAAGCTCTTCCCCGTCCAGCCAGGCTTGAATGCGATCCGGGAGGACGCGAAGCTTCACCGCGTACCACTTCCCGTTGTCAAAGCCGACGATGCGCGTCGTCTCATTCTCAGAGGCGTCGTAGTAGTCGATATTCGACAACCCGCACACGGTGCCGCCCCAGCCTCCCAGCACCAGCGTACAGGGCTTATCCGCCACGGGAAACGTCAGCGCGCAGAAGAAATCGTTGCCTTCCACCCGCATGGCTTCCAGCGTAATTTCGTAGTCCATGCGCACGACGGGGCCGGTCCAGGTGATCCCCGTGGTGTAGCTGCCCATCTCCATGTAGATGGCTCCGTCCTTGACGTAGACGTCGCCCTGACCGCCAAAATCGGTGACCTTCCACTGCCCCAGCGTTTTGCCGTCGAAGAGGCTGATCTCCTCGCCCGGATCCAGGGGAAATCCCGCCGCGTCGGCCGGTTCCTTCTTCGCGTCGGCAACCCCGTCAGGCGCGGGCACCGTTTCCGTCGGGCCCTTTTCCTCGGTGGCTTGGCACGCCACTGCATCCCCCCCGGAGCCAGCGGACGATCGACAACCCGTCAACCACAAACTGCCCAGCAGCAAGACGACCGCCAGAGTTATCGCGACACGCGCCTGGCCTTTCCCCGTCCACACATTGCCCGGTCCACCGGAACGCACAATCTCATTCGTATCCATACTCTGCTCCTTAACCTGAATTTCCTTCCCATAGACTACGCGGACCGCTACAATTGTACAAGAAGGAATCGCCTTCCGGGGGCAATTCCTCCCACAGGCGGCGAGAAAGCCTCAAGGGCGGAGAACTCCCGGACGATAAAAACCGTATAGAAAGCACGTAACACGAAAATCCAGAGGTCACGATAGCGCGCCGGCCGGAGTGAGGGCAAGGGTGACCTGATCACGCAAAATACACGGTAGTGAACGGCAAATGAAGAGAATCCTGGCAATTCTCACCATCGTCACATCTCTGTCTCTCGGCTCGGTCCGGGGACAGAGTCGCGCCCTGGCCAATGCGGGCAAGGCGGGCCTGTACGTGCGCTCGCTTGATCAAGTCCTGCGACTGCGCGACGACGAGCTTGATCTGGCGACCGCCACCCTGATCGCCTCGGAGTACTGGAGCGATATGGTCTTGGGCCGGCGTTATCTGGAGCAGTTGGACGCAATGGCGATCGAGATTCGTGACCGGGTGCGCCAGCAGCGGCTCCGCATGGGCTTTCGTGCCATCCCGATCATCAACGACTACCTGTTCAACGAGCTGGGCTTCAAAACGATCTCGCACGCGAACGACCCCAACGACCTTTTCCTTCACTCGGTCATGGACAACCGCCGGGGCTATTGTCTGAGTCTCTCCATCCTTTATCTGGCTCTGGCCGAGCGGTTGGGACTGGAGCTGTACGGCGTTGTCGTCCCCGGCCATTTCTTCGTCCGCTACGACTCCGGAAACGTCCGTTTCAACATCGAGACCACCAGCAACGGCGCCAGCCCTCCGGACGATCACTACATGGTCAAGTTCAACGTGCCCGAAAACGGCCGGGACGTCGTCTACATGAAGAATCTTACCAAGCGACAGACGCTGGGCTGCTTTTTCAACAACCTCGGGAACGTCTATAACGACGCCGGTGCCAGGGACACCGCGATGCTCGCCCTCGAAAGAGCCGTCGCGATCAATCCCACGCTGTCGGAGTCGCGCGCCAACTTAGGCAACATTTATCTCCAGAAGGGCCGCCCGGACGATGCGATCCGGCAATACCGCGCGGCGCTGCAACTGAATCCCAACGACCCGAAGACCTACAACAATCTGGGCAACGCGTACATGGATCTGGATCGCATCGGCGAGGCGGAATTGTCTTACTTGCGTTCCCTCGATCGCGACCCGAATTTCACCGATGCCTACCGGAACCTGGCCCTGGCGTACACGCGCCGGGAAGAGTACGGCGAGGCCCTGTCGTATTTGAGCCAGGCCATCGCCATCGATCCGGCCGATGCGCAACTGCACAATCAGCTCGCCGACGTCTATTACCGAATCGGCGATTATGCCAAGGCGGGCCGTGAGTTTCGCGCCGCCCTGAGCTTGCAGCCGGATCTCGCCGAGGCCTATTATGGCCTGGGTCTCTGCTTCCGGGAACAGGGCCGCATCACCGATGAAGTCCACGCCTACAAGGAAGCCTTGCGCATCGACGCCGACATGCTCGCAGCCCTGGTGAACCTCGGCAACGCCTACTTCGCCCTGAAAGACTATGACGCGGCCATCCAACAGTATCAAAAAGCCGCCAGCGTCAAACCCGATGACGCATGGATACTCTTCAACCTCGGCTCCGCGTATTCCAGTAAAGGCAACTTCGAGCAGGCCGTCGAAGCCTATCTTCGATCTGTCAAGCTCAGCCCCCAGATTGGGGATGCGCATCACGGACTGGCGTACGGCTTTTACCGCCTCCAGAAATATGAGCTTGCCTGGAAACATATAGACCTCGCGCAGAAGCTGGGAGTGCCGGTTCCCGACGAAGAAATCGAGGCCATTCGCAGGCAGCTTCCCCAACTCCGCCAGTGAGCGGCGGCGAACCCTCTGCCGGGCGGGCAAACGCCGATGCATAAATTATTTCAGAATCCTCCGCTAACGACTTGACATCTGCGTACAAAGACAGTAGAATACGCCAGGAATTTGGGAGTGGGTGGCCACGCGGCTGAACGGTGGGCAATCCGACGAACAAGCCATTGATTGCGATTATCGGCGGTATCGCCTCCGGCAAGAGCACTGTCGCAGAGGAGTTTGCCAAGCTGGGTTGCGCGGTGATAGACGCCGACAAAATGGCTCACGATCTGCTTGAGGAGGATTCCTTCCGGGATGAGGTTGTCCACCTTTTCGGCCCGGAGATACTGGACGCTTCCGGTGCGATTGACCGCGGGAAGCTGGCGTCAATGGCGTTCGCGGACGCCGGACAGCTCCGGCGACTCAACGACGTCATCCACCCTCGCGTACTCCGGCAGACCGAGGAGTTGATAGAACGCTACAACCGGAATCCGGGGGTCAAAGCGATCGTGCTGGATATGCCGTTGCTCGTGGAAGTCGGCTGGGCCGGCCGCTGTGACAGGATCATCTTTGTGGACTGCGACCGAGCCCGAAGGCGGCACCGGGCCAGATGCAAAGGACTGGCGGGCGAACGGGATATCAAAATTCGCGAAAATTTTCAGATTTCCCTGGACAGGAAGAAAAGGCTGGCCGATAATACCATTGACAACAATTCTGACTTCTCGACATTAGTCAGGCAAATCAAGAATATCTTCTCTGACATAACTAAGAATAGTTAGTGTGGTTCAGTAGGAAGTTACGCTTCTTATTGGGTTCTCCTCGAGCAACATCTCCGGAGCCGTGCAGCTCAGGACCCCGATCGTGCTGAACCGCAAAGAGAAGGCTGTTCACATGAGACGACGGGCACGTCGCCCGCATCTGTGGGATACCGTTCACACCTGTACGTACGGAGGCAAGGGTGACAGCGGAACTCGCGTAAGGTAAAGAAGGAGCAGTTATGGCTAAGGCCAAAACAACCAAGAAGAAGAAAAAGAAGACGAAGAAGAGAACGGCTGCCACCAAGACCGCTGTCGAGCAGACGGCGGAGTCCGCCTCGACGGCCACCGCCACGATTGACGAGCCGGCGGAGGATGTGGAGGCTGTTGAGAACGGCGAGCTTACCGAGGAAGAGTCCACGCACGCCAAATACGAGCGCATCAAGAAGGGCAACTTGTACCTGACGGATCTGCAGAAGCTCACTGTAGCCGAGCTGCACGAGATGGCCAAGCGAGAGGGTCTCAGCGAGTACAGCGCGCTGAAGAAGCAGGATTTGATCTTTCGCATCCTCAAGGAGCGCATCCGTCAAAGCGGCCTGATGTACGGCGAGGGCGTCCTGGAGGTTCTGCCGGATGGATACGGCTTCCTCCGAAATCCCGACTACAATTACCTCTCGTCCTCCGACGACATTTACGTCTCGCCGTCACAGATTCGACGCTTCGGGTTGCGCACGGGCAACATCGTCTCCGGACAGATCCGCCCGCCCAAGGACTCCGAGAAGTACTTCGCCCTGCTGCGGGTGGAAGCCATCAATTACGAGAATCCCGATCTGCTCGCCGACAAGATCGTTTTCAGCGATCTCACTCCGCTGCATCCGGAAGATCGTTTCATCATGGAAACGAACACGGAAGAGCTGAACATGCGGATCATCGACATCGTGACGCCGGTGGGTAAGGGACAGCGTGGCCTGATCGTGGCACCGCCGCGAACGGGCAAGACCATCCTCCTGCAGAAGATGGCCAACGCGATTACGACGAACCATCCCGAAGTCAAGCTGATCATCTTGCTGATCGACGAGCGGCCGGAAGAAGTCACGGAAATGGAGCGTAAGACCGGCGAGCACGTCGAGGTCATCAGCTCGACGTTCGACGAGCCCGCTTCGCGTCACTGCCAGGTGGCCGAGATCGTGATCGAAAAAGCGAAGCGTCTGGTCGAGTACGGCCAGGACGTGGTCATCCTCCTGGACTCGATCACGCGTCTGGCCCGCGCCTACAACAATGAGACCCCTCACTCCGGCCGCATCCTGACCGGGGGTGTCGACGCCGGCGCCATGCAGATGCCGAAGAAGTTCTTCGGCGCCGCCCGCAACGTCGAAGAAGGCGGCTCGCTGAGCATCTTCGCCACCGCCCTGATCGACACCGGCTCCAAGATGGACGAGGTTATCTTCGAGGAGTTCAAGGCGACCGGCAACATGGAGCTGCACCTGGACCGGCGTCTCGTGGATCGGCGCGTCTGGCCGGCCATCGACATCAGTCGCAGCGGAACGCGCCGCGAGGAACTGCTGCTCGATCCGAAAGAGCTGGAGCTGGTCTACCGTCTTCGCCGAGTGCTGAGCGACCTGAATCCCGTCGAGGCCGTCGAACTGCTCAAAAGCCGCCTGGCCAAGACTCGCACCAACGCCGAGTTCCTGATGACGATGACTCTGGACTAACCTCTTGTGGCCCGTCGATGCGCCTGGAAGGTGGCCTCGGGCCCTTTACACAACCGCTTTTCGAGATTACCATACATTCCGGCAGGCGCGCGTCTGCCGGATTTTTTTTCGATCACTGTTGAGTTGGATACGTCATGACAGAGCAGTTGTCCAAGGTGTACGATCCAAAGAGCGTCGAGGCCCGCGTAGGCGCGTTGTGGGAATCCGGCGGCTATTTCCACGCCGAGCCCGGGCGTCAGACGGGTGAGCCCAAGGCGTTCACCATCGTCATTCCGCCGCCCAATGTAACGGCCGCCCTGCACCTCGGACACGCCCTGAACAACACGCTGCAGGATATTCTCATCCGCTTTCGCCGGATGCAACAATACAACACGCTCTGGATGCCCGGGACCGACCATGCCGGCATCGCCACGCAGACCGTCGTGGAGAAACGCATCCTCGCCGAAGAAGGCAAGCGCCGCACCGACTTCCAGCGCGACGAGTTTGTCGCGCGCGTCCAGGCGTGGAAGGACGAATACGAAGCCTGCATCCTCGGACAGCTCAAGGCCATGGGCTGCTCCTGCGACTGGCAGCGTACGCGCTTTACAATGGACGAGGTGTGCGCCAGGGCGGTCCGCGCGAATTTCTTCAACCTCTTCAAGGACGGTTTGATCTATCGCGGCAAGCGCCTGGTCAACTGGGACCCGGCCACGCAAACCGTACTGGCCGACGACGAGGTCGAGCACGAAACCGTCCAGGGACATTTCTGGTACATGCGTTATCCGCTGGCCGAGCCCGTGGAAATCGAGGGCACGCGCATCGAGCACGTGACGGTCGCCACGACGCGCCCGGAGACGATGCTCGGCGACACCGCGGTGGCGATGAATCCCGCCGACCCCCGCGCGGCGCACCTCGTCGGAAAGAGGGTCCGGCTGCCTATCGTCGGTCGCATGATTCCCATCGTCGCCGACGACCACGTCGTCCTGCCCGACCCCGACAGTGAAGACGAAAAGGCCCGCTTCTCCACCGGATTCCTCAAGGTCACGCCCGCCCACGACCCGGATGATTACGCCATCGGTGAGCGACACTACGCGGAGATTGCAGATGCCGTAGCACCAATCAACTACGCGGGAGACCCCCGCGACTACGTGTTTCTCAACGTAATGGCGCCCGACGGCTCGATTAGCGACAAGTACGGCTGGGGGGACTGGGACCAGATCAAGAATCCGGATGTGGAGAATCTCATCGGCATGGACCGCTTCGAGGCCCGCGAGGCCGTCGTCGAGTGGTTCCGCCAGGAGAATCTCTTGCAGGAGGTGCGCGAGTACACGCACGAAGTCGGGCACAGCTATCGCAGCCACGTCCCCGTCGAGCCGTACCTCTCCGATCAGTGGTACATCGCGGTGAAGAAGCCCATCCCGCATCTGGCCGAGACGTTCGGCGAGGGCCTCATCGAGGGCACCGACGTCCCGCTCAATTCGCTGGCGGGCCTGGCCTTGAAACCGCTGCTGGACGGGCGCCTGCGATTCATCCCGCAGCGCTATGCCAAGACCTACCAGACCTGGCTGGAGAATCTCCGCGACTGGCCCATAAGCCGCCAGCTCTGGTGGGGACACCGAATTCCCATCTGGTCGAAGCCCGGTGACGACGAAACGCTGAAATCCGAACTCACGCAATACGCCGACGCCCTCCGATCCGAAAGGGGCGATTCGGATGAAGGCCCTGTGACGTATGTCTGCGTCGCTCCCGGCAACGAGGACGTCGAGCAGCGTCTGGAAGCCGAAGGCTGGAGTCGCGACAACGACGTTCTGGACACGTGGTTCAGCTCGGCGTTGTGGCCCTTCAGCACGTTAGGCTGGCCCGAGGAGACGCCGGAGGTCGAGGCCTTCTATCCGGGCGACGTCCTGTGCACCGCCCGCGAGATCATCACGCTGTGGGTCTCGCGCATGGTGATGATGGGCCAGTATTGCTGTGGCGACATTCCGTTCCGCGACGTATATATCCACGCCATGATCCAGGACGGCGAAGGACGCAAGATGTCCAAGAGCCTCGGCAACGGCATCGACCCGCTCGTGGCCATCGACAGCCACGGCGCCGACGCCATGCGCTTCACCCTGGCCAGCATGACCACGGACACGCAGGACATTCGCATGCCGGTGGCGGAAATGACGCTGCCCGACGGGCGCAAGGTCAACACCTCGCCCAAGTTCGACATCGGGCGCAACTTCTGCAACAAGCTGTGGAATGCGTCGCGCTTCGCCATGATGAACATGGAAGGCGTTGACACCACCGGCTTCGACGCGAGCCGGATGGACATCACCGACCGCTGGATTCTCTCGCGCCTGGCGAGCACCCTGGCGGCCGTCACCGATTCGCTGGAGGCGTTCAAGTTCAGCGAGCCGCTGAGCCAGTTGTACCGTTTCTTCTGGAACGACTTTTGCGATTGGTACCTGGAATGGGCCAAGCCGCGAATGAGAGACGACGCCGAGCGGCCCATCGCACAGAACGTCCTGGCCTTCGTTCTCGACAACACGTTGCGTCTGCTCCATCCGTTCGTGCCCTTCATCACCGAAGGCATCTATCAGAAGCTTGCCGAGATTGCCCCGGTGCGAAAGCTCGAAGGCCTTGCCCCTGCCGACGGCGGCAAGGCTCTGGTCGTGTCGCAGTGGCCCGACCGCCTCGATTCCCTGGTCGATGAGACCGTCGAGGCGCAGATCGCGACCGTGCAGGAGATCGTCCGGGCGATTCGCGACATCCGGAACAAGTACAACAAGGCCCCGGGTGAACGGCTGACCGCATCAGCTAACGGGCCGCAGGACGTCTGTGAAACGCTGAATGCTCACCGCTCGCTCGTTTGTCAGTTGGCCGGCCTGGACGAATTTCACGCCGCGGCCGGAACCGAGAAGCCCGGAAACGCCGCGACCGCTATCGTGGAAGAGGCCCAGGTCTACGTCCACGATATGATCGATCCCCAGGCCGAACGCGCCCGGCTTCAGAAACAGAAGCAGGACCTCGAACAGGCGAAGAACGGCGTCGAACGCAAACTGGCCAATGAAAACTTCGTGACCAAAGCAAAGCCCGAAGTCGTCGCCCAGGCAAGGCAGAGGCTGCAACAGCTACAGGAGCAGCTCCAGGCCGTTGAGACGCATCTTGCCGAACTGGACGACTGAGATTCAAAGGGGATTCCCATGGATGTGGAAGTTGAGCTGTCGCGGATTATCATCAACGAAACGTCCGATCAGCAGATTATCGTCTTGAAGGAACGTCACGGGACGCGTGGTTTTCCGATCGTGATCGGCATCGTCGAGATCTTCGCCATCGACCGTCGTTTGAAAGGGATCAAGCCGCCCCGGCCGATGACGCACGACCTGCTCGCCAGCGTGATCGAGCACCTCGGCGCGAAGATCGAACGGATCGTCATTGACGACCTCCGCAACCATACCTTCTATGCCAAGATCCACCTCAACGTGGACGGGCATACGGTCAAGGTCGACTCGCGTCCTTCAGACGCCATCGCCCTCTGTGCCGCCACGAACGCCCCTATCTTTGTGGCGGATCATGTTTTCGACAAGACAAGTCAGTAAACAGAGTCGTCACCACGAGCAGCCCCACGGCGACACAGAGCATGGAGTCGGCCACGTTGAACGACGGCCAATGCCGCCCCGGCCAGTACACCACGTCGATGAAGTCCCGCACGAGTCCGTCATTGAAGGCGCGGTCCCACAAGTTCCCGCACACTCCGGCGGCAAAAAGCCCCAGCGCCACCTGAGCGACTCGCTGTTTCATCCCGCCCAAGAGGAACACGCCCAGTATGACCACGAGAGCGATGGCCGAGACGGTAATGAGAAGCGACTGCTTCCCCGCCGCGATGTTAAAGGCGGCGCCGTCATTTAGCGCGATGCGGAGGGTCAAAACGCCGTCGATGATTTCCACGACATTGCCCGGCCTGGTCCGCAGCCAGGCGAAGACCGCGCTCTTGGTCCACAGATCCAGCCCCAATCCAAGCAGCGCAACGGGCCAGAAAATCAGGTGCGCCGTCCGATCCGGAAACTCTATTTTGCGCAGATCCGGCAGCCACCGGCCCGGAGCAACCTGATCGGTCTGTCCTTCCTTGCTTGCTTGCATAGCTTTAATAATCCAATCCTCGCAGTGGGTTCGTCGCTTGCGAATGTTCTCGTATTAGTTTCTCCAGCGTTTCCCTCCCTGGCTGGTCCGGCCGGATCGCCAGCGAACGACGCCAGTGCTGCAGCGCCCGCGCCTCCAGTCGGCTATCGCCGGCCCGGCGCGACTGGACCATGTACGCCACGCCCATACCCCGGTGCGCCTCCCAATCCTCCCCATCGATCTCGATCGCCCGTTGATACATCTCGATCGCCTGCCCGATCCGTTCGAGCTTGATCAGGCAATACCCTAAATGCCGAAATGCCCTGCCGTCGCACGGCTGTTGTTGCGCGAGTCTGGCCAGCACCTCCCGTGCGCGATCGTATTGTCCGGCCTTCATGTGCGCCAGGCCCAGCGCCAGCAGGGCCTCGACGTTGTCGGGCTCCAAGGCCAGCCAACGCCGGTATGCCCGGATCGCCTGTTCGTAGTCCTTCTGAGCCTCATGGATGCGGGCCAGCAGAGGCAGCACTCTCTGCGGCTCTTGCTCCGTCTGCTTCGCCGCTTCACAATATGTCAGGGCCCGCACCGAATCGCCCGCCTCCAGATAGCACCGGGCCGCTCCTATCAGGGCATCGACGCTGTTGGGATCCAGCTCGGCGGCGCGGGCGTATGTCCGGGCCGCCGCCGGGAACCTGCTCAACTGCTGATAGCTCTTCGCCAGATTCAGATGGTCCTCAAACGACCCGCGATCCAGCTTCGTCGCCGTCCGCAAAGCCGCCACGGCCTCTTCGTGCCTTCCCAGCCCCTGGTATGCCTTCCCCAACTCGGAATGGGCCTGGACGAAACCCGGATCGATTTCGATAGCGGTCTTGAGCTTTTCCGCGGCAAGCTCATCCTGGCCCATCTCCCGAAGCATGACGGCGTCGAGATACACATCCACCGCCTCCTGCGGCTCCTTACACCCGGGAAGGAACGCAATCACCACCAGCGCAAGCCCAGACCAAAACGATATCACTCTATTGCTTCCCTCGGTCACAAACAGAACGCCTTTCCGACGCAGCTACAGGGCCTGCATACAACAAAAGCCGGCTCGGCTACGACCCGCCCCGGCCCGCCGGATTATACCAAACCCCGCCCCCCTGTCAAAGACCGCGCGAAAGCCGCCAGAGCCCCCGCCTGCAAACCGATACACGGATACTTCTGCGAACACCCCGACGCGCGCATGGCAGCGGCAGACGTCGGTGCGGCGATGGCGGAGTTCTCCACTTCGTATGCCCATACAAGTTGCCCGGTTGCGAATTCACCGGCAAGATGACCATTTTGGGGGGTATATCCTTGTGGAACCGTGCGGGCTGCAAAAAAAACGCTTCGTGCCTTGCGGCGGCGTGGTAGAATAGGCGGTGCAGCAACAAGACAAGTGAATAGCGAAAGGGTACGACGATGAAACGGCTCAGAATCATACTCAAGTTGACTGATTTTTGTATTGGTTTTCATGCGGCCACCAGGAGTC